>NZ_FNZO01000017.1:0-75688 GCF_900109305.1 Paenibacillus sp. cl141a
CTCAGGTCGGCTACGCATCGTCGCCTTGGTGGGCCGTTACCCCACCAACTAGCTAATGCGCCGCAGGCCCATCCTCAAGTGACAGATTGCTCCGCCTTTCATTATTTCACAATGCTGCAAAATAAATTATCCGGTATTAGCTACCGTTTCCGGTAGTTATCCCAGTCTTGAGGGCAGGTTGCCTACGTGTTACTCACCCGTCCGCCGCTAACCTTCAGGAGTGCAAGCACTCCATCAAGTCCGCTCGACTTGCATGTATTAGGCACGCCGCCAGCGTTCGTCCTGAGCCAGGATCAAACTCTCCAATAAAGTTTGACTTGCTCATTTCTAAACTGACGAGAATTTGTTCAATTCTCTATTTCAACGTCCCACCAAAGTGGTTCGTTTTACTCACTCGTTGTTCAGTTTTCAAAGATCAATCTGTGTTTCTTGTTTGTCGTCCGCATCTCAGCGGCGACTTTTATAATATATCACACTTCCTATCAACTTTGCAAGCATTTTTTTTAAAAAAGTTTTTTGAAGTTTGTTTTGAAGTTTGATGGCCGCCGGTTGGCGGCATCACCTTCGAAAAGGAAGCGAAAATTAATTTAACATATAGTTAGCTGGTTAGTCAACACTTTTTCGCAGAATTAGTGTTTGATTTGCGGAAACTTCCCGTTACGCGCATATTTGGAGAGTTCTTTCTGCGGGGCAAACCGGGCATACATGCGAAATACCGTTTTATATCGGTTAGCGATTGCCTGCCTGATATTTTGGTCCAATCGTTGGTCGCTCAAATCCAGCAGCATTTCATCCAGTTCTTTTCGCAGTACATAATCAAGCTCTTTGCACTCTTTCTCATTGAATAGCATTCCCAGCATGATAGGACCTCCTTATATATTTAAGCGAACATGTCATGTCTCTTCAATCGGATTTAAAGCTGCACTTGCCTATGTAATGGTGATTAACCGTTTTGGCGGGATCTCTAAACCGAAAGTAAGCTGTCTGCACATCATGATGAACGCCCTGTCCACGCAGCTCTCTTTGCTCTGCCAAGCTGCTTTATTAGGTATGCACAAATTCCGGGAAAATTATGACATCAGCCACAACGTAATTGTACTTTCGATCATAGCGGCCACGAGCAGCAGCACGACAACCCATAAGGAAGCAGTACCCAGCTTCCGCCAAAAGCCGCGCCACTCCGCGCCTATGCCGCTTCTGCGCTCCCCTGTTGCCACAACGCTTCTCAATACCAGCCCGCCAAAAGCCAGGCCGTACCCGCAGGCAATCACAATGACCGGTATCTCAATGATGCCATGAGGCAGCAGCCCCTTCACGATCAGATCGAACAGACTCTCTCCGCTCTCCCCCACGACCTTCACCAGGAAACCAATCACCATGCCGTTAACGACCAGGAAGAAAAATGGAATCACTCCCAGCAGCAAGCCCGAAAACATAACCAGCACGCTTTTAATGCTGTTGTTCAGAAAGATGAACACAAAAAAGTTCCATTCCGGATGATCGGAGGAACCTAGCTGCTGGCTAATCTCCCCTAGCCCTTGAAGCTGACCCAGGAGGAATTGTTCAAATCCCTCAGAGCTTGCTCCCGCTGCGATTCCGGCTATGAATAAAACGGCTGCCAAGAGCAATGCCTTCCGGATGGATCTTAAATCTCTAAGAAAAATGCTAAAACGTAACATTCGAGAACCTCCTAAATTGGTATAACTCGCAAGTACGAGCATATGTTGAAAGTAAACAAGCTATTGCACACTGAAGGGAGAGGGGCGCACGTATTATGAATTCTTTTTATGTATTCAACGGCAGAAAGATTAAGCGGTTTTTCTTCGTTCTTGCCGCGGCGATCTTTGCAATCGGCGTTATTTATGTGGAGAGTGACAACATCTCGGTCTTCTCCGAGGACAACCCATCAGCGATTTACAGCGTGTCTACGGACAAGAAACAGATTGCGTTGACCTTTGACATCAGCTGGGGCGAAAAACGCGCAGAGCCCATTTTACAGGCCTTAAAGGACAATGGAGTTCAAAAGGCAACCTTCTTCCTGTCTGCGCCATGGAGCAAAACGCATCCCGATATCGTGAATGCCATCAAGGAAAGCGGATTTGAAATCGGGAGCCACGGATTCAAGCACGATAATTACAGCACGCTCACCGACGAGGAAATACGCAAGCAGATTTCTTCGGCACACACTATTTTAACCGCAATGACCGGACAAGAACCCAAATTGATACGGATGCCGAACGGGGATTTTGACAAAAGAGTCCTCAGCATCGCCCAAAGCCTGAACTACACGGTGATCCAGTGGGATACCGACTCCAGGGATTGGAAGAACATCGGCGTCGAGAAAATCGTCGATCGCGTCGTCTCCAAAGCCCATCCGGGAGATATCGTGCTGATGCACGCCAGCGATTCGGTGAAGCAAACCCATGAAGCGCTGCCTCTCATCATCAAGGAACTTCGCAATCAAGGCTACGAGTTCGTTACGGTCACCGATCTGCTTCAACAGGGCAGCACCCAAGGCACCGAGGTCCGCGATCACGCTTCATTGCAGAAGAGCATCGAAGACGCAGGCGGGCTATGACTCATGAAGACCCTTAACATTCAATAATGCTTAACAAAAAAAGAGCTAAGGCGTTAGCTCTTTTTTTCGTCTTGTGTAACTTTATGAAGCGTCAGAATCTGGTATGCATTACAGATCAGCAACGGTACAACCATAAAAATCGTGGCGTTGCTCACTCCGATTTGCAGCACGCCGATAATCTCTACGATGGAAATGGCCATCATGAAGAACAGCGTCGGGATCCACGCGTTGGCATTTGTGCTCTTTACTTTGAGGTAAGCAACGACAATGGCAATGACCAGTATGGAGATACCCAAAATCAAATCCTGCTGCAGGCTGGTGGATCCGCCGACAAACGTACGGAAGAACATCAGCTCCAGCAATGCCAGTACAGCCAACACAATCTGAATGTATTGCCAAGTCTTTCTTCGGAATATGCCAATCCCCATATAATTTAACGTCAGGTATGCAAAAAAGCCCATCTGGGAGTATACGCTCACCAGCGCCCCAGAGCCTAACAAAATCAGCGGGTATATCAATAAATCGGCCATTCCCGTGAACTCGATAGCGCCATTAAACAACTGCAGGATCAGACCTACGATCAATGCCGCCACTGCCCCGACGAGCAGCGTTTTCAAAAACAATTTGGACCACTTACGTAAGCTCAACTAACTTCCACCCCCACAGATCATTATTTTACCAACGTTCACAATAAAAAACCATTCTGAATCCGACATATTTCTGCAAATCCATCGCATACTATGCGAAGACCCGTAAGAAAAATGACAATCAACTTACTTTCACGAAAAGACAGACCGTATGCAGAAGGATTTTTCTTGCGAAAAAAGGAGGACAACGGTAATGAAGTGGCCGTTATTTCGTTTATGTATTATCGTCTTCGTTGCTGCCATGGTGCTTACCGCTTGTGGCGCAGAACAAAGCTCGTCCCCACAGCTTGGCTATAAAGAAATCAAGTCTATGGTGGTCGACATTCTGAAAACCGATGAAGGCAAAAAAGCGGTGGAAGAAGCGATTGGGGGCGGAACCGGCGGTTCCTCAAGCAGCGGAGGCTCAATGGGAATGCGAATGATGTCCGCCCAATCTGGCGATCAAATTCGCCTGGCTGTTAAGGATACGCTGGTGTCGGAGGAATATAAGAAAGAAATTGAGAAGATCATGACCGATCCTAAATTCGCCGGTGAATTTGCCAAAGCCATCAATAGCGAAAGCAAGCAATTGCATATGCAGCTCATCAAGGACCCGACGTATCAAAAATCGATTCAGGATATGTTAAAGTCTCCCGATGTGATGAAATCCTTTCTTGAATTGACCAAAACCCCGGACTATCGCAAACAGTCCATGACCGTGATGCAGGAAGCTATGGAGAACCCGCTGTTCCGCTTGGAGGTAATGGAACTTCTTAAAACGGTTGTGAAAGACGAACTGCAGCCTAAAGTAGAGAAGAAAAAACAAGGCGAGGGAAAAGGCCAAGAAGGGCAAGGCGGCAGTGGGGGTGATGGTGGCAGTGAAAGTGGTGGCGGTGAAGAAGGCGGCGGCGATGGGGGCGGCGGTTAGAGCATCCATTCCGAAAAATAGAACAAGCTCCCTGCAGAGGGAGCTTGTTTCGTCATATTATGAGCTGGTCTTAAACGGATCCTTCAAGCTTAGCCGCGATTCGTGAGGCGATCTCTTCGTAAATCGCTGCGCTCTCGGTCCCCGGTTTATAAACCGATGGCGAGAAATCCGGTTCCGAAGGGTGATTATCCGGGGCCCCCAACGGAAGCTGCGCGAGAAGCTCCGTATGAAGCGTCTCGGCAAGCTTGCCTCCGCCTCCACGACCAAACACATAATCCTTCTCTCCGCCATGGGAGCAGACATAATAGGACATGTTCTCGACGACGCCCAGAATTTCGTGATCGGTCTGCAAGGCCATCGCACCCGCTCTGGCGGCAACAAACGCCGCCGTAGCATGAGGGGTGGTTACGATGATCTCTTTGCTCTGCGGAATCATCTGATGCACGTCCAGCGCCACGTCACCTGTTCCTGGCGGCAGATCAAGCAGCATGTAGTCCAAATCCCCCCAAGCGACATCAGTGAAAAATTGACGCAGCATTTTGCCAAGCATCGGTCCGCGCCAAATCACCGGACTGTTCTCACGGATGAAGAAGCCCATCGACATGACCTTGACGCCAAAGCGCTCAACCGGGTGAATGACGCCGTCTTCGGTTACGGAGGGCCCTTCCTCAATGCCCATCATGTCCGGCACGCTGAATCCGTAAATATCCGCGTCGATCAGACCGACTCTCTTCCCTTGTCGGGCCAAAGCTGCGGCTAAATTCACCGTAACGGTGGATTTGCCGACGCCGCCTTTGCCGCTTGCGATCGCAATGAAATGAACGCCGGATTGTTCGCTTAGAAGCGTATTCTGCTCCATGCCGGCAGCATGCCCTTTTGTCAGCTTATCGCGATCGTTGGCTTCCTCGCGGTTCGCTTGGTTTGAGGCATTGTCCAGGGGACGCATGCGGATATGAATATCCTCTGCCCCCATCGCCTCCAGAATTTCTCTGATCTGCGCTTCCAGGGAAGCGCGTACATCTTCGCTGCTGTACGTCACGGATAATCGAACCGTGCGTTCCTTGACTACAATATCTCGAATACGCTGGAGCTCCATCAGGCTCTTCCCGGTTTCGGGATCACGTAAAGGCTGGAGTATCTCCTGTACCGTTTCTCTAGTCAGCATATAAGCACCTCTGCTCTATGTAATGGAATAGACAATGTTTCGATATTCGTGTCTATTATACCATTACTCTGCAGCTTGTGACGACTCGCTGATGGACTCTCCGGAGGTATACCGCAAAATGCCGTTATACACGGAAGCTGCGACCTTCCTCTGATATTTCTCGTCCCGAAGCAATTCGGATTCCTGCGGGTGGGACAAGAAACCGACCTCGACCAGGGCGGATGGCATGCGCAGGGCTTGGAGCAAATATATCTTATCGTCCGTTTTGGCCAGACGCTGCGTATTCTCCAGGTTATGCCTGATTTCAGCCTGGATCAATTCCGCAAGTTTTTTGCTGTCCTCGTTATTCGGCGGGAAAAAGGTCTGCGCGCCTCTCCACCGATTGGACGGAATGCTGTTCAGATGCATGCTGATAAACAGGTCGGCCTTGCTGTCCTCGATCATCCGCACGCGTTGTTTGAGGTCTTCCGTTTTCCGCTTGGAATAGCCCTTGGTGCTTTCCGCCGCCAGGTCGTAATCTCCTTCTCTTGTCATAATGACAAGCGCGCCTGCCTGCTGCAAGTAATCACGTAGATACAAGGTGATGGCCAGATTTACATCCTTCTCTATGACGCCTTGGCGGCTTACTGCTCCCCCGTCTGGCCCGCCATGGCCTGCATCAAGGGCAATGACTTTGCCGGCAAGCGGCAGGCTCCAGGTATTGGATGTTTTAGCAGAGGGGATTTCGTACGTCACTACGATAATGAGCAGTGCCAGTAGTACGGCACCAATCAGGGTTTGCTTGATTCTCTTCAACGATATCCATACCGTAACCTTGTCCGTTCTCCGCCTGGACATAACAAAACCACCTCGTCCCATGAGTTGTTCTACTCCATCATATGGGACAAGGCAGTTATTTATGCCTTCGTTATACCGTGATCTGCTCTTTCATGCCTTCGATCAGTACTTGCGCAACTTCCGGGCGCGTAAAT
This sequence comes from Paenibacillus sp. cl141a, assembly GCF_900109305.1. Taxonomy (NCBI): domain Bacteria; kingdom Bacillati; phylum Bacillota; class Bacilli; order Caryophanales; family Paenibacillaceae; genus Paenibacillus; species Paenibacillus sp. cl141a. The sequence goes on from NZ_FNZO01000017.1 coordinate 6,269, forward strand.
TCCGGCGGCGGGCACTGCCCCTCGCGAAGCAAGCCGCGAACCTTCGTTCCCGACAAGGTTAGATGATCCTCTTTAGGATGCGGGCATGTTTTGCTCGAGGCCATGTTTCCGCATGTTGTGCAGAAGAAGCTGTGCTCGAAGAACAGCGGAGTAATGCCTAACTCTTCCGCAGTGAAATTCTTGAAAATTTCCTGTGCCTCATAAGTGCCGTAGTAGTCGCCGACTCCGGCGTGATCCCGGCCCACGATAAAATGAGTGCATCCATAATTTTTGCGAACCATGGCATGGAATATGGCTTCCCTTGGGCCTGCATAACGCATGGCAGCCGGAAATACGCCCAGGAAGGTACGATCAGCGGGGTAATAGTTCTCCAGCAAGGTCAGGTAACTCTTCATCCGCACGTTGGCAGGAACGTCATCCGATTTGGTCTCTCCCACGAGCGGATTGAGGAATAGCGCATCTACGATTTCCATTGCGCTTTTCTGAATGTACTCATGTGCACGGTGAACCGGATTTCGAGTCTGAAAGCCGACAACCGTATTCCAGCCCTTGGCTTTAAACTGCGCGCGTGTTTCAGCCGGGTCATAATAAAACTCGCCAAACCGTTCCGGCTGCGGGCGATTCAATACTTGAATCGGACCTCCAACATACGTCGCAGGTCGTTCCAAAAGCTTTTTCACGCCTGGATGCTCCGGATCATCGGTCTTGAATACTTGTACAGCCTCGACTTGCTGATCGACCTGGTAGACGCTCTCGACATCGATGACGCCATAAACGACGCCGTCTTCTTCGCCTACAAGCGCCGCCTTCTCGCCGACAATGAGCTTCGCGGCCGTGTCTTCATCTACGGCCAGCGTGACCGGTATGCTCCACACCGTTCCGTCAGATAAACGCATATTGGAAACGACGGACTTATAGTCCTGCTCGTTCAGAAATCCCACCAATGGCGAAAATGCTCCGACCCCGATTAGATCCAAGTCCGAAATGCTCCAGGCGTTTACAGGGATCCTATGAAAGGTGTCAACCTGCTTCAACAAAGCTTCACGTTCTTCTCCTTGGGCTACCCGCTGCACCAGCGTTCCGCCATGAGGGAGTATGGCTGTCATGAATAATTCCTCCTTCTAATGCTGCAACTGTAATAAGGCAAGTGGTCTTATCTGTTTATTTATGAAGCCCGCACTCCGTCTTCTCATGCCCGGACCAGCGGCCTGCACGTGGATCTTCTCCCGGCATGACCTGCCGCGTGCAGTATTCGCAGCCAATGCTAGGATAATTCTGATCATGCAGCGGGTTATAGATGATCTCGTTCGTGCGGATATAATCCCACACATCCTCACTCGTCCAGCCCGCGATCGGATTGAACTTCACCAAACCGAACTTGGTATCATATTCAATCTTCTTCGAGTTCGCCCGGGTAGGGGCTTGATCTCTTCGTATGCCTGTGATCCAAGCCTCGTATTGAGACAGAATCCGGGTCAACGGCTCTACCTTGCGGATGTTGCAGCATTCGTTCGGGCTGACGCTCCATAATGCTTCTCCATGCTGAGCCGCTTGCTCTTCCGGCGTGATGAGCGGAGATACGCGTACAAATTCCAGGCCATAACGTTCTGCCATACGATCCCGCGTTTCATATGTCTCCTTGAAATGAAAGTCGGTATCCAGATAAAAAATATCCGTCGACGGACTGATCTTCTGAATCATGTCGACCAATACCACATCTTCTGCTCCAAAGCTGCAAGCAAACGTTATGTTAGGAAACGTCTTGATTGCGAATTCGATGACTTCCTCAGCCGATGCATGCTCAAGCTCTTCAGCTTGCACTCTGATCAGATCTTCTTTCTCCAGCAAATTCATGATTGGATGCCTCCCCCATTATTCATTAATCCCGATAATCCTACTGAAATAATATGAATTAAATACAGTATAAAACATTCCTAATAAATGTCAACCATCAAATCGTTACCATAAGAAACGAAAAAACCCTTCCTGCTCAAGCAGGAAGGGACTTCTCTCTATTCTATTTTCCAAACATTATGACAAGTCTTGGACTTACTCCGATGCTACGGATACCTCTTTGGCTCTCATGCCTGCGCCGGAACTCTTTCCTTCCGAATCCTCGGACTTGGAAGCCGATGCCTGATTCGTTGTCCGCAGCGGGATTTCCTTCAAAAAGAATACGAGAAGCAATGCGACTACGAGAACTAACGTGCCTGTGAGAAACACCATCGACAATGTATTTCCGAGTGCATCGCGGATACTATCGATCATTTGTACGAATAATGGCTGTACCTCAGCAGGAAGACTTGCCTGCGTCTGCTCAATCAGCGGTTTATTCATCAGTGTCTGTGGATTGGCGAAGGAGAGCATCTGCTGAGCTAGCTGCGGATCCACAGAGCTAAAATCAGGTGCATTAGCTGACTGAAGTGCTTCCTTCAGATTCTTTGTCAGGTTGTTCGACATAACCGTGCCCATGACCGCGATCCCGATTGTCCCCCCAAGATTACGGAATAATTGGGATGAAGCCGTTGCTACACCGAGCTCTTTGTGCGGTACCGCATTCTGCGTAGCCAGCGAGAATACCGGCATGCCCAAACCAAGACCGACACCGAATATAATGGTACTAACCACAGTAAGCCAAATGTTGTCCATGAACACCATAATTCCCATACCGACCATCATAATTGGAACTCCAAGAAGTGCGTACCGTTTGTACTTACCACTCTTAGCAATGAGTTGACCTGCTACGGCACTTGTACCCATCATGAAAATCGACATGGGTATGGTTACATAACCCGCATAAGTTGGTGAGATACCAAGTACACCTTGAACATAGAAGGAAATATAAATCATGGCACCCATCAAACCAAAGTTCATAAAAAATCCAATCAGATTAGAAACCGTAACGACACTATTTTTGAACAAACTAAGCGGCAATACAGGTTCTTTCGCTTTCATCTCAACCAAGATAAAGATAAGAGCCGATACGACCGAAGCTGCGATGAGACCAATAATCTCCGGTGATCCCCAAGGATACTCCGTACCTGCCCAAGAAAAGGCCAGTAGTAAAGGAACGATGGACGTTGTAAGAAACAGAGAGCCCAGATAGTCAATGGACTGGCCAGGTTTGCGTTCAACCTTCGGAAACAACGTCCAGATCATGATAAAGGCCACTACACCCAGCGGCAGGAAGATCCAGAACAACCAACGCCACTCGATGTTATCGACCAGATATCCGCCTAGCGTAGGACCCAGGACACTGGAAAAACCGAATACCGCCGTCATCAGGCCCATCCATTTACCACGTTCCCGCGGCGGGAATAAATCCCCGACCGACATAAATGCCGTCGACTGGATAATGCCGGCACCTATACCTTGAATTCCACGATAAATAATGAATTGGTACACGTCTGTGGATGTACCCGTCAGGAAAGCCCCTAACATGAAAAATAATATACCTATCAAAATAAACGGCTTACGTCCGAACATATCGGACAGCTTGCCAACCAGTATGGTTGCGATCGTTGATGTTAACAAATAAATGTTGATGGTCCATGTATAATAATCCATGCCATCGAGAATGGCGATAATCCGCGGCATCGCGGTGCTTGTTATCGTCTGGTTAATGGCTGCGAAGAACATTGCAGCCATGATCGCGATCATAATCGAAACTTTACGTTTAAGCGTTAAATGCTCCATGCTCCACCTCTACCCGTTGTGATTGTTTTTATCTATGTTTGACAGCATCAAGGAGAAGATTCTTCTTAAATGCTGAATGTCTTCCTCAGAGAGGAAGTCAAAAAATCCCTGGATCATTTCTTTTTGATCCTTCTTCACTTTTTTAATGATCTCTAGCCCCGGTTCCAAGAGCGTGATGTTGACAACTCTGCGATCATCCTCGGCGCGTTCTTTCTGCAGATATCCTTCTGCAACCAATTTATCCGTCAGTCCGGTTATAGCCGGCGGCGTCAAAGACAAAACTTCAGCAAGCTCCGAGACCTTTAGAGGCCCTTTCATCTTTAATACATACAGCACCTGAAATTGAGGGAAACTTAAATTGTATTTCCCGGCGCTCGACTTGTTCCATTCTTGAGAAATGTTCTTTAGCAGCGCCCGGAACATCGACGACACCTTAAAAATCTCTTCATTGCGATCCAACCATATCCCCCCCTTACTGCTCCAAGAAATTACTTATCTAATTAATGATTAAATATTAATTATTTAAGCACTTAATTAATTTGCAATTAATAATATATCTCTATTTACATATGAAGTCAAGTGGTTAACGATGTCAGATAATCATGCTCGGAAGCCAGCTTCATTCTTTCTATCCTCAGCCTGTGCACATGATGTGAACAACATGCCCCAAAACACGCGAACGTATCCCTAATGGGCTCACCATAATGTGCATATCTTTGTGGACAATCTGACAACAAATGTCTTGTCCACTTCCTAATCAGTAGAGAGACTTCGATGCAGATAACGGTGAGTTGCGATAGCCGGAGTCCTATGCTTCGAGAATTATGCTTTCTTACACTACAAAAAAGCCCTTGACCGTAATGGCCAAGGGCTTCGTAAATCGAATATTAACGTTTGGAGAACTGAGGCGCGCGACGAGCTGCTTTAAGACCGTATTTCTTACGTTCTTTCATACGAGGGTCGCGAGTCAGGAATCCAGCTCTTTTCAGAGAAGGACGGAATTCAGGATCTGCTTTCAGAAGAGCACGGGAGATACCGTGACGGATTGCTCCAGCTTGACCGGAGATGCCGCCACCGTGAGCGATGACAAGCACGTCATATTTGCCCAGTGTTTCTGTCAGATTCAAAGGTTGTTTAACGATCAGTTTGAGTGTTTCCAAACCGAAATATTCATTGATATCACGTTTATTGATGACAATGCGTCCTTCACCCGGTACGAGGCGTACACGTGCTACCGAGTGCTTACGACGACCTGTCCCATAGTATTGTACTTGTGCCATGAAACTGTCCTCCTTTTTAATTAACCGCGAAGTTCGTAAACTTCTGGTTTTTGTGCTTCATGTGGATGTGCCGTGCCTGCGTATGCTTTCAGTCTCAGCTTCATTTTCTCGCCCATGCGAGTTTTAGGAAGCATGCCGTGAACCGCGCTTTCGATTACACGTTCTGGGAATTTAGCAATCAGGTCTTGAGCTGAAGTTACTTTCAATCCACCTGGATGCAGGGAGTGACGATAATATTTCTTGTTCTCCATCTTTTTGCCAGTGAGGTGGATTTTCTCGGAGTTGATAACAACCACGAAATCCCCTGTGTCAACATGTGGAGTGAATTGAGGCTTATGTTTGCCGCGGATCAGAGCCGCAACTTCACTTGCCAAACGGCCAAGCGTTTTGCCTTCGGCATCAACGATGTACCATTTGCGCTCAACTTCATTTGGCTTCGCCATATAGGTGGTACGCATGTATAGTTCCTCCTTGTATTCGTCCGAAAATCATCATTAATTTTCATCATTTATCTTCGTTCATGTGTAAAGCATTTTCATGGTGTTGCTGTCTTGCTATTGGCATTCTCTTAACCGGGGCTGTGGGAGAGCCGTTAAGAAAACACAACTTATATAATACAGGATTACGCCCACTTCCGCAAGTGTTTTTTGCTTTTCCACCTTACACCATGCGATTTGATTCAAACAAGCCGGCAAACGCATTCCGAACGCTTTCCGGTTCTTGGGGGAATAGCCGTCTGCGTGGTACGTATCGCATCAGTCATTGCGGCTTCTCTTGGCCGGCGATATCGTAATCCACTTCCCATAACATCAGGCCCTTGCCCATCGCTGTGGGACCGGCTGCCGCCCGATTTTGGGCTTCCAATATGACCTTCATATCATCCGGATGGCGCTTGCCTTCCCCTACCTCAATCAACGTTCCCATAATGATCCGGACCATGTGCTGCAGAAACCCGTTCCCGGATATGAACGTATGAATGATTCCTTGATCTCTGGTGCCTGGGCGGCACATGGATGTATCCTTCTCGATCCAAGCATCAAAAATCGTACGGACATGGGACGGCTTCGTCGACTTTCGTGACGCAAACGTTGTAAAGTCATGCGTTCCGATCAGATGAGAAAGTCCCTGCTCCATCGCTGCGATATCCAGTTTTCCATGATGATGGATCTGGTACCGACGGTTGAATAGATCCGGATATTGATTCGCATTGATGGTAAAACGATAGGTTTTGCGTTTCGCTGCATGGCGGGAATGGAATTCCATCGGTACCTCCATTGCATCCGAAACCACGATATCTTCCGGCAGCCAAGTGTTTAATGCCATGCACCAACGCTCCACGGGAATAGGGGAAGCCGTGTAAAAATTAAACACCTGGGCGCGGGCATGCACCCCGGCATCTGTCCGGCCGGAAGCCGTAATCTTGAGCTGCTCTCCGGACAAGCGGCGAATGGCTTCCTCTAAATAGTCCTGAATCGTGTGGCCACCGGGCTGGGTCTGAAAGCCGTTATAATCGGTACCGTCGTAACTGACCTTCATCAGAAGATTACGCATTGCTTGCCTCCTGCGTGCTTTCATCGAATGATTCCGCAACGAAACTTGCGATTTAGAATCTCATCAGCATCGCTGATAACTCATGAGTTCCATATCTATCAAAAAAAGAGCCCCATAGGAGCTCCTTTTCATCATGTTAAGCCGAACCCTTCGAGTCAGCCACATGACTAGAAGGTCCCCGTTATCGTAGCCCATGGAGTAGTCGAGACGAGTCGAACCAAATGATCGACTATATCTCGCACCACTTCCCGTTCATGGCCCCTAGAATAAACATCTGAAGAGCCGGGCATACATAACTTCAGTCACTTCAATGGAACAAAACGAAATTACGCGCGATCTACCAGTTCCAAATAAACCATTGGAGCTGCGTCACCACGACGAGGACCCAGTTTCAGGATACGCGTGTATCCGCCTGGACGCTCTACGTAGCGAGGAGCGATTTCGGAGAACAATTTTTGGATTGCATCTTGTTCACCGTCAACCGTTTCACGACGCACGAATGCAGCTACTTGACGACGAGCGTGCAGATCACCTTTTTTTGCTTTTGTGATCAGTCTCTCAGCGATCGAACGAACTTCTTTCGCTTTGGCTTCAGTCGTTTGAATACGCTCATATAAGAAAAGGTCGGTTACCAGGTCACGGAACAACGCTTTACGCGCACTGGAATCGCGGCCCAACTTTTGGTATGCCATGTGTTTTTCCCTCCTTTGCTAAGCTAAGCCGAATCTGCTATTCTTCCGTACGAAGTCCCAGGCCCAACTCTTCGAGCTTCTCTTGAACTTCCTCCAAGGATTTGCGTCCGAGGTTCCGGACTTTCATCATATCCTCTTCGGTTTTCGTAGTCAGCTCTTGTACCGTATTAATGCCGGCACGTTTCAAGCAGTTGTAGGAACGAACGGAAAGATCCAGCTCTTCGATCGTCATTTCAAGCACTTTTTCTTTCTTGTCTTCTTCTTTCTCGACCATGATCTCCGCATCCTTCGCTTCGTCGGTCAGACCCACGAAGAGGAACAGATGCTCAGTCAAGATTTTCGCACCGAGACTAACGGCTTCTTCTGGGCGGATGCTGCCATCCGTCCAAATTTCAAGCGTCAGTTTGTCGTAGTTGGTTACTTGGCCAACACGCGTATTTTCCACGCCGTAGTTAACACGGCTAATCGGAGTGTAGATCGAATCGACGGGAATGACGCCGATAGGCTGGTCATCGCGTTTGTTCCGATCCGCCTGGACATAGCCACGACCGCGACTGGCAAAAATACGCATATGAAGTCTTGCACCAGGGCCCAGCGTCGCAATATGAAGATCCGGATTCAGAATCTCCACATCACTATCCGCTCGGATGTCACCAGCAGTAACAACCCCTTCACCCTCCGCATCAATCTCGAACACTTTCTCTTCATCGGAATGAATTTTCAGAGACAAAGCTTTCAGGTTCAGGATGACCTCGGTCACGTCTTCCATGACACCCGGAATCGTGGAGAATTCATGAAGCACGCCATCGATCTGAATCGATGTGACGGCTGCACCCGGGAGTGAGGATAACAAGATGCGGCGAAGCGAGTTCCCCAGCGTCGTGCCATATCCTCTCTCTAGAGGCTCAACAACGAATTTCCCATAGGTTCCTTCTTCATTGACATCAACGGTCTCAATTTTCGGCTTTTCGATTTCAATCACGCAAGTACCCCTCCTTCAAACGTCGCTCCTATATGAAACTGTCATCTTATCCAGTAATCCATGTAGTAGTATGCCTAAACAACCATTATTAGCAGATTGCAACGGATTTATACCACATTAACAGGATGACTTCATTATACGCGACGACGTTTTGGTGGGCGGCATCCGTTATGTGGAATTGGTGTTACGTCTTTGATCAGGTTAACTTCGAGACCTGCTGCTTGCAGGGAACGAATGGCTGCTTCACGACCAGCACCAGGACCTTTAACCATGACTTCCACCGCTTTCATACCGTGTTCCATAGCCGCTTTGGCAGCTGTTTCAGCAGCCATTTGCGCAGCGAACGGGGTCGACTTACGGGAACCTTTAAATCCAAGGCCGCCGGAGCTTGCCCAAGAAATCGCGTTTCCGTGAGGATCCGTAATCGTTACGATGGTATTGTTGAACGTGGAGCGGATATGAGCCACGCCACTTTCAATATTTTTGCGGTCACGACGTTTAGTACGTACGACTTTTTTTGGTTTAGCCATTGTCTATTATCCCCCTTTCTTATTTCTTCTTGTTCGCTACGGTACGACGAGGACCTTTACGTGTACGAGCATTCGTTTTAGTACGTTGACCACGAACAGGCAATCCACGACGGTGACGAATACCGCGGTAGCAGCCGATCTCCGTGAGACGTTTAATATTTAAGGAAATTTCACGACGCAGGTCACCTTCTACCTTAACCATACCATCGATCGTTTCGCGCAATTTGCTGACTTCATCTTCTGTCAAATCACGGACACGAGTGTCTGCATTGATTCCAGTTTCTTTCAATACTTTCTGGGAAGTCGTTTTACCGATTCCGAAAATGTAAGTCAAGGCGATCTCAACGCGTTTGTCACGTGGCAAATCCACACCAGCTATACGAGCCATTTTACGCTACACCCCCTTCTTTAACCTTGTTTTTGTTTGTGTTTCGGATTTTCACAGATAACCATTACGTTCCCTTTGCGGCGAATGACTTTGCATTTTTCGCAAATAGGCTTTACAGAAGGTCTTACCTTCATGCTAATTACCTCCTCCAAGTTTTACGTTGTAAAACCAGCTTCGAAACTAAAGTAGTTTGTTACCGCTGCTGAGTTTTACGTCAGTAAAACCGCTTCGCAGCTTTCCTTGATTCCCCAGGGGAACCTTGAATCTATTTACGGTACGTGATACGACCTTTGGTTAAATCGTACGGCGAGAGTTGAACAACCACTTTGTCTCCTGTAAGGATACGGATAAAGTGCATCCGCAGCTTTCCGGAAACATGAGCGAGAATCTGGTGACCATTCTCCAGCTCGACTTTAAAGGTAGCATTCGGCAACGGCTCGATGACCGTTCCTTCGACTTCAATGACATCTTCTTTAGCCACAGTTAGTCTCCTTTCTGATCTGCCTTGGATTTATCGGATACAAATTGGCCAAGTGCGAAACGCAGTTTACCGTTTGTAACCCGACCGCTTTCTTGCAAACTGTTTACCACTTCACTGCTAATGTAGGATTGAGGTTCAAGATGAAGAACATTCTTCTTCTTGGCCCCGTCAAACTTGCGTTTGTCCCCATCCGCGATCCACACGAACCTGCTGTCCTCAATCGAAACGATAACGGCATACTGTCCGGCATCTCTGCCCTTCAGTATCTTGACAATCTGACCGGGTTGAAGCGTGATTTCATGATTCAATGTCATCACCCTATTCCGGCAGCTTCGTCAAAATTTCCATGCCATCCGGCGTGACTGCTACCGTATGCTCGAAGTGAGCACATAGCGAGCCGTCAACCGTTACAACCGTCCAGTTGTCTTCCAGCGTCTTGACATTCCGTTTCCCGGCATTGACCATCGGCTCAATCGCGAGCACCATGCCCGGTTTGAGTCTTGGTCCGCGGTCAGGGATGCCATAGTTCGGAATTTGCGGATCCTCATGCAGATCGGTACCCACGCCATGACCAACGTACTCCCGGACGACAGAGAAACCTGCATCCTCGATATGACGCTGAATGGCATGAGAGATTGTAAACAAGCGGACATCGGGTTTGACTAGCGCAAGTCCAGCATAGAGCGATCCTTCCGTAACGTCCAGCAAACGCTGGGCCTCTTCGGAGATTTCTCCTACAGCGTAGGTCCATGCCGAGTCACCATGGTAACCCTGGTATTGCGCGCCGATATCAAACGTAACGATATCGCCCTCGATCAATTTGCGTTTGCCTGGAAATCCATGCACCAATTCTTCGTTGACTGATGCGCAAATGCTGGAAGGAAATCCGTTGTAGCCTTTAAAAGATGGCACAGCGCCTTGGCTTCGAATGAACTTGTCGGCCATAAGGTCCAGTTCCCCGGTCGTAATGCCCGGTTCAACATGAGCGGCAAGGAGCTTGTGGCATTCCGCCACGATCCTTCCTGCTTCTCTCATCAAGCTCAGTTCCGTTTCGGATTTACAAATGATCATTATACTTAACCTCTCAGTATAGACGCAATTTGTGATGAAACCGCGTCGATTTCCTGATCACCATCGATTTGACGCAAAAGACCTTTGTTCTCATAAAACGTGAGGAGTGGTGCTGTTTTGTTGATATATTCGTCTAAACGAATGCCGACGCTCTCTTCGTTATCATCGGAGCGTTGGTACAATTCGCCGCCGCATTTATCACAAATGCCTTCCTGTTTAGGAGGATTAAAGATCACATGATAAGTCGAACCGCAGTTTTTGCAAATCCGGCGGCCGGTTAGGCGGGCCAGAAGCTTTTCCCGATCCACTTTCAGGTTGATGACGTGATCGAGACCAGTATTCAAGCGGGCGAGAATGTCATCCAGCGCTTCCGCTTGCGAAAGGGTTCTTGGAAAGCCGTCCAATAAAAAACCTTTTTCGCAATCGGACTGCTGCAAACGCTCTTCCACAATACCAATCGTTACGTCATCGGGTACCAGCAGACCCTGATCCATGAATTCCTTCGCTTTGATCCCGATGGGAGTTCCTTGTTTAATCGCGAGACGAAATGCATCGCCTGTAGAAATATGAGGAATACCGAATTCATTCACGATGTTTTCTGCTTGCGTTCCTTTTCCTGCCCCAGGAGGACCCATGAATAAGATGTTCACCTTACGTCACTCCCTCCCCTTGATTGACTAGCAAGAACAACACAATAGGCGCCGGGAAGCGATACAGACCACTCGCCGGAACCTATCGCCTATTTATTGATAAAACCTTTGTAATGACGTTTGATCAGTTGGCTTTCGATCTGCTTCATCGTATCCAGTGCAACACCGACCACGATCAAGATGGACGTACCACCAATCTGAACTGTACGCGGGAGACCTGCAAGTGATCCAAAGAACACCGGAAGTACGGAGATCACGGCCAGGAACAGAGCCCCTGTCATGGTCAGACGGGTCATAACCCGAGTCAGATACTTCTCGGTAGCTTTACCAGGACGAATACCCGGTACATAGCCGCCGTTCTTCTTCATATTGTCAGCCATTTGGTTCGGATTCATCTGCACGAAGGTGTAGAAGAACGTGAAACCAATGATCATGAGTACATACAGTACCATTCCAAGCGGGCTGTCATAAGCCAGGTTCGCCGTAATCCACTTCGCCCAGTTCTGGTGTGCCCAGAAGCTGGCCAGGATAACCGGGAACTGCAGCAATGACATCGCAAAGATTACCGGAATAACGCCTGCTCCGTTAATCTTGAGCGGAATGTGTGTGTTCTGTCCGCCGTACATTTTGTTTCCTACAACACGCTTCGCGTATTGAACCGGAATTTTACGGATACCTTGCTGAATGAATACAACACCGGTAATGATCAGAACCAAAATCAGGAGGATGATGACACCCTTCAGAATGTTCATGAAGACCTGACCATCCTGAATGAAGTTCGATTCAATCGTTGTCCGAATGTGCATCGGAATACCAGCAGCGATACCTGCAAAGATAATGATCGAAATACCGTTACCGATTCCGCGTTCCGTAATCTGTTCACCGAGCCACATCAGGAATGATGTACCTGCGGTAAGCACGATCGCAATAACAACAAAATCGATAAAGGTTGCTCCAGGCACCATATCCATGCCATACAGGCGGTTAAACCCGATGGACATACCGAACGCCTGAATCAGACCCAGTATTACCGTACCATAACGAGTAATTTGAGCCAACTGCTTCTTCCCGTGTTCCCCTTGTTTATTCCATTCCGCAAACTTTGGAATGACGTCCATCGACAGCAACTGAACGATAATGGACGAAGTAATATATGGAAATATCGAAAGGGCGAAGATCGAAAACTGTGATAACGCGCCCCCCGAGAACGTGTTAAGAAGACCGAACAATTCATTGCCTGCCTGATTCGTCTGGGTAAAGACATCCTTGTTAACACCGGGAACCGGTACAAAGGATCCGATACGGAAGATGATCAGAACGAATAAGGTGAACAAAATACGCTTGCGAAGGTCCTCGACACGCCATATATTTTTCAGGGTCTTAAACATTAGATCACCTCGGTTTTACCGCCGGCAGCCTCGATCTTCTCTACCGCAGATTGAGAAAACTTATTAGCTTTTACAGTCAAAGAAACGGTAACTTCACCGTTGCCAAGAATTTTGATTCCGCTCTTTGTATTGTTAACAATACCGCTCTCAACCAAAACTTCTGGAGTCACTTCAGTACCTGCTGCAAAGCTGTTAAGTTCTTCGATGTTCACAATCGCGTACTCTTTCCGAGTTGGGTTTACGAAACCGCGCTTCGGAAGACGACGATACAATGGGTTCTGTCCACCTTCGAAGCCTGGACGTACACCACCGCCGGAACGAGAGTTTTGTCCTTTGTGACCGCGACCCGACGTTTTACCCGTACCGCTACTAGTACCGCGTCCAACGCGCTTGCGCTCTTTGCGGGATCCAGGTGCTGGGCTCAGCTCATGTAACTTCATCGTTCGTTGCACCTCCTTAATATGTCCGGGGATAAACTGCCCGGGATTAACCTTCGATTTCTTTAACAGAAACCAGGTGATTTACTTTCTTGATCATTCCGCGAATTGCAGCATTGTCGCTTTGAACCACGGAATGGTTGATTTTGCGAAGTCCGAGTGTTTTCACGGTTGCACGCTGATCCTCTGGACGACCAATCACGCTGCGTACGAGGGTGATTTCAAGTTTAGCCATGAGATTCCCTCCTTAACCCAACAGCTCTTCGACGGATTTGCCGCGAAGCTTGGCAACATCTTCAACACGCTTCAGGCGGGACAAGCCTTCCAAAGTCGCATTGACCATGTTCATGGAGTTCGAAGAACCTAGAGATTTTGTCAAAATGTCGCCTACGCCAGCCAGCTCGAGTACTGCACGAACCGGTCCGCCAGCGATAACCCCAGTACCTTCAGATGCCGGCTTCAACAATACGCGGCCTGCTCCGAAGTGTCCTGTTACGAGGTGAGGAATAGTGGTTCCAACAAGTGGAATGTGAATCAGGTTTTTCTTAGCATCTTCAATACCTTTGCGGATTGCATCCGGTACTTCGCCTGCTTTACCGATACCTGCTCCTACCCAACCTTTGCCATCACCGACAACTACCAGTGCGCTAAAGCTAAAGCGACGTCCGCCTTTTACAACTTTAGCAACGCGGTTAATGTTTACTACTCTTTCAGTCAGTTCTAAAGTGTTAGGATCTACACGCAAGTCGTTTACCTCCTTTTGAAAATATCTTAGAATTCAAGGCCTGCCTCGCGAGCTGCCTCTGCAAGTGCTTGAATACGTCCATGGTACAAATATCCACCACGATCGAATACGATCGATTTATAACCTTTGTCTGCAGCACGTTTTGCAACGAGTTCGCCGACTTTACGAGCGGATTCAACGCTTCCGCCGTTCTTGATGTCGCTAACCAGTTCTTTGTCCAGCGTAGAAGCTGATGCCAAAGTCACGCCAGCCACGTCGTCGATCAATTGAGCATAGATGTGTTTCGAAGAACGGAACACGTTCAGACGTGGACGTTCTGCAGTGCCTTGGATTTTCTTACGGACACGCAGGTGTCTTTTCAGACGAGCTTTGTTCTTGTCTTGTTTCGTGATCATGCTTCCATTTCCTCCCTTCAGTTTTGCCTTAAGAGCTTCACTTTTAGACGCATCGGGTAAGTATGGGAGAAGAGGCAAGTTATCAACCAGGCAGATCCCCAGTTATCTAACCTTACTTCTTCTTACCAGCTTTACCTTCCTTACGGATAATGCGTTCACCTTCGTATTTAATCCCTTTACCTTTGTAAGGCTCAGGCTCACGTACGGAACGAATCTTAGCAGCGTATGCACCTACGCGCTCTTTATCGATACCGCGAACCGTGATTTTCGTGTTAGCCGGTACGTCGAATTCAATACCTGGCTCCGGTGTAATTTCAACTGGGTGGGAGTAACCCACGTTCAGAACGATTTTATCTCCGGATTTGCTTGCACGGTATCCGACACCAACCAACTCAAGGTTTTTCGAGAATCCTTCAGTTACACCGTTGACCATATTCGAGACAACGCTGCGGGTCGTGCCGTGAAGAGAGCGATGTGTTTTGTTGTCGGAAGGACGAACAACATTGATCTCGTTGTTTTCTACTGTAATTTGCATGTCTTTATGCAATTCACGAGTCAAGGTACCTTTAGGTCCTTTTACAGTGATTACAGCGTTATCCAGTGTGACTTCCACACCGTTAGGAATAGCAATTGGTTTACGACCAATACGGGACATTCATTACACCTCCTATCTTGTGACGTTGATTACCATACGTAGCAGAGAACTTCTCCGCCAGCTTTGGATTGACGAGCTTCTTTGTCGGTCATAACTCCCTTAGACGTGGAGATGATCGCAATACCCAAACCACCAAGTACGCGAGGTACTTCGTTGCTTTTCGTGTAAACGCGAAGACCTGGTTTGCTGATTCTTTTCAGACCTGTGATTACGCGCTCGTTGTTGGAACCATATTTCAGGAATACACGAATGATCCCTTGTTTATTGTCTTCCACAAACTCTGCATCACGGATGAAGCCTTCACGCTTCAAGATGTCAGCGATTTGTTTTTTAATCGTCGAAGCAGGCATTTCTACTGTTTCGTGGCGAACCGTGTTCGCGTTACGAATACGAGTTAGCATATCTGCAATTGGATCGGACATAGTCATGTAGGATAAACCTCCTTCCCGTTTATAAACTTCTTACCAGCTTGCTTTTTTCACGCCAGGAATCTGGCCTTTATAAGCTAATTCACGGAAACAAATTCTGCAAATTTTAAACTTCTGCAGTACCGAATGTGGGCGACCACAACGTTCACAACGGGTATATGCCCGTACTTTGAATTTCGGTGTACGTTGTTGTTTAACTTTCATCGAAGTTTTTGCCACTTAGCCTGACACCTCCTAAATAGTTTCGGAGAAAAGGACAACCGTCTTATTTCGCGAAAGGCATGCCCAGTTGAGCAAGCAGTTCACGGGATTCTTCGTCGGTTTTGGCAGTCGTTACGATAACGATGTCCATACCGCGAACCTTATCCACTTTGTCATACTCAATTTCAGGGAAAATGAGCTGCTCTTTCAGACCGAGCGTATAGTTACCGCGTCCGTCAAATGCTTTGGTGGACACGCCTTGGAAGTCACGTACACGTGGGAGTGTAACGTTGAACAGCTTGTCGAGGAAGTAGTACATACGCTCACCGCGCAGCGTTACCTTCACACCGATTGGCATGTTCTCACGCAGTTTGAATCCCGCGATGGATTTCTTTGCACGGGTGATAACCGGTTTTTGACCAGCAATCAGCTGCATGTCGTTCACAGCGGAATCAAGCACTTTCGAGTTGGCTACAGCGTCACCCACACCCATGTTGATGACAACCTTCTCGATTTTTGGTACCTGCATTACTGTTTTATAGCTAAACTTCTGCATCAGAGCAGGAGTTACTTCGTTCAAAAAACGCTCTTTCATTCTTGCTGCCATGATTCAAGGACCTCCTTTCTAAACCGTCTTATTTATCGATAACTTCTCCGGATCTTTTAGCTACGCGAACTTTTTTACCGTTGTCCAGTACTTTGTAACCGATACGAGTTACTTTTCCGCTCTTCGGATCAACGTGCATAACGTTCGATACATGGATCGGAGCTTCCTTCTCGATGATACCGCCTTGTGGGTTCATTTGGTTTGGCTTCTGGTGTTTCTTGATCATGTTCACACCTTCAACCAAAACACGATTTTCACGAGGGTACGCTGCGATGACACGGCCTTTTTTGCCTTTGTCTTTACCGCTGATGACGATAACTGTATCATCTTTTTTCACGTGCAGTTTGTTGCTATGGGATTCCAGAACTTTTTTCACTTTAGGCATTCGTTACACCTCCTATGACTAGCCAGTTCAACTATTTATCGGGTTCCCGAAAAGTTACGTCACTTTTTGGGGTGTTATTAGATTACTTCCGGAGCCAAGGAAACGATTTTCATGTAGTCTCTTTCGCGAAGTTCGCGAGCAACTGGTCCGAAAATACGAGTTCCGCGTGGGCTTCTGTCGTCTTTAACAACAACAGCTGCATTCTCGTCAAATGAGATGTAAGATCCGTCTTTACGACGTACAGAACGCTTCGTACGAACGACTACCGCTCTTACCACATCACCCTTTTTGACAACGCCGCCTGGTGTTGCTTGTTTGACGGAACATACGATCAAATCACCGATTTGAGCTGTACGACGACCAGTACCACCCAATACGCGGATACACATCAGTTCCTTCGCACCGGAGTTGTCAGCAACAGCTAAACGTGTAAATGGTTGAATCATTTAAATTTCCTCCTTCCATCAAAAACTGATCATATCTTAGATGATAACCGCTTTTTCAACCACTTCTACCAGTCTCCAGCGCTTGTCTTTGGAGAGAGGGCGAGTTTCCATGATTTTAACGGTATCTCCGATTTGAGCTTGATTGTTCTCATCATGCGCTTTAAATTTTTTCGTGTATTTAATGCGTTTGTGATACAAGTCATGCTTCTTATAAGTTTCAACAGCTACAACAATGGTTTTATCCATTTTATCGCTGACAACTTTACCGATTTGCACTTTACGAGCATTGCGTTCTTCGCTCATTTGTTAGCCTCCTTCCTGAATACAGAACATGACGTTCCATTTCATTAACTAATCCCAAGTTCTCTTTCACGGATAACGGTTTTAGCACGAGCTATTTCTTTGCGAACGTCACGGATCCGAGTCGGGTTATCAAGCTGGCCAGTGGCCAATTGAAAACGGAGGTTAAAGAGTTCCTCTTTAAATCCGGCGATTTTTTGCTCGATTTCTGCAGTGGTTAAGTTGCGCAGTTCATTAGCTTTCATTTGCTTCACCACCCACTTCTTCTCGTTTCACAAACTTCGTTTTTACAGGCAGCTTGTGAGCGGCGAGACGCATCGCTTCGCGGGCGATTTCCTCGGACACGCCTCCAAGTTCAAACATGATCTTGCCTGGTTTTACAACGGCAACCCATTTCTCAACGTTACCTTTACCGCTACCCATCCGCACTTCGAGAGGCTTTTGAGTAATCGGCTTATCTGGGAAAATCTTAATCCATACTTTACCGCCACGACGGATGTAACGAGTCATCGCGATACGAGCAGCTTCGATCTGACGGTTCGTGATCCAGCCTGGTTCTGTAGCTTGCAGACCGAATTCGCCGAAGTTCAGTTCAGTACCGCCTTTCGCTTGGCCTCTCATATGGCCGCGCTGTTGTTTGCGGTGTTTTACACGTTTTGGTACCAACATGATTAGTTGCCTCCTTCCTGAGCAGCTTGTTTCTTAGCCGTAGGAAGAACCTCTCCACGATAGATCCATACTTTCACGCCGATACGGCCGTAAGTCGTATGCGCTTCTGCTGTACCATAGTCGATGTCTGCACGAAGCGTATGAAGTGGAACAGTTCCTTCACTGTAGCCTTCCGTACGAGCAATCTCGGCTCCGCCAAGACGTCCGCTGACCGATGTTTTAATCCCTTTCGCTCCAGAGCGCATAGTTCTTTGAATCGCTTGTTTCAGTGCACGACGGAAAGATACACGACGTTCCAGCTGTTGTGCAATGCTTTCAGCAACAAGAATTGCGTCCAGTTCAGGGTTTTTGATTTCAGAAATGTTGATATGAACTTTTTTACCGCCGGCAATTTTAGTCACTTGTCCGCGCAGTACTTCTACTTCGGAACCACCTTTACCGATAACCATACCTGGCTTCGCAGTGTGGATCGTCACGTTCACACGATTAGCCGCTCTCTCGATTTCGATACGGGATACAGCGGAGTCTTTCAATTTATTTTTCAGGTATTCACGGATTTTCACGTCTTCCAGCAAAAGATCACCGAAATCTTTGCCTGCATACCATTTGGATTCCCAATCACGGATAATACCGATACGGAGTCCTACTGGATTTACCTTTTGGCCCACACGTTTTCCCTCCTTATTTTTCAGCTACCACCAAAGTAATGTGGCTGGTGCGTTTATTGATCCGGCTTGCACGTCCCATCGCACGAGGGCGGAAACGTTTCATAGTCGGTCCCTGGTTGACATAAGCTTGCGTCACAACCAATTTAGTTACATCCAAAGAGTAGTTATGCTCAGCGTTTGCGATAGCCGAGTTCAAAAGCTTCTCAACAACCGGAGATGCAGCTTTCGGAGTGTGACGAAGAATTGCGATCGCTTCGCCGACTTGCTTACCGCGGATCAAGTCAACAACGAGTTGAGCTTTACGAGGAGCAATACGAATCGATCTAGCATGTGCTTTTGCTTCCATATGTTTAACCTCCTCTCAAACAAAGAGCTTCGTTAATTATCTTCTTGTTTTCTTATCGTCTTCATGACCTTTGTAAGTACGGGTTGGAGCGAACTCACCCAACTTATGTCCTACCATGTCCTCAGTTACATATACAGGTACATGTTTACGGCCATCGTATACACCGAACGTGTGACCGATAAATTGCGGGAAAATAGTGGAGCGGCGGGACCAGGTTTTGATCACAGCCTTTTTGCTTGCGGCGTTCATATCCTCCACTTTTTTGAGCAGATATCCGTCAATAAAAGGTCCTTTTTTCAAACTACGGCTCATATTGAAATCCTCCCTTCATCAAATTGTCTCGTTACCTTCGGGCCTGACACGAAGTTATGCACTTAAGCGCGCATTACTTCGTGCGGCGGCGAACGATATATTTGTCAGAAGCTTTACCTTTTTTACGAGTCTTGGCACCAAGGGTTGGTTTACCCCATGGAGACATAGGAGACTTACGTCCGATTGGAGCGCGGCCTTCACCACCACCGTGAGGGTGATCGTTAGGGTTCATGACGACACCGCGTACTTCAGGACGTTGTCCGAGCCAGCGGCTGCGGCCTGCTTTACCGATTTTGATCAACTCATGGTCTTGGTTACCCACAGAACCGATGGTTGCACGGCAAACTTTCAGGATGCGGCGAACTTCACCGGAAGAAAGACGAACCGTTACGTACTTGTCTTCTTTACCGAGAAGTTGAGCTTCCGTACCAGCAGCACGAACCAATTGTCCGCCTTTGCCTGGTTTCAATTCGATGTTGTGGATAACTGTGCCTACTGGAATGTTTTCCAGAGGAAGCGCGTTACCGATCTTGATGTCAGCACCTACTCCAGATACTACTTGGTCTCCAACTTTCAGACCTTTAGGAGCGATGATATAACGCTTTTCACCATCTACATAGTGAATCAGAGCGATGTTGGAAGTACGGTTCGGGTCGTATTCGATTGTAGCAACGCGACCTGGAATGCCGTCTTTATTCCGTTTGAAGTCGATGATACGGTATTTACGTTTGTGTCCGCCGCCATGGTGACGAACCGTAATTTTACCTTGGTTGTTGCGGCCAGCTGTTTTGCTCAGTGGAGCCAGCAACGATTTCTCCGGCTGATTCGTGGTGATCTCTTCGAAAGTCGACACGGACATGTTGCGTCGAGCCGGGGATGTCGGTTTATACTTTTTAATAGGCACTGAATTTTCCCTCCTTACTTAAGAAATTCTTATTCAACCGATTCAAAGAACTCGAGCGGTTTGCTGTCTGGTGCCAAAGTCACGATTGCCTTTTTCCATTCGGTTGTGTAACCGGAATAACGGCCGTAACGTTTTGGTTTAGCAGGGACACGCATCGTATTCACGTTCGATACTTTTACTTTAAAAATAGATTCGACAGCTTGCTTGATCTCGGTCTTGTTAGCACGGATATCCACTTCAAAAGCATATTTCAGCTCTGCCATGTAGTCAGCCGTACGTTCCGTGATCACCGGGCGCTTGATTATATCGCGTGGGTCTTTCATTACGCGAGCACCTCCTCTACCTTCTGAACTGCTTCCTTCGTAATGATCAGTTGATCGTACGACAGTACGTCAAGAACATTAATGCCGTCAGCCGCTACGAATTTCACACCAGGAATATTGCGTGCGGAAAGGGCTACATTATCATCATAGCTTGGAGCAACGATCAGAGCTTTACGGCCTACTTTCAGGTTGCTAAGGATGTTAGCAAACTCTTTCGTTTTCGGCGTGTTCAGCGTCAGTTGATCCAATACGATAATTGCGTTGTCAATCACTTTGGAAGACAAAGCGGATTTGATAGCCAAACGACGAACTTTCTTAGGAAGTTTAAACGTGTAGCTGCGCGGAGTCGGTCCAAATACCACGCCGCCGCCTTTCCATTGTGGAGAACGGATCGAACCTTGACGAGCACGGCCGGTACCTTTTTGTTTCCAAGGCTTACGTCCGCCGCCGCGTACTTCAGAACGTCCTTTTACTTTGTGGGTACCACGACGAAGGGAAGCGCGCTGCAGCAATACTGCGCTGTGCAGCACGTGAGCGTTCGGCTCGATGCCGAATACAGCTTCATTCAATTCTACTTCGCCAACCTGGCTACCGCTGACATTATAAAGTGCTACTTTAGGCATTGTTTGTTCCTCCTTTCTTTAGGCGATTATTTCTTCACCGTTTCTTTGATTTGAACGAAACCTTTTTTAGGTCCAGGAATGGAGCCTTTAACAAGGATTACGTTACGCTCTGCGTCGACTTTAACAACTTCGAGCTTTTGGATCGTAACTGTCTCATTGCCCATGTGACCTGGCAGACGCTTTCCTTTAGGAACACGGTTTGCCTGGATCGAACCCATGGAACCTGGTCTACGGTGATAACGGGAACCGTGAGACATTGGTCCGCGGCTTTGGCCCCAACGCTTGATTACGCCTTGGAATCCTTTACCTTTGGAAATACCCGTTACGTCAACAAATTCGCCTTCTGCGAAGACATCAGCCTTCAGCTCTTGTCCAACCTCGACACTCGCGAGGTCAACACCGCGAATTTCGCGAACGTAGCGCTTAGGCGCAGTGTTTGCTTTTTTCGCATGGCCTGCTTCTGGTTTGTTAGATCTGTTCTCTTTCTTATCGGAGAAACCAACTTGGATCGCTTCGTATCCGTCGTTTTCCAGATCTTTCTTTTGAAGAACAACACAAGGACCTGCTTCGATAACCGTTACAGGAATTACAACACCCTCAGGGGTAAATACTTGAGTCATTCCGAGCTTTCTACCTAAGATACCTTTCATGTTGACACCTCTTTTCTCTTCTCTAATTCGTTATGCAATGCTTACAGTTTGATTTCGATATCTACACCGGACGGCAGGTCCAAGCGCATCAAGGCATCCACAGTTTGTGGAGTCGGGTTCACGATGTCGATCAAGCGTTTATGTGTACGCATTTCGAACTGTTCCCGAGAATCCTTATACTTGTGCACCGCACGGAGAATGGTAATTACTTGTTTCTCAGTTGGAAGCGGGATCGGACCGGATACACCAGCACCCGAACGTTTTGCTGTCTCAACAATTTTCTCAGCGGATTGATCAAGAACTCTGTGGTCGTATGCTTTCAAGCGAATACGAATTTTTTGCTTTGCCATTTTATTCCCTCCTTCTATCGCCCAATTTGGTATCGGACATACTCCGTGAAAATTTTCCAACCACCCACCTCATGGCAAAGGGGCCGGGTGTGTCGGTAACCTCTCACATCATCGCAACGTCGCAGAACAACATTCACTATTATATATAAAAGATAGGCGCAATGCAAGCACTAATTCATAATTGATATGTATTTACATTCGCTCCGTGCTTTCCTTAAAATTTTCGGCAGAAACCGCAGTTTTGGACGTCGCTTCCCGGATGCTTCCGATCGTCATGGAGAGCTGCTTCATTTCTTTCTCCGCCTCATCATTCGATCCGCACTGGACTGTACGGACATCAGAATGCTGGAGAACCGCTTGCTGGATTCCTCAGATTGTCTCTTCCCTTGCTTCGTTAGCTGCTGCAGCTGATTAATAGATTCTACCACTTCCGCCGTGATGGATCTCGACTTGGATACGATACCGGCAATTCGGTTCACGGTCGCCCTCGTGTCCTCCGACAGGCGGCTTACCTCTTGAGCTACAACGGCAAAACCTTTACCATGCTCTCCGGTGGCATTTAAGGAAAGCAGTTTGATCTGGTAGGCTATTTCCTGAACACTCACCGCTATAACAGAAATCTGCTTGGAGGATTCCTGAAGTTCTTGCACCGCCTGCTGCATCCCGACCGCGCTTTGATCGATCGCATTCATCTGGTCCTCCAACTCTGCTATGTTTGCTTCACCGGCCCTTGCATCCGATATCGAGCACTGCGTTATCGTTGAAGTGCGTCCGCCAACAAAAGAAGCAATGTTCTGTTTCAGCTCTTTTCTTCCCCTCTCATACTGGACCTGCTTCTCACTTACATTTTCTCTCTCGTAAGCTTCCAGCACAAGCTGCTGCTCCAGGTTAAGCAACTTGGTTATCGTCGACACTAGCCGTATTTGTTGTTCTTCTCCTATAACCTATCTATAGATCATCTTGAAAAATTCGTTCTGTAAGTTCTGGAAAGCGGACAAGCACCATTTAAGCTCAAGCCCCACGCGCTTATGCACCTCGGCAATGCGCAGCCTTTTAGCCACATAAGCTTCATTGATGTCTCCATTCCATATTTCGAGGAGATGATCACGCCAGACTGATAAAATGCTTCTGTTATCTCCTCGAGCCTCTCCTCCATTTGCGGACGGAGCTGCCTCTCAAAAGTTGAAGATCTCCATCGGTAATGCCAATCATCCGCATTTGATCATTCAGCTCGCCCAATGGTTCTTGATACACATAACAGGCCTCTTCTGATTTGCGCTACTGCAGGCTGAACTTCATCTTCCAAACTCCTCTTCATCATTGCAAACGGACATATCATACAAGACTATGATCTCCATTCTATATATGTAGATATCTTCTAATTCCTTAATTGACTTCAATCAAAGATTGTAATCACATTGGAAGCAAATAAATAGAATAAATCCTTGAATATATGGCATATTCTGTACAGTAAGCTTGACTAAGCTTAGTTTGGAGGTAGAGATCACAGGGGTATCACGGCAAATAGAAAAAGAGCCCGATCCAAGGGATCAGACTCTTTTATCAGGACATCACATTGTTGCTCGTTACAATACACTGTTGCTATATGCAAGGCTGTTCGAAGCCTTAATTATTTAATGATGGTAGCAACGGAGCCAGCACCTACGGTACGGCCGCCTTCACGAATGGAGAACTTAGTTCCTTCTTCGATCGCGATTGGGCTGATCAGGTTAACCGTAACGGTGATGTTATCACCAGGCATAACCATTTCAGAACCTTCTGGCAAGTTGATCACGCCAGTTACGTCCGTAGTACGGAAGTAGAACTGTGGACGGTAGCCAGTGAAGAAAGGCTTATGACGTCCGCCTTCTTCTTTGCTCAGTACGTATACTTGAGCTGTGAACTCAGTGTGTGGTTTAACGGAAGCAGGCTTAGCAAGTACTTGACCGCGCTCGATTTGAGTACGCTCAACACCACGAAGCAATGCACCGATGTTGTCACCAGCTTGTGCGGAATCCAGCAATTTACGGAACATTTCAACGCCCGTAACAACGGATTTCTTAGTTTCTTCAGCGATACCCACGATTTCGATCTCGTCACCAACTTTGATCGTACCACGCTCTACACGACCTGTAGCAACGGTACCACGACCAGTGATGGAGAATACGTCCTCGACAGGCATCAAGAAAGGCTTGTCAGTGTCGCGCTCAGGCAATGGGATGTACTCGTCGATTGTTTTGAACATTTCAACGATTTTTTGTGCCCATTCGCCATCTGGGTTTTGCAGAGCTTCACGAGCGGAACCACGAGTGATCGGAGTGTCGTCGCCTGGGAAGTCGTACTCGCTCAGAAGGTCGCGAACTTCCATTTCAACCAATTCCAAGAGCTCTTCGTCTTCAACCATGTCGCATTTGTTCAAGAATACAACGATGTAAGGAACGCCTACTTGGCGGGACAACAGGATGTGCTCGCGAGTTTGCGGCATTGGGCCGTCAGCTGCGGATACAACCAGGATCGCTCCGTCCATTTGAGCAGCACCAGTGATCATGTTTTTAACATAGTCGGCGTGACCTGGGCAGTCAACGTGTGCATAGTGACGAGTATCAGTTTCGTATTCAACGTGAGCAGTGGAGATTGTGATACCGCGCTCGCGCTCTTCTGGAGCTTTGTCGATTTGGTCGAATGCTACAGCAGCACCACCGTAAGTTTTGGACAATACAGTTGTGATTGCAGCAGTCAAAGTTGTTTTACCATGGTCAACGTGACCGATAGTACCGATGTTAACATGGGGTTTCGTACGTTCGTATTTAGCCTTTGCCATTTGAACAATTCCTCCTTAAGGGGATTATATATGTTGGGCCGGAAGCGGAGTTAACGGGATGATGCTCCCGCCTCCTATCCAGCAGGTAAAACGTTATTACTCTCCGCCTTTGATCTTGGACACAATTTCATCTGAGATGTTCTTAGGAACTTCTTCGTAGTGGGAGAGTTCCATGGAGAACACGCCGCGTCCTTGCGTACCGGAGCGAAGGGTAGTGGAGTAACCGAACATTTCGGAAAGAGGCACTTTCGCACGGATAATTTGAGTGCCGCCACGGGAGTCCATACCTTCGATACGTCCACGGCGGGAGTTCAGCATACCCATTACGTCGCCCATGTATTCCTCAGGCACGGTAACTTCAACTTTCATGATTGGCTCGAGCAGGACAGGCTTACACTTGTCTTTAGCTGCTTTCAGAGCCATGGAACCGGCGATTTTAAACGCCATTTCATTGGAGTCAACATCATGGTACGAACCGTCGACGATGGTTGCTTTAACGTCAACAAGCGGGAAGCCGGCAAGTACACCGTTCTTCATTTGCTCTTCAATACCTTGTTGTGCAGGACCAATGTATTCTCTTGGTACAGAACCACCGACAACCTTGCTGTCGAATTGGTTACCGCTACCTGGTTCCAGAGGTTCGAACTCAACCCATACGTGACCGTATTGACCACGACCACCGGACTGACGAACGAATTTACCTTCAACGCGAGCTGGCGCACGGAATGTTTCGCGGTAAGCTACCTGTGGTTTACCCACGTTGGTTTCTACCTTGAACTCACGACGCATACGGTCAATGATGATGTCCAAGTGAAGCTCACCCATACCTGCCAAGATGGTTTGGCCAGTTTCTTCATCGGTATGCGCACGAAGAGTTGGGTCCTCTTCCGTCAACTTACCGAGAGCCACGCCCATTTTATCTTGGTCAGCTTTTGTTTTAGGCTCAACTGCGATTTCGATAACCGGATCAGGGAAGTTCATGGACTCCAGGATAACCGGATTTTTCTCATCACATAGTGTATCACCTGTGCCCGTATCTTTCAAACCTACGGCAGCTGCGATATCTCCGGCGAATACTTCGGAAATTTCTTGACGGCTGTTCGCATGCATTTGAAGGATACGACCAATGCGCTCGCGCTTGCCTTTTGTTGCATTCAGTACGTAAGAACCGGATTGCAGTACACCGGAGTATACGCGGAAGAATGTCAGCTTACCAACGTAAGGGTCGGTTGCGATTTTGAATGCCAAAGCCGAGAACGGCTCTTCATCGGAAGAATGCCGAATAGCTTCAGTTCCGTCTTCAAGGGTACCCTTGATGTCTGGAACGTCAGTTGGAGCCGGCAAATAATCGATTACGGCATCAAGCATCAACTGAACGCCTTTGTTACGGTAAGAAGATCCACAGATAACCGGGAAGATCTTAACTTCGACAACACCTTTACGCAGAGCAGCTTTCAACTCAGCGATGGTGATTTCTTCACCTTCAAGATATTTCATTGTCAAGTCTTCGTCAAGTTCTGCTACCTTCTCAACCAACTCGTTTCGAAGCTCTTCCACTTGATCCTTGAATTCTGCTGGAATTTCGGTTTCTTCGATATTTTGCCCGAGGTCATCCTTATACATATAAGCTTTTTCCTCGATAATATCGATGATGCCAATGAAATCATTCTCTGCACCGATCGGAAGCTGAATTGCTACCGCGTTCGCTTGCAGACGCTCTCTCATATCTTTAACTACGTTCAAGTAGTCGGCACCGATAATATCCATTTTGTTTACGTATGCGATCCGCGGAACTCCGTAACGGTCTGCTTGTCTCCAAACAGTCTCCGACTGAGGTTCAACGCCCTCTTTCGCACTGAATACACCTACTGCCCCATCCAATACACGAAGGGAACGTTCAACTTCTACTGTGAAGTCAACGTGCCCCGGGGTGTCGATAATATTAACGCGATGACCCTTCCAAGAAGCGGTAGTCGCAGCGGACGTAATCGTGATACCGCGCTCCTGCTCCTGTTCCATCCAGTCCATTGTAGCTGCACCCTCGTGAACTTCCCCGATTTTGTGCGTACGGCCTGTATAGAACAAAATCCGCTCTGTAGTGGTCGTTTTACCAGCGTCAATATGCGCCATGATCCCGATATTACGTGTATTTTTCAAGGAGAACTCTCTTGTCGCCATGCGAATAGTCTCCCTTCAAAATTTGAAGTATAAATTAGTTGCTGAATCCTACCAGCGGTAGTGAGCAAACGCTTTGTTCGCTTCAGCCATTTTGTGCGTGTCTTCGCGTTTCTTAACGGAAGCGCCTGTGTTGTTGGAAGCGTCGATGATCTCAGCCGCCAAACGCTCTTCCATCGTCTTCTCACCGCGGTTGCGGGAGTAGTTTACGAGCCAACGTAATCCAAGGGATGTACGTCTCTCTGGTTTAACTTCGATCGGAACCTGGTAGTTAGCACCGCCGACACGACGAGCTTTAACTTCCAATACTGGCATGATGTTCTTGATAGCTGCTTCAAACACTTCCATCGGATCATTACCAGTACGTTCCTTGATGATGTTGAACGAATTGTAAAGGATGCTTTGAGCAACACCTCTTTTACCATCCAACATGATGCGGTTGATCAGACGAGTTACCAGTTTGCTGTTATACACCGGATCTGGCAGCACGTCTCTTTTAGTTACTGGACCTTTGCGTGGCATGGATATCCCCCTTTCTTCAGTCATGAGTCATGTTAAGAAAACATGAGCATCAATTAGCTTTTTGCTTTAGGACGCTTCGTGCCGTATTTGGAACGAGCTTGCATCCGGTTGTTAACACCAGCGGTATCAAGTGCGCCGCGAACGATATGGTAACGTACACCCGGAAGGTCTTTTACCCGTCCACCGCGAACCAATACAACACTGTGCTCTTGCAGGTTATGTCCGATACCCGGAATGTAAGCCGTCACCTCAATGCGGTTCGTCAAGCGAACACGAGCATATTTACGAAGTGCGGAGTTCGGTTTTTTCGGCGTCATCGTGCCTACACGAGTGCATACACCGCGTTTTTGCGGAGCGCTCAAGTCGGTCTCCTCACGTTTCAAAGCGTTAAAACCTTTTTGAAGAGCTGGAGATTTCGATTTGTAAACTTTAGCTTGACGGCCCTTGCGAACCAGTTGGTTAATTGTTGGCATGCTAGCCACCCCCTTCCCGTATTTATCATTCGATTACGAACTCGTTTAAGTCCACAGACCCAGGCGGTTCATAAAAGAACAAATGAAAAGTTTTTGCCGAGAGAAGTAACGCCTTCTCCAACAAAAACGATTTCTCCAATCATGATTTCAAGACAGCTACCATAGCTGCACCGACTTCAATACCGCATGCTTCTCCAAGCTCTGTCATCGTGGGTACATAGTTGATATGCACGCCATTCTTATCACACTCGGATACGACTTTTGAAATCAAACGCTGGTCGCAATCTTCAGCCACATAAACCTCAGCGGCCAGGCCAGATTCAACGGCCTTCATCGTTTGTTTGGTGCCAATCTTGATGTGTGCATCCTGTAATCCTTTATCATTAGACACAAGTCATTCCTCCAAAAGAACAGGGAACAAAGAAACTATTCACGCACCTTTGCTATATTAGCATCTGCCCTAAACGATGTCAAGCTATTAAATCAGGAAAAAAGAAACATTGGAACAGGGAGATTCATCGTCTTACGACGCGTCATCTCCCCGTCACCTGTCTCTTAATCTATAGAAGCTGTTTCGAGTTCCTGACTTTCGTCATTCACATCGTCCTGTCCCTCGAACTTCACGCTGCGGTAACGGTTCATACCGGTACCTGCAGGGATCAGCTTACCAATGATAACATTCTCTTTCAGACCAAGCAGCTGATCGACTTTGCCTTTAATGGCTGCATCGGTCAACACGCGAGTCGTCTCCTGGAAGGAGGCTGCTGACAAGAACGAATCGGTTTCGAGAGAAGCCTTCGTAATCCCGAGGAGAACCGGTTTGGCAACCGCAGGTTCTTTCCCGGAAAGAATAGCGTCTTTATTAGCTGTTTCGTATTCATGCATATCCACGAAGGAGCCTGGTAGCAGGTTCGTATCCCCCGCATCCACGATACGGAATTTACGCAGCATCTGTCTGATCATAACTTCAACGTGTTTATCGTTAATTTCTACGCCTTGGTTACGGTATACGCGCTGAACTTCCTGAAGGATGTAGTTCTGCACGCCACGGATACCCTTAATGCGAAGCATTTCCTTTGGATCAATGGAACCATCGGTCAGTTCATCCCCGGCTTCAATGTGCTTGCCTTCGCTTACGCGCAGACGAGAGCCGTAGGTAACCGCGTAAACCTTAGTCTCAGCTTCACCTTGTACTTCGATTTCACGACGGTCCTTCGTTTCACGGATCTCTTTAACCACGCCGTCGATCTCACTAATGGTCGCTTGACCTTTAGGATTACGGGCTTCAAAGAGCTCCTGGATACGCGGAAGACCTTGCGTAATATCATCACCGGCAACGCCGCCTGTGTGGAACGTACGCATCGTGAGCTGCGTTCCCGGTTCGCCGATGGATTGGGCTGCGATAATACCAACCGCTTCACCAATCTCAACATGCTTACCGGTCGCCAGGTTACGACCGTAACATTTTTTGCAGACGCCGTAACGTGCACGGCAGCTCAAGATGGAACGAATTTGAAGCTGCTCGACACCAGCCGCCACGATCTCTTCAGCTTTGTCGGAATCGATCAATTCGTTGCGGTTTACGATGATCTCTTTGGTTTCCGGATGACGGACGGTTTCAAATGCATAACGTCCCTCGATACGGTCATAGAGATCCTCGATTACTTCCTTGCCGTCCTGAATACGGCTAACCATAAAGCCTTTATCCGTGCTGCACTCGTCCTCGCGAACGATGACATCCTGTGCCACGTCGACAAGTCGACGAGTCAAGTAACCGGAGTCAGCGGTACGAAGCGCTGTATCGGCAAGACCTTTACGCGCACCGTGCGTGGACAGGAAGTACTCGAGTACCGTCAGTCCTTCACGGAAGTTCGATTTGATCGGGAGTTCGATGATACGGCCCGACGGGTTCGCCATCAGACCCCGCATGCCACCCAGCTGGGTGATCTGCGATTTGTTACCCCGCGCCTTGGAATCCACCATGAGCATGATGGAGTTAAAGCGATCCATCGACTTCATGAGTACATCCGTAATATCGTCTTTGGTCTTGGACCAAATGTCGATAACGCGGTCATAACGTTCTTCGTTCGTGATCAAGCCACGGCGATACTGGTTGGTTACCACTTTAACCTTCTCGTCGGACTCTTTCAGGATTTCATTCTTCTCGTCAGGCACGATAACGTCGGATACCGCAACGGTTACGCCTGCACGGGTAGAGTATGTGAAACCGATCTGCTTGATTTTATCCAAAATCACAGAGGTTTCCGTTGTATGGTACGTTTCGAAACAGCGTGCAATGATGGAACCCAGGTATTCCTTGCCAACAGCTCCGCTGACCGGCAGTTCCTGAATTACTTTTTGAATATCTGCACCCTTCTCGTATACGAAATACTTTTCAGGCGTGCCTTGCAGCAGGTTCGTACGAGTCGCTTCATTGATGTACGGGAAGCTGGCAGGGAAAATCTCGTTAAAGATAATCCGGCCGATCGTCGTAATCAAAATCGCATCCTGCTGTTTGTCGGTGAAGCTGGTTTTGCCAAGGGCTTTAACCGGAATCGCTACGCGTGCATGCAGACCTGCTGCTTCACGCTGATAAGCGGAGACCGCTTCGTTCACGCTGCCCAGAATCATGCCGGTACCTTTCTCTTCCTTGTTATCCATCGTCAGATAGAAGGAACCCAGTACCATATCCTGAGACGGCGTAACAACCGGCTTACCGTCTTTCGGGTTCAAAATGTTGCCCGATGCCAACATCAACAGACGCGCTTCAGCTTGAGCTTCAGCGGACAAAGGAACGTGAACCGCCATTTGGTCACCGTCAAAGTCAGCGTTATACGCTGTACATACGAGCGGGTGGAGACGGATCGCATGGCCCTCAACCAGAATCGGCTCAAATGCTTGGATACCGAGTCTGTGAAGCGTCGGTGCACGGTTCAGAAGAACCGGATGCTCTTTAATAACCTCTTCGAGCACATCCCATACTTCTGGACTTACACGTTCTACTTTGCGTTTCGCACTCTTGATATTATGTGCCAGGCCTTTGTTCACCAGTTCTTTCATTACGAACGGCTTGAAGAGCTCAAGCGCCATTTTCTTAGGCAGACCGCATTGGTACATTTTCAGGTAAGGACCTACGACGATAACGGAACGACCAGAGTAGTCAACCCGTTTACCGAGCAAGTTCTGACGGAAACGTCCTTGTTTACCCTTCAGCATGTGGCTGAGGGATTTAAGCGGACGGTTACCAGGACCTGTGACCGGACGACCGCGGCGGCCGTTGTCAATCAGTGCATCGACAGCTTCCTGCAGCATGCGCTTCTCGTTTTGTACGATAATATCCGGCGCACCGAGATCCAGCAGTCTTTTCAGACGGTTGTTCCGGTTAATAACTCGACGGTACAGATCGTTCAAATCGGAAGTCGCAAAGCGTCCGCCATCAAGTTGAACCATCGGACGAAGCTCCGGCGGAATGACCGGCAGCACATCCATGATCATCCATTCCGGATTGTTGCCGGAATTGCGGAACGCCTCAATCACTTCCAGGCGTTTGATCGCCCGGTTGCGGCGCTGACCTTGTGCAGTGCGCAGTTCTTCCTTAAGGAATTCAAGCTCTTTCTCAATATCAATGTCTTGAAGAAGTTTCTTGACCGCTTCAGCACCCATGCCGGCTTGGAAGCCGTAGCCGTACTTCTCACGATAGCTGCGGTATTCCTTCTCGGACAGCAATTGCTTCTTCTCCAGCGGCGTATCTCCTGGATCGGTTACAACATAAGATGCGAAGTAAATGATCTCCTCAAGAGATCTTGGGGACATATCCAGAGCCAGACCCATGCGGCTTGGAATGCCTTTGAAATACCAAATGTGCGATACAGGAGCTGCGAGCTCGATATGGCCCATCCGTTCGCGACGGACTTTGGCGCGCGTGACTTCAACGCCGCAGCGATCGCAGACTACTCCTTTATAACGGACACGCTTATACTTACCGCAATGACATTCCCAGTCCTTCTGAGGACCGAAAATACGCTCGCAGAAGAGGCCTTCTTTCTCCGGCTTCAATGTACGGTAGTTAATCGTTTCCGGCTTCTTCACCTCTCCGCGAGACCAAGAACGGATTTTTTCCGGTGAAGCAAGACCGATTTTCATGTACTCAAAATTGTTAACGTCCAACAAGGAGCAACCCTCCTCAACCTAGTCCTATTTATGTGCTGTACGACCATAACACCACCGCCGACTAATCAGCCGACGGGGGTGAATGATTGACCGTTATTCCACTCCGACTTCAGCGCCTTCCAAGTTAAGGCTCAGTTTATCACCTTGAGCATCGTCTTCGTCATCGAGTTCTTTCATCTCGATTTCCTCTTCGTTCTCGCTCAGGATTTTAACGTCCATGCCGAGAGACTGAAGCTCTTTAATCAATACCTTGAACGATTCAGGAACACCCGGTTCCGGAACGTTCTCGCCTTTGACGATCGATTCGTAGGTTTTCACCCGGCCGACCACGTCATCGGACTTGACGGTAAGAATTTCTTGCAGCGTATAGGCAGCACCGTAGGCTTCAAGCGCCCATACTTCCATCTCACCGAAGCGCTGTCCGCCGAACTGGGCTTTACCACCCAGCGGCTGCTGCGTAACGAGGGAGTATGGTCCCGTGGAACGGGCGTGAATTTTATCATCAACCATGTGCGCGAGCTTGATCATGTGCATGACACCGACGGTAACTTCACGTTCAAAACGTTCGCCCGTCCGTCCGTCGTACAACACGGTCTTACCATTCCGCTGCATGCCTGCTTCTTCCATCGTATCAAACACGTCATACTCGCTTGCACCGTCGAATACCGGTGAAGCCACGTGAATGCCGAGCTGGAGCGCAGCCATACCCAAGTGAACCTCAAGCACCTGACCGATGTTCATCCGTGATGGAACCCCCAGAGGGTTCAACACAACTTGAACCGGCGTGCCATCCGGCAGGAACGGCATGTCTTCCTCAGGCAAAATACGGGCAACGACACCTTTGTTACCGTGACGTCCGGCCATTTTGTCGCCTTCGGAAATTTTACGTTTCTGTGCGATGTAGACGCGAACCAATTGGTTGACGCCCGGCGGCAACTCGTCGCCGTTCTCACGAGTAAACACCTTCACGTCCACGATGATTCCATCACTACCGTGAGGAACGCGCAGCGAGGTATCGCGCACTTCGCGAGCCTTCTCACCGAAGATCGCATGCAAGAGACGCTCCTCTGCCGTCAGCTCGGTTACGCCTTTAGGCGTTACCTTACCAACGAGAATGTCGCCAGCGCTGATTTCGGCACCGATGCGGATGATTCCGCGCTCGTCAAGGTTCTTGAGCGCTTCTTCCCCTACGTTAGGAATATCGCGCGTGATTTCCTCCGGACCGAGCTTCGTGTCACGCGCCTCGGATTCGTACTCCTCAATATGGATCGAAGTGTACACGTCCTCTTTGACCAGCTTCTCGGAGAGAAGAATCGCATCCTCGTAGTTGTAGCCTTCCCAAGTCATGAACGCAACGACAACGTTGCGGCCCAGTGCCAATTCACCCATCTCGGTGGACGGTCCGTCTGCCAGGATGTCACCTTTTTTAATCACATCGCCGCGCTTGACGATTGGACGCTGATTGATGCATGTTCCTTGGTTCGAACGCATAAATTTGTGTAATTTATATTTAACAATATCGCCTTTGACTTCTTGTCCGTCGATATTTTCCACGCGGCGGAGCCAGATTTCGTTGGCGGATGAACGTTCAATAATCCCGTCGTATTTGGATACAATACATACACCGGAGTCTTTCGCAGACTTATGCTCCATCCCGGTTCCGACGAGCGGAGCCTTAGGAATAAGAAGCGGAACAGCCTGCCGCTGCATGTTCGATCCCATCAGCGCGCGGTTGGAGTCATCGTTCTCGAGGAACGGAATGAGCGCCGTCGCTACCGACACGACCTGCTTAGGCGATACGTCCATGTAGTCCACACGGTCACTCGGCATCGGAAGGATGTTGTCGGATTGCTTGTTATAACGGACGATAACCATTTCGTCAGCGAAGGTACCGTCTTCGTTGAGTTCGGCGTTCGCCTGGGCAACGATGTAGTTATCCTCTTCGTCTGCAGTCAGGTAATCGATTTGGTCCGTGACTTTACCGGTCTTCGGATCCACCCAACGGTACGGAGCTTCGATGAAGCCATACTCGTTGATGCGAGCAAACGTCGACAAGGAGTTGATCAGACCGATGTTCGGTCCCTCCGGTGTCTCGATCGGACACATACGGCCGTAGTGACTGTGGTGAACGTCCCGCACCTCAAAGCCCGCGCGCTCACGCGTCAAACCGCCCGGTCCGAGTGCAGACAGACGACGTTTGTGCGTCAGTTCCGCTAGCGGGTTAGTCTGATCCATGAACTGGGACAACTGGGAGCTGCCGAAGAACTCTTTGATCGATGCGATAACCGGACGGATGTTGATGAGCGCCTGCGGCGTAATCACGTTCGCATCCTGGATCGACATTCTCTCACGAACAACGCGTTCCATCCGGGACAAACCGATACGGAACTGATTTTGGAGCAATTCGCCCACAGAACGCAGACGACGGTTACCCAGGTGATCGATATCATCCGTATTGCCGATTCCATGCAGCAGGTTGATGAAGTAGCTGATGGAGGAAATGATATCCGCCTGCGTAATATGCTTCACGGATTTATCGATGTTTGCGTTCGCAATGACCTTCACGACTTTTCCGTCCTCGATCGGAGAGAATACGTCGATCGTTTGCAGCGGGATATCCTCGCTGTCCATCACGCCGCCGGCAACATGATAATTCTTGAAGCCTACGCTCTTCTCAAGGTAAGGCATAATCTCGTCCAAAAGACGACGGTCTACGGTTTGACCGGCTTCCGCAACGATCTCACCCGTATCCACGTCTATCAAACTTTCTGCCAAACGTTGATTAAAGAGACGGTTCTTAATATGAAGCTTCTTGTTGATCTTATAACGACCAACGTTAGCCAGATCATAACGCTTCGGATCGAAGAAACGAGCAACGAGAAGGCTCTTTGCATTCTCCAGTGTTGGCGGCTCGCCCGGGCGAAGGCGTTCATAGATTTCAATGAGCGCTTTTTCCGTGGAGTCCGTGTTGTCTTTATCCAGCGTATTTTGAATATATTCATCATTGCCCAGAAGATCCAAAATCTCGGCATCCGTGCCAAAACCAAGCGCACGTAAAAGCACCGTTACAGGGATTTTACGGGTGCGGTCGATCCGGACATAAATAATGTCCTTCGCGTCCATCTCCAGTTCCAGCCAAGCGCCGCGGTTAGGGATAACTGTTGCAGTGTACGTCGTCTTACCGTTTTTATCCACTTTCGTGCTGAAATAGACGCTGGGAGAGCGAACCAACTGGCTGACAATAACCCGTTCGGCACCATTGATAATGAATGTTCCGGTTTCCGTCATTAACGGGAAGTCTCCCATGAACACTTCCTGCTCCTTGACCTCTCCGGTCTCCTTGTTAATGAGCCGGACTTTCACGCGGAGCGGCGCCGCATAAGTAACGTCGCGTTCTTTCGCGTCATCGACGGTGTATTTCGGTTCTCCAAGGCTGTAGTCAATGAACTCTAGCACCAAATTGCCCGTGAAATCCTGAATCGGCGAGATGTCCTGAAACATTTCGCGGAGTCCTTCCTCCAAAAACCATTCATAAGATTTTTGTTGGATTTCAATCAGGTTCGGAACTTCGAGTACCTCGTTAATACGAGCATAACTTCGCCGAGTGCGTCGACCATATTGAACAAGATGTCCTGCCAACTTAAACTCACCCCTCATGTCTACTCACTTTAAAAATTTCATTGCGAACCTCTGTTTGTAACACTATAATGAAACATACAGAGGACACTCCCATAAATAGAGAAAAGCCCTTATCGAATACCTTTTCGAAAAAAGAGCAGCTTATCCATGGTTATGATAATCATCTCATATCCTGTAGATTTGCCCAAAATGTACATATTATACGTCAATATGACCGACTTTATGCGTATTTCCGCATAATAAGTCTTGACATTTCAGCCAACTAAAGACAAAGAGACCATCCTAATACTGACATTTTATAATAATACCATACCAGCATACCCAAGTCAACAGCCTAGTCGAACTATTCTAAGAAGATTTCGTCGCTTTGAATATTCGGTACCCTTTATCCTTCGTTACTTCCTCAACCTGTTCAAATAAACTCTCCAGCTTCGCTTTCGCCGAAGGTGCACCCTGCTTCTTCTGAATCACAACCCACAATTGTCCATTCTCGCGCAGATGTTTCCACGATTCCTCGAATATGGCATGCACTGTTTCTTTTCCCGCACGAATCGGCGGATTGGTGAGAACCACATCAAATTGCTGATCCTTCACCGCCTCAAACAAGTCGCTTTCTAAGATTGTAACGTTGATTATACCGTTGCGCTTCGCGTTCTCTTTGGCCAATTCGACAGCACGGCTATTGATGTCGATCATCGTCACATGGCCTTGTGCGGCGATTCTTGCCGCCGTTAGTCCGATCGGACCGTATCCGCATCCTACATCCAGCACCTGGGCATTCTGCCCGAAATCCATGGCGTCTATTAATACCTTGCTGCCATAATCCACGCCGCCCTTGGAGAACACGCCGGCGTCGCTGATCAAACTAAATGACTGCCCCCGAAGTTCCGTTTTTAACTCTTTACGATCATGAGCAATCTCCGGCTGATTTGAGTAATAATGTTGATTCGGCATCATTTCCTCCGTCTTGAATCAAATTCTGCCCGCCTAAGGATATCAGCCTTAAGCGCTCCATTATCCCAGTATAACCTTTCCTGCAGAGAATCAGTACGCGTTGAACCCCCGCCACAATAACAAACCCCTTGAACAAATATTCAAGGGGTTTGCTTCTTGCTGACATTCATCTAGAGAAGTAATTACTTCACTTCTACGGATGCGCCTGCTTCTTCCAATTTAGCTTTAACAGCTTCAGCTTCTTCTTTAGCTACTTTTTCTTTCAATGGTTTTGGAGCGTTGTCAACCAGTTCTTTTGCTTCTTTCAAGCCAAGACCTGTGATTTCGCGAACCACTTTGATTACGTTGATTTTGGACGCGCCTGCGCTAGTCAGGATTACGTCGAATTCGGATTGCTCTGCTTCAGCAGCTGCACCAGCGCCACCTACAACAGCTACTGGAGCTGCAGCAGTTACACCAAATTCTTCTTCGATTGCTTTTACGAGATCGTTCAGTTCCAGAACAGACATACCTTTAATTGCTTCCAAGATTTGCTCTTTGCTCATTTAAGTTGAACCTCCATTTATTATTAAGATTTGATAGTTGTTGTTACACAGCTTTAGCAAGACAAAGCTTATGCGCCTTGTTCTTCCTTCTCAGCAACAGCTTTAACTGCAAGCGCGAAGTTGCGCACTGGAGCTTGAAGCACGCTGAGGAGCATGGAGAGGAGACCTTCGCGGGACGGAAGTTCTGCCAGAGCTTTGATTTCGCTCTCTCCGATGACACGGCCTTCTACTACGCCGCCTTTCAATTTCAACGCGTCGTTTTTCTTAGCAAAATCGTTAAGGATTTTTGCTGGAGCGACAGCGTCATTGGTACCAAATGCAACAGCTGTCGGACCAGTCAAGACTTCGTCCAGATCACTCAGCTCTGCTGCCGCAGTTGCACGGCGAAGCAGCGTGTTTTTCAGTACTTGGAACTCGACGCCAGCTTCACGAAGCTGTTTACGAAGTTCAGTTACTTGCGCAACGTTCAGTCCGCGATAGTCAGCAACTACTGTCGATACGCTCTCGCGCAGCTTAGCAGCAACGACATCAACCGCTTCTTGTTTCGCTTGAATCACTTTTGCGTTTGCCAATGATTACACCTCCTGGTTGTATTAGTAGCGTAAGAGCACCAAGCTCTCCGCTCTTCCTACGGGCACTAAAAAAGCCTCCGTAGAATCACGAAGGCCTGATGAATCATCATTTGGCCGGTACTACCGGACAAATTGTTGACGTTCTATCATAACACCTCGGTAGGAAATTAAGCCTGCTTAGGGCACCTACTGTCTACGGTAAGCATATTCAACTTTAAGGGTCAGTCTCGAAGACTCACAACTGTTACATAATATCAAACCTCATTGACCAAAGTCAATGGTAATATTATCTGTAAACGGTTGTGT
Organism: Paenibacillus sp. cl141a; assembly: GCF_900109305.1. NCBI lineage: Bacteria > Bacillati > Bacillota > Bacilli > Caryophanales > Paenibacillaceae > Paenibacillus > Paenibacillus sp. cl141a. Next base: position 44,599 of record NZ_FNZO01000017.1, read on the forward strand.
TCACGCGAGCGCTTGGTCCCATCGTCGAGGAAACAGCGATACCCTTCAGGTATACACCTTTAGCAGCAGCTGGTTTCGCACGATTCAATGCATCGATGAGAGCTTTGAGGTTCTCATTCAATTGAGCTGCATCGAAAGACACTTTGCCGATTGGCGCGTGAATTTGACCTGCTTTGTCCAGACGGTACTCGATTTTACCGGCTTTGATTTCTTGAACAGCCTTGGCAACATCGAATGTAACCGTACCAGCTTTAGGGTTAGGCATCAGGCCTTTACCACCGAGCAGACGGCCAAGTTTACCGACTTCACTCATCATATCAGGTGTAGCTACGCAGACATCGAACTCGAACCAGCCTTGTTGGATTTTGTTGATCATGTCCTGATCGCCAACAAAATCAGCGCCAGCCGCTTCAGCCTCTTTCGCTTTTTCACCTTTTGCAAATACCAGAACGCGTTGTGTTTTACCTGTGCCGTGTGGCAAGACAACAACACCACGAACAGCCTGGTCTTGTTTACGAGGGTCTACGCCCAAACGTACAGCCGCTTCAACAGTTTCGTCGAATTTGGCAGTTGCAGCCTTCTTCACAAGCTCTACAGCTTCCAAAGGCTCATAAGTTGCTTCGCTGTCAATCAGCTTGGCAGCTTCAACGTATTTCTTACCGTGTTTAGCCATGTTTGTTTTCCTCCTTTGTGGTGTTAGCGGAAATTCCTCCCACATAATCCGGACCTCGTCCGGTTTCAACCGAAAGACGATTAGTCTTCGATTGTGATACCCATACTACGGGCAGTACCTTCTACCATCTTCATTGCAGCTTCAACAGATGCAGCGTTCAGGTCAGGCATTTTTTGCTCAGCGATTTGACGAACAGCGTCACGCTTAACGGTAGCCACTTTCTTCTTGTTAGGCTCGCCGGATCCTTTTTCGATCTTAGCAGCCACACGAAGCAGAACGGCAGCCGGTGGAGTTTTCGTGATGAATGTAAAGGAACGATCTTCAAACACCGAAATTTCAACCGGAATGATCAGACCAGCTTGATCAGCAGTACGTGCGTTGAATTCTTTACAGAATGCCATGATGTTGACACCCGCTTGACCCAATGCAGGACCTACTGGAGGAGCCGGATTCGCTTTACCTGCAGGAATTTGCAGTTTCACAATCTTGATAACTTTTTTAGCCATGGTTGACACCTCCTTGCATCAATAGTGGTAGACGGACGCGTATTTACGCCCTCCCACAAGAAACCTGAAGAATCAGATCTTCTCCACTTGAGTATAATCCAACTCCAGCGGGGTTTCCCGTCCAAACATGTTGACGTGAACTTTCAACTTGCTCTTTTCAGCCAAAATCTCTTCCACGGAGCCCACAAAATTCGCAAAAGGACCAACCTTGATACGAACGGATTCCTTGATGTCGAATTCGATCTTCGGTTTCGGCTCTTCCATGCCCATATGCTTCAGAATCTGTTCCACTTCTTCCGGAAGCAAAGGCGTCGGTTTAGAACCGGACCCTGTCGAACCAACAAAACCGGTCACTCCTGGCGTATTGCGGACAACATACCAAGAATCATCGGTCTGAATCATTTCGACCAAGACATATCCCGGGTAAACTTTACGCATGACGGTTTTTTTCTTGCCGTCTTTGTTTACGATTTCTTCTTCCATCGGAACAAGAACGCGGAATATTTTGTCCTCCATGCCCATGGACTCGACACGTTTTTCCAAATTGGCTTTGACTTTATTCTCATACCCAGAATAGGTATGAACTACGTACCATCTTTTTTCCATATCAAGCCACCTGGGACCCTTCTAAATTATCGCTTCGATCACAGCGGAAATACCGATGTCTACAACCCAAAAATAAATCGTGACAAACACAATGGTGCCTAGAACAATGAGAGTATAGTTCGTCAGTTCTTTACGATTGGGCCAGCGAACTTTTTTAAGTTCCGCCCAGCTTTCAGAGAAAAAGGAAAACAGAGACTTGAAACCACGTTTCACGCCGACTACACCTCCAAAAGAAAACTATCTGGTTTCGCGATGAGGAGTTTGCTCGTTACAGAACTTGCAAAATTTCTTCATCTCCATGCGGTCGGGGTGATTTCGCTTGTTTTTGGTGGTTGTGTAGTTTCTTTGTTTGCAGCTTGTACAAGCCAAAGTGATAATTACCCGCATGATGTGCACCTCCCGAAGACGTCCTTCTTTGTCAGAAGAATCGATATTGATCCTAGTAGAAACAACCTTGTTCTCATCGAAACCCGGTTATTTCTGCGAGATGAATAAAACCGTTGTTCCAAAAGCTGTAACAACGATCCATTCATAAAACACGCGAATTTAGGCCTACCTAAAACACTTTATCACAAGGATAGCGCCATTTCAAGCCTTTTTCTCTCTGATTGCGGGCTGCAATAAATGCCATTGCCAGCTAAACCAGGGAATAAGTCCCCGGCTTATTGTACACCTTCCGCTGTAAAAAACTGTGGCGTTTCACAGTCTTTGTCCATCTTGCATAGCATTTAGCCTATATCCAGTATGTTCAATCTTCCAACAGATGAAACACCGAATATTACACATTATGCGAAAATGGACATCTCTGAATTGCGTCCTATCACGCCTGCCGACAAAAGATCACGGAGGTAAAGCATGCAAAGATCCTTCACCCGCCATCCCGAAATACGATGCTGCAATTAAAAAAAGGCTCTGATTGAGCCTTCTGCTTCTTGTCCGACATTTGCTTTAATTATCCCTGACCTCCAGATAACGCTCAAGCTTTCGCTTTACCCGCTGGAGGGCATTGTCAATCGATTTCACGTGACGCCTCAAATCTACCGCAATCTCTTGATAGGAACGACCGTCCAAATAAAGCATCAAGACTTTCCGTTCCAGATCGCTTAAGATCTCTGACATCTTGTCTTCCAGGCCGACAAACTCCTCTTGATTGATGATCAGTTCCTCCGGATCGCTTACCGCTGTGCCGCAAATGACATCCAGCAGCGTACGGTCCGAGTCCTCGTCATAAATCGGCTTGTCCAAAGAGACATACGAATTGAGCGGAATATGCTTCTGTCTCGTAGCGGTCTTGATCGCCGTAATGATCTGCCTGGTAATGCAGAGCTCGGCAAAGGCCTTGAACGAGGACAGCTTATCCCCTTTAAAATCACGAATTGCCTTGTACAGCCCGATCATGCCTTCCTGGACGATATCCTCCCGGTCGGCGCCAATTAGAAAATAGGAACGGGCTTTAGCACGTACAAAATTCCGGTACTTATTGATCAAATACTCCAGCGCCCCGCTATCACCCTCGCGGACCGCCTCGACAATGTCTTCATCGCTTATCACATCATACCCTGACAACATGACTTCCTTGAGGTCCACACTCAATAGAATCCCTCCGGCCCGGAACGCACGGTAGCCCGTCACTCGCTTGAAATATATGACAAGTATATATGATGTCTACTAGACCGTCAACCACGTTCTACCTAAATAGACCGATAATAACATTTAATGTAAACTATTTCGTAGATTCATATATTGTTTCATTTTCCAAATGAGCCGACCTTTCGTCCCTCATGGTGTAAAACTGTGTTACTCCCTTCGCCAGCGCTCGAACGCCTGTCTCACATCCGGCGGCAGCTTCCCGTCCAGGGTATTTCTGCTCTTGGTATGCTCTTTTGTAATCTTCTGCTTCACTTCGCGCTCGCTCTGCTCGACCTCGCTCAGCAATTCCCTGGCGGACAGCCGGAGTGCTCCTCTAGCAAAAATGACGTGCTGCTCGATTAAATCGCTGGTCGCCACATAAATTTTACGCCGTCGATGGCTAAACTCGCCGACAAGCCGCTCAATGCACTCATCGGCGGTTTCCTTCTCTTTCGTAAAAAACACCTGCACCTTGCCTTGCGTGTAGGATTTCCCCAAGCCCGGGACCCGGTACGCGTCAAAAATCACCACGACTCTGAGGCCTGAATACGCTTGGTAATCCGCTAATTTCTCAAGCAGCAAGTCCCGCGCTTCGTGCATGCTGCTGTTGGCAAGCTTCGCAAGATGCGGCCAGCCGCCGATCATGTTATAACCGTCGACCAGCAGCACATCCCGCCAATCGGCCATCATCGCTAACCTTGCAGGCGGCGACGGCGAAGCACTTCGTACATGACGACGCCTGCGGCAACCGAGGCGTTAAGCGAATTGATTTTTCCGGCCATCGGCAGTTTCACAAGCACATCGCATTTCTCGCGGATCAGACGCCCCATCCCTTTATTCTCATTGCCGATAACGATGGCGACCGGCCCGTCAAAAACCTCGGTATCATACAATTCCTGAACGGCATCGACCACGGTTCCGACAACCCACACGCCCATTTCCTTCAGTTGATCGATCGTTTGGCCCAGATTAGTCACTCTGGCTACAGGCACATACTCCACCGCGCCGGCCGATGTTTTGGATACCGTTGCCGTTACCTGCGCGGATCTGCGCTTAGGCAATATGACGCCGTGAGCGCCCGTGCAGTCTGCCGTTCGGAGAATCGATCCGAGATTGTGCGGATCCTCGATCTCGTCCAGAAGCAGCAGGAAAGGCAGCTCGCCTTTTTCCTCCGCGGCCTTCAGCAGATCGTCCACTTCCACATAAGCGTAGGGTGCCGCCTGGGCAACCACGCCTTGATGCTGGACTCCGGGAACCATCTGATCCAGCTTCCGTTTGTCCACATGCTGAATGACGATGCCCAGCTTCTTCGCTTCCGCGATGATCGGCAGGGTCAGATGCTTTTGCGCGTTTTCGGCAATCCATATTTTGTTGATCGTGCGTCCGGATTTGAGCGCTTCCGTAACGGAGTGCTTACCGGCTACTACTTCCTCTTCTTGCATCATGTAGGTCTCCTCCTGCATATCAGCCGGCGTCCCCCGTTTGGGAGATACCGGCTGTATCGTTTCAATGTTGATGCCTATATTGCCACACGGTCTATTTAACGGACCCTTCGATAAACTCGATGCTCTTTCCGATGAGTTCACGGAGACGGTCCTGCTCTCCCGCATAATATAAATACCCAACCAGCGTCTCGAATGCCGTTGCATGCCGATATTCCAGCACGTCGGCATTCTTCGGTATGCTGCCTGATTTGGCATTGCGCCCCTGACGCACCACATCGCGCTCTTCCTCCGTCAGCTCCGGATCCAGAAAAGCCAATATCCGGCTCTGCGCCTTCGCCGACACGAAGCTCGTAGCCGAACGGTGCAAGTGATGGGGACGGAGATTAGCCCGTGATATCAAGAACTGCCTCACCGCCACCTCATAAATGGCATCCCCGATGTAAGCGAGCACGATGGGCGGAATTAAACGGGCCGGCTTCGACGGCGGAAAATCAAACCAGCCTACTACTGCAGGATCCTGATGCTTATCCCCGCTCATTTACGCCGCCAGCGCATGCCCTGCGCCGTATCCTCCAATACGATGCCTTCGTCCGCCAGCTTGTCGCGGATTTCGTCCGCTCGGGCCCAGTTTTTATTCTTGCGGGCTTCGACACGTTCGGCAATCAGCGCTTCGATTTCCTCATCCAGCAATTCATCCGGACCTGTGTTCACGATGCGGAGCACGCCGTTCATTTCGTTGAAAGCCCGCAGCACTTCATGCAGGTCCGCGGCAGGAATCGATGCTTCCTTCAGCAGCTGATTCGCCTCGCTGGCCCATTGGAACATCGCGGTGATGGCGTCCGGCGTGTTGAAGTCGTCCTGCATTTTCTCGTGAAATTCGACAAGCACGGCCGATATTTTGTCGGCTACGTCCTGGCTGACTTGATCGTCCTTGGAGCCAATCGCCGTGCCCAATCGATGTTCGACGTTTGCCGCCGCATTCGCGAGGCGTTCCACGCTGTTCTGTGCCTGTTCCATCACCTCGTCGCTGTAATTCAGCGGGTTGCGGTAGTGGGTGGACAACATGAAATAGCGCACGGCTTCTTTCGTATATTGTTCGCGAAGTTCCTTAACCAATACGCCGTTGCCCAGCGATTTCGACATTTTCTCGTTGTTGATGCGGATATATCCATTATGCATCCAATAGTTCGCGAGCGGTTTGCCCGTCAATGCCTCGGACTGCGCCACTTCGCATTCATGGTGCGGGAACTGCAGATCCTGGCCGCCTCCGTGGATATCCAAGGTATCCCCGAGATAGCGGCGAGCCATGGCGGAGCACTCGATATGCCAGCCCGGGCGGCCGTCGCCCCATGGACTGCTCCAGTAGATCTCTCCCGGCTTCGCGGCTTTCCACAGCACGAAGTCCTCCGGATTTTCCTTTCGTTTATCCACTTCGATCCGGATCCCGAACTGCAGCTCATCGAGGTTCTGCTGGGACAGCTTGCCGTAATCGTCGAACTTGCGGGTCCGGTAGAATACGTCTCCGCCGTTCTCATAAGCAAAGTCGCGATCCATGAGCTCCTGGATGAATTCGATGATGCTCTCCATATTGTCCGTTACCCGCGGATTCAATGTCGCTCTTGGTATGCCGAGACCGTCCAAATCCTCGTAATAGGCGTTGATGAACTTCTCCGCAACCTCCGGAACGGTCGTCCCGGTTTGCTCCGCTTTCCGAATCATTTTGTCATCCACATCCGTGAAGTTCACTACATAATTCACGTCGTTGCCCTGATTCTCGAAGTACGCTCGAACCACGTCGAAAAAAATCATTGGCCGGGCATTGCCGATATGGATGTAGTCGTACACGGTAGGACCGCATACGTAGATCTTTACCTTTCCGGGTTCCTGGGCAACAAACGTTTCTTTCATGCGGGTTAGCGTGTTATAGATTTGCAGTGCCATATTGTATCATCTCAATCCTTTCGTTCCATCGCTTATTGTCTCTTACTTCAAGCCTGCGTAACGCATTGATTCATGTTGAAGATGATGTATCGAAATCGCTATATGAAGTCAGGCTATGCATCGTCCAAGGCATCCAAGGTTACGGGAGTTCTTCTATTCTTCCTTGGCCGAAGACACGACAGCCTCGGAAACCATCGCTTGATGCCGGCTTCCCTTGCTCTCATCCAGCTCCGCCCGGAGCTGATCGATCTCCTTCTGCATCGAACGGAGCGTATCGACAATCGGATCGGGCAGGTTGGTGTGATCCAGCCGGTCGCGCACCCGCTCCCCGTTCTGTTTCACGACTTTGCCGGGATTGCCGACAACGGTGCTGTTCGGGGGTACGGGCCTTAATACGACCGCGTTGGATCCGATGTTACAGTTATCCCCAATCGTAAAAGAACCTAGCACTTTCGCTCCCGATCCGATGACCACGTTGTTGCCGATCGTCGGATGCCGCTTGCCTTTTTCCTTGCCGGTTCCGCCAAGGGTCACCCCCTGGTAGATCACCACGTCGTCTCCGATCTCGCAGGTCTCTCCAATGACAACCCCCATGCCATGGTCGATGAACAGCCGACTACCGATACGGGCGCCCGGATGAATCTCGATGCCTGTCATGAACCGGCTGATCTGAGATATGATCCGTGCCAGCGTATACCACCGCCGCTTAAATAAGGCATGAGCCACCCGGTGCGCCCACAGGGCGTGAAGTCCCGAGTAGGTGAATACCACTTCAAAAAGTCCCCGGGCGGCCGGGTCATTCTCGAACACTGTCCGAATATCCGATTTCATCTGTTTAAACATGAACGCTCCCTCTTTCCCCTCTTCCAATCGCGCATGCAACTTGCTATCCATCGTTATTCCTGTAATAAAAAACGCCCCTGCAGCTTATCGCTGCAGAGGCGCTAGACCGCGGTTCCACTCTGCTTCGAACCGGCACAAGACTCCTCCCTTCGTCAGGGACGGATTCTACCGATTCTCTTCATGTCATTAACGGCAGACGACCGGCATGATCTAACGATTGCGTTCGCTTCAACCATGCAGCTCACAGGTGCATTTCCGCTGCAGGCGACGGGACAACTCTCAGCCGGCAAATTCAAGTGGTTCTTGTCTTCTGCCGATTGTCCTCTCTGGAACGTGCCTGTTTTACGCGTACTTCTCCTGATCGTAGCTTTTTAAACGTTTATATTTGTTGATCCAGACTTCATAAATGACCGCGTGGCTCACTAGAGACGCTGCGCTGACGGCTTGTGCTTCCGATCGCTGTTGATTCCGATTTCTTTAACGATATTGCTTAGGTTGAAATCGGAAGACAAAGGCGAACGCTTCGCTTCTCCAGCACAATTCCGTCCTCTCCGCTACTTCCCTGTATGAGTAAATGCACCATTTAATAAAACCCTAAGATCAAAGAATATTTCACTTCTAGTTTGGTGTAATTATAACTGATGATATACGGGCTGACAAGGAACGTTTATTGCGGATGCCGCCCGACTTATGCGCCTTTGATCTGGGAACGCAAACGGTCAAGCACGCGGTCCCTGCCAAGCAGCCAGATCGTCTGGTTCAAGTCGCGGCCATGGGTTTGTCCCGTCAGGGCTACGCGGATCGGCATGAAGAGCTGTTTGCCCTTAAACCCGGTCTCCTTCTGGACTTCCTTGATCATGGCGGCGATCTTCTGCGCGTTAAACTCATCGGACTGTTCGATCTTCGCCAGGAATGCGGACAGTACGGCAGGCACCTGCTCGCCGCCCATCACTTCGATCCCCTCGGCATCCAGCTCCAGGTGCGTGCGGAAGAACACTTCCGACAGATCCACGATATCCGAAGCCGCCGTCATCTGCTCCTGATAGAGCGCCACGAGCGCACGTGCCCATTCCTCCTGCTCGGCCGTAAGCTTGGACGGCAAACGGCTGGCTTTCTGCAAATGCGGAATGGCCAAATCGGCGATCCGGTCCGGATCCGCGTTCTTAATGTACGTGTTGTTCATATGAGCCAGCTTGTTCGTGTCGAATACCGCCGGGCTCTTGGACAAGCGATGCTCATCGAAGATCGAGATCAGCTGCTCTTGGGAGAACACTTCCTCCTCCCCTTCCGGAGACCAGCCCAGCAGCGAGATGAAGTTGAACAGCGCTTCAGGCAAATAACCAAGCTGGTCATACTGCTCGATGAACTGGATGATCGATTCGTTGCGCTTGCTCAGCTTCTTGTGATCCTCGCCCACGATCAGGGTCATATGCCCGAACTGAGGGGGCTCCCACCCGAAGGCTTCATAGATCATCAGCTGACGCGGCGTATTGGAGATATGATCCTCCCCGCGCAGCACATGGCTGATCTTCATGAGATGATCATCCAAAGCTACCGCGAAATTGTAGGTAGGAATGCCGTCTTTTTTGACGATGACGAAGTCGCCCGTCTCTTTGCTGTTAAACGAAATCGTGCCCTTCACCATATCGTCGAACGTGTAGACGCGGTCTTCCGGCACGCGGAAGCGGATGCTCGCCACGCGGCCTTCAGCCTCAAGCGCCTGGCGCTGCTCTTCGGTCAAATCGCGATGCTTCCCGGAATAACGCGGCGTTTCGCCCCGAGCCATCTGCTCTTCCCGCTCCTGCTCCAGCTCTTCCTCTGTGCAGTAGCAGCGGTAAGCCAGCCCGCGATCCAGAAGGTCCTGCCAATATTCTTTATAAATATCAAGACGCTCGGTCTGGCGATAAGGTCCGTACTCGCCCCCAACATCTACGCTCTCATCCCAATCCATGCCCAGCCACTTCAAGTACTTCAACTGGCTCTGCTCGCCGCCCTCCACGTTGCGTTTCACATCCGTATCCTCGATACGGATAATGAATTTCCCGTTGTTCTTGCGGGCGAATAAATAATTGAATAATGCCGTTCTGGCATTGCCGATATGTAAATGTCCCGTTGGACTCGGTGCATAGCGCACGCGGACTTCTCCGGTCATTGTAACCCCTCCGCTTCCCTATTCTACAAAGTTTCCCCGTTCAAAAACTCCCTTTTTGAACGCATACTTCAAGATGATAGCACACCTTTTACAAGGCAGACAACCGACTGCGCGGCGATTCCTTCGCCCCTGCCGGTAAACCCGAGCTGCTCGGTGGTGGTCGCCTTCACGTTCACCTGATCCACCTCGGCATCCAGCGCTTTGGCGATCACTTCGGCCATTTGCGGAATGTATGGCGCCATCTTCGGCTTCTGGGCAATAATCGTGGAATCGATGTTACCCAGTCTATACCCGCGTTCTTTCGCCATAACCCATACCTGTTCCAAAAGCTTCAGGCTGTCGGCGTCTTTAAAGGCAGGATCGTTATCGGGAAAATGGCGTCCGATGTCGCCAAGCCCCAGCGCCCCCAGGATCGCGTCCGTTACGGCGTGCAGCAGCACGTCGGCGTCGGAGTGCCCAAGCAGACCTTTGTCATGCGGAATCGTGACGCCTCCGATGATGCACGGCCTTCCTTCTACGAGCTGATGTACGTCAAACCCTTGTCCTACTCGAATCATTCCATGTCCTCTCCCTTACGTTTCTGTAAAAAAGCCGCATATTCCAGATCCTCCGGCGTGGTGATTTTGATGTTGCTGTATTTCCCCTCCACCACGGTGACCGGATGCCCTGCCCGCTCCATCAGCATGGCGTCGTCGGTGCCGGCAAATCCCTCCTTCGCCGCAGCTTCATGCGCGGACAGCAGGTCGGAAAGACGAAAAGCCTGTGGGGTCTGGACGGCCCACAGACTTTGACGGTCGGGGGTACCTGTAATGAGCCCCTTACCGTTCACCTGCTTAATCGTATCCTTCACGGGAACCCCGAGTACCGAGGCGCCTTCGCGGATCGCCGCATCGCGGCAGGCTTCAATTTCCTCTTGCGTTACGAACGGCCTTACGCCGTCATGTATCATTACCCATTCTGAAGAGATTTGCTTGATGCCTTGATATACGGACTGTTGTCTCTCGCTTCCGCCAGGGATTACGGTCGATACCTTATCCAAACCGTATTCCTGCACCCAGGACTGACAGCGAGGAACATCCTCCATCCCCGTTACAAGCACAATTTCCTGCAGCCATGGTATCCGGCTGAATGCTTCAAGCGTATGAACGATAATGGGCTTACCGTCCAGAACCAAGTACTGCTTGCTCTCCCGGGTGCCCATCCTCGTTCCTTTTCCCGCCGCTACGATGACGGCGCCGAAGTTACTCATCACACACCAAACTCCTGTCTCACCCAAACGCCACAAACGGACGAATACCGGATATGTATATCCCCATCATACCCCTTTACTGGGCTTTTTCCAACAGTTTTGGTTTCGCGAAGATCATCCGGCCCGCAGAGGTTTGCAGTACACTGGTAACCAGCACCTCCATCATTGTGCCGATATACTCGCGTCCGCCCTCCACTACGATCATCGTGCCGTCATCCAGATATGCGACGCCCTGACCATGCTCTTTGCCGTCCTTGATTATCTGCACCAGAATTTCTTCCCCTGGCAGAACCACCGGCTTCACCGCGTTGGCCAGGTCGTTAATGTTCAACACCGACACGCCTTGCAGCTCGCAAACCTTGTTCAAGTTGAAATCATTCGTGACCACTTTACCTTGAAGCACTTTGGCGAGTTTCACCAGCTTGCTGTCCACTTCGGATATCTCCTCAAAGTCGCCTTCGTAGATAAGCACCTTTACATCCAGTTCCTTCTGGATTTTGTTCAAGATATCAAGCCCGCGCCGGCCGCGATTTCGCTTTAGAAGATCCGAGGAATCCGCAATATGCTGAAGCTCCTCCAGGACGAATTCGGGAATGACAATCGTTCCTTCAATAAATCCGGTTTTGCAAATATCTGCGATCCTGCCATCAATAATGACGCTTGTATCCAGAATTTTATGTTCCTCCACGCGCCGACCTTCCGGTTCGGCGGTTTGGCTCCACTTCCCCGACATCCATAGGGAAGCCAGTTCATCCTTCTTCTCCAATCCAATGCGTAAACCGATGTAACCGCCGAGCAGTGTGATGCCGACCTGCAGCAGCTGCCCTGCTTGTCCGAGCAAGGATAATCCCGGAGAGAGCAATAAAGACAGCAGCAAACCGCTTAACAATCCCGCCGTTCCCGCGGCCAGCTCATTCATCGGGATCCGGGAGAACGAAGAGATCAGGCTGTGCAGCCATCTCGTTACCCGATCCGCCGACAGCACGCCGATCATGCCAAACAATAATCCTCCAAGCACCGCGAAGGCTCCGCTTCCCGCTGCAAATATTCCTTGTCCAAACATAGGCGAGAGCCCTGAGAAAGACCGTTCCATTGTATGATATAACGTATACCCGCCCCATGCTCCGCATAATACCGTAAATGCTAAGATAGCTTTTTTTAACATGAGCTTCCGCACACCTCCTTTGTATACCTGATAATCTTGGCTTCTATTTCCAGTATGGTCCAATTTGCAAAGTCGTAATCGTGCCGATTGAAGTTTTTCTAATAAAGTTTCCGGATGCGATGACCTGCCTGTTTTTACCTACACCCATCAGGCTTTGACGTGTACTGACATCGACCTCACAACTGGAATTGACCACCTTTACACGCCTGAAACTGGTTGAAATCGGCTGAAGTAGTGGAATATAATGAACTCAATTCATAATATCGAGGTGGATGTATAAATGAGCGCTCCTAGTTTACAGGCTTTTCAGGACCAAGTTTCCGAATTGTTGCTCCGTCACCGCAGTCTCTTGGATGTTCTGTCTAAAAATGGTCAAAGCAACGCTTCAGTCAACCGGGCCGTCACCAAGGCCATCACAGAATGCGGATGCATCGAGCTCCACGCCACGAAGCAAACCTTCGATATCGGCGCTGATCTCGAATCAGCCCGGGAATTGGCAGGCACGCACGTCGAAGGCCATCTGTGCGAGAATTGCCGAGAAGCGGTAAGCACCGAGCTTGGCCGAAACCTATTTTATATGTCTGCCCTTGCGAATCTTCTGGACATTCAACTGGATGAGGTTGTTGTTAAGGAGTCGCAGAAATGCTCCACATTGGGTCTCTTCAACCTGTCGTAAAGCCGCTTACATACCAAGACGGACCGTAACGGCAAGGTGCTCCATGCATACAAAAAAAAAGCATTTATCTCGCTGCTCCTGGCAGGGAAATAAATGCTTTTTATTTGGATATATATCCTTGCATCCGTTTATCGGTCCGAAGACTGATAGGCTTCATCGGAATTGCGGTCATCTTTTTTGCGACGGCTTTTACGGTTAAGCCTGCGGAAATTCTGCTTCAAGCCGTAACCAGCATACAACACCAAAGGCACGAAGATCAGCATGGAAGTCTGCTCCGGAAAGAACACGGCTACCATCACGGCGCCAATGATGACCAAAGGCGTAAATTTAATCGCGGTTTTCGGAATGCCGATCTTTTTGAAATTCGGGTACTTGACTGAGCTAACCATAAGGTAAGAAAGCAATAATACGGCAAAAATCATATAAGGTGCTGTAATCTCTTCATGGAACAACGCCAGGGTGGCCAGCACGCCTCCCGCTGCGGGGATCGGCAGGCCGATAAAATATCCCGGGATGCCCGCACGAACATTGAATCTTGCAAGCCGCAGTGCGCCGCACATCGGAAATATGGCGGTCACCGTCCAAGCCAGTGCGGTATTGATATCCGTAAACGCTACGGTATACATAATAAGTGCCGGTGCTACGCCAAATGAAATCACATCGGACAAGGAGTCAAGTTCCTTGCCGAATTCGCTTTGGGCATTCAAGGCCCGAGCTACCCGACCATCCAGTCCGTCAAGGAGCATGGCAATGATAATCATAATGGCAGCCATACTCGTTCGACCTTCCGTCGCCAAGATGATACCAATCATTCCGAGAAACAGATTACCTAAAGTAAACATGTTCGGAATTGATTTCGTCATTTTTATATTCACCTCGTTCATGTACGTTCGAACATCGATTGTAGGGCTTTTAGATTTGTCTGTCAATGAATACTTGTTCCTGCAAGCGTTTCAAGCCTTCTTTGATGGTGCGTGCCCGAACCTCGCCGATCCCGTCTACTTCATCCAGCTCATGGATGGAAGCGGTCATAATGCTGGATAAGTCATGGAACTGGTCCACCAGGTTGCGGATGATCACATTCGGAAGACGCGGAATTTTGTTCAAAATCCGGTAACCGCGCGGCAGTATTTCTTCCTCCGAAGCAGCGGCGGAAGCCGGGTATCCAAGAAGCCGTACGATATGATGAATGTCCAGCAGTTCCTCATCCGTTGAACGCTTGAGCGCGAGAATGATCTCGCGGACCTTCTCCTCGCTGTACTCCCGGGCATAGTCTGCATACAGCAGCCAAGCCTCCTCCTCCATATTGCTCACAAGCTCATCCATCTGCATGCTGATCAGTCGGCCTTCGTTGCCGAGTTCGTTAATATAACGCTTGATCTCCTTCTTGATGCGGAGCACCATCTCCACCCGCTGTATGACGTTAACGACTTCCGGGATGGTGACCAGTTCTTCGAATTCGGATGCCGAGAGGTTGGTCAGCGATTGGTTAAGCACCACGCGGTATCGCTCCAGCGTCTGTATGGCCTGATTCGCCTTGGTTAATATGACGCCGATTTCCTTCAATGCATACCTCAGCGAGCCTTGGTACAGCGTAATAATGTTGCGGCGCTGCGAGATGGACACAACCAGCTTGCCCGTCTGCTTCGCCACCCGCTCCGCCGTTCTGTGCCGTATCCCTGTCTCGATGGAAGAGATCGAGGAATCCGGGATCAGCTGGGTATTCGCATATAAGATTCGTTTTAAGTCTTCACTCAAGATGATGGCGCCGTCCATCTTAGCGAGCTCGTATAAATAGTTTGGCGAAAAATCGCAGTTAATGGAGAAGCCGCCGTCGACAACTTCCATTACCTCCGGGCTGTAGCCTACAACGATCAGGGCGCCCGTCTTCGCCCGCAGCACGTTCTCCAGTCCGTCGCGAAACGGCGTTCCCGGTGCTACCAGCTTTAGCAAATCATTCATTTTGTCCAGTTGGCTCGTTTCTTTCACCTTCGTATGCCCCCTAATCTAACGCAACCGCTAATGCATCTGCAACGGTGTTGACTCCGATAATTTGTATTCCTTTCGGATGCTTCCATCCCTTCAAACTCTTCTCCGGCATGAGAACGCGCTTAAAACCCAGCTTCTCGGCTTCTCTTACCCTCTGCTCCGCTCTTGAAACGGCGCGAACCTCGCCGGTCAATCCCACCTCGCCAAAAATAACGTCGTACGGCTTGGTCGGTATGTCGCGGAAGCTGGATGCGATGCTAACCGCTATGGCCAGATCCACCGCAGGTTCATCGAGCTTCACGCCGCCCGCTACGTTCAGGTAGGCGTCTTGAGTTTGCAGGTACATCCCCATCCGTTTCTCCAGCACGGCAATGATCAGGTTCATGCGGTGATGGTCCACTCCTGTGCCCATCCGGCGCGGTGACGGGAAGTGCGTCGTGGAGATGAGCGCCTGCAGCTCTACCAGAACCGGGCGTGTACCCTCCATGCTTGCAACTACGGTCGAACCCGCTACGCCCAAAGGCCGTTCGGATAAAAAGAGCTCCGATGGATTCCCGACTTCCCGAAGCCCATCCTCACCCATCTCAAAAATGCCAATCTCATTGGTCGAACCGAAACGATTCTTCACCGCGCGAAGCAAGCGGTAAGTATGATGACGCTCTCCTTCAAAATAAAGCACACAATCCACCATGTGCTCCAGCATCCTTGGACCTGCGATGGCGCCTTCCTTTGTCACATGTCCGACAAGGACGGTCGCAATGCCCTTCACCTTCGCCAGCCGCATGAAGCGGGCTGTGCATTCCCGAACCTGGGATACGCTGCCCGGCGCGCTGGTTACCTCAGGCAAGTACACCGTCTGGATGGAGTCAATGACAACGAAGCCAGGCTGTACGTTCTCAATGGCTTCCTCGATCGATTCCAGATTGGTTTCGCAGAGGACAAACAGCTCCGGGGATAGCGCCCCGAGCCGGTCAGCGCGCAGTTTGGTCTGGCGCACGGATTCCTCACCGGAAATGTACAGAACGCGAATGCCGTTCTGGGCTAGTCGGTTGGAGGCTTGAAGCAGGAGCGTGGATTTGCCAATGCCGGGATCGCCGCCGACTAGCACGAGCGAGCCCGGGACCAGCCCGCCCCCGAGCACCCGGTTCAATTCCGCAATGCCCGTCTGGATTCTGGGTTCTTTACCGCTTTCTATATTTATGATCGAAAGGGGTTTTTCTTTACTATGAAAAAGAGGGGAATTCATCCCCTGGGTCTTGATTACCGTCTCGGTCTCCTCTACCATGGAATTCCATGATTGGCAGCCCGGACATTTTCCGAACCATTTGGGCGCTTCATAGCCGCATTCGGTACAGAAAAATTTCGTCTTAGTTTTTGCCATGTGAGTCTCCTTTATGTCGCGCATCATTTGTCGGATTCCGTAAAACCCTGCAAATTCAGGCATTACTCAAAGTTTACCATTTCTTATAATTCAACGTAAAGGTTAATTGGAAACTTTACGCGGGATGAAATGGATTTGTTTCAAATTTGAAGGAGCAGGGGGTGAACATGCGTTAATTGCTGCTGAAAAACCGCGTCCGCTTTGCTGCCGGATCGTTCTTACGATCGCTGATAAAACCAGGAAACTGGAAGCGAAATCAAAGTGGTTTCCCAATCAAAAAACCCCGCCGGATTTGACTCCAGCGGGGTGATTTATTTATCTTATTCCGTTTCGGCCGATGCGGTCGTTACACCTTCACTCTTGTTCACAACCAGTTCGCCGTTCGCTTCATCGATGACAAGCGAGTCGCCCTTGGCCACATTGCCTTTCAGCAGCTCCTCGGAAAGTCGATCCTCGATGTGCTTCTGGATAGCCCGGCGCAGCGGACGGGCACCGAAGGCCGGATCGTATCCTTCCTTCGCTATGAAGGCCTTCGCCTTGTCCGTGAGTTCGAAATGCACCTCGAATTCTTTCAGGCGCTTACGCAGCTCGTCGGACATCAGCGTCACGATCTCGGCAATGTGTTTCTCTTCCAGAGAGTGGAACACGATGATCTCGTCGATCCGGTTCAAGAACTCCGGACGGAAGCTCTTTTTGAGCTCATCCATCACTTTGCCTTTCATGTTGTTATAATCGCGGCCTGCATCCGTCACGGCGGTAAATCCAAGCGTGGAGTTCTTCTTGATCGCTTCCGCCCCGACGTTGGAAGTCAGGATGATCAGGGTATTCCGGAAATCCACCACCCGGCCCTTCGAATCGGTCAGGCGTCCGTCTTCCAGCACTTGAAGCAGGATATTGAATACTTCAGGATGCGCCTTCTCGATTTCATCGAGAAGGACAACGGAATACGGCTTGCGGCGCACTTTCTCGGTCAGCTGACCGCCTTCCTCGTAGCCGACATATCCCGGAGGCGCTCCGACGAGACGCGACGTGGAATGCTTCTCCATGTACTCGGACATGTCGATTCGCACGACCGCATTCTCATCTCCGAACATGGCCTCGGCAAGAGCTCGTGCCAGCTCGGTTTTACCTACCCCGGTAGGACCCAGGAAGATGAAGGAGCCCATTGGGCGCTTCGGATCCTTCAGTCCCGCGCGTGCCCGGCGAACCGCACGGCTGACGGCTTTGACGGCTTCCTCTTGGCCGATTACGCGGCTGTGAAGAATTTCTTCCAGATTCAGAAGACGCTCGGTCTCTTCTTCCTTCAGTTTATTGACGGGAATACCGGTCCAGTTGGCGACAACGTCGGCGATGTCCTCCGGCGTTACCTCGGAATCGGTACGTCCTTGTTTTTCTTTCCATTGATTCTTCGTGACTTCGAGCTCTTCGCGAAGCTTCTGCTCCGTATCGCGCAGCGCTGCCGCTTTCTCGAATTCCTGGCTTTGGACGGCCGCGTCTTTCTCCTTGCGGATGTCCTCCAGGTGCGCTTCCTGATCTTTCAGATTTGGCGGTATGGTATACGTATGAAGACGAACTTTCGAACCGGCCTCGTCAATCAGGTCAATCGCTTTATCCGGCAGGAAGCGGTCCGTAATGTAGCGGTCGGACAATTTCACGGCCTGTTCAATCGCTTCGTCAGTAATTTTCACGCGGTGATGCGCTTCGTAACGGTCACGCAGTCCATACAGGATCTGAATGGCTTCTTCCGGCGACGGTTGATCCACCGTGATCGGTTGGAAGCGGCGCTCAAGTGCAGCGTCTTTTTCAATGTATTTGCGGTATTCGTCCAGCGTGGTAGCCCCGATGCACTGAAGCTCTCCGCGCGCCAATGAAGGCTTAAGGATGTTGGAAGCGTCAATGGCTCCTTCTGCTCCGCCTGCGCCGATCAAGGTATGCAGCTCATCGATGAACAGAATGATGTTGCCGGCTTGACGAATCTCATCCATGATTTTTTTCAGGCGGTCCTCAAACTCGCCGCGGTATTTCGTTCCTGCTACGACGGAGCCCATATCCAGCGTCATCACGCGTTTGTCGCGCAGCGTCTCCGGAATTTCATTGTTGATGATGCGCTGTGCCAAGCCTTCCGCGATCGCCGTTTTACCTACTCCCGGTTCACCGATCAGTACCGGGTTATTCTTGGTCCGGCGGCTAAGCACCTGAATCACGCGCTCGATTTCTTTGCTGCGGCCAATGACCGGATCCAGATTACCTTCCTTGGCAATGGCGGTCAGATCCCGAGCGAGACTGTCCAATGTAGGCGTGCTCACGTTCTGCGGCGTGCCATGATGGCTAGATACCGCTTCGCTGCTGCCCAGCAGCTGCAGCACCTGTTGACGGGCTTTGTTCAGGCTGATGCCCAGGTTGTTCAGCACGCGTGCCGCAACCCCTTCGCCCTCGCGAATCAGCCCCAGCAGAATATGCTCGGTTCCCACATAGGTATGGCCAAGCTTACGGGCTTCGTCCATGGAGAGCTCAATCACTTTTTTCGCTCTAGGCGTGTAAGCAATGTTGGTTGGCTGCTCCTGTCCGCGTCCGATTAATGTCTCCACTTCGTCCTGGATTTTCTCAAGACCAAGTCCAAGTCCGATCAGCGCTTTGGCTGCAATGCCGTCTCCCTCACGAATAAGCCCAAGCAGGATATGTTCTGTGCCGATATTGTTGTGACCCAGGCGTACCGCTTCTTCCTGAGCCAATGCAAGCACCTTTTGTGCGCGTTCCGTAAATCTGCCAAACATCATAGTATTGCACCTCCACGTTTCAATTAATATATTGAACCTCGCGGATTTCGGTGTATCGCCAGCTAAGACGTTTATACCGTCATCCAACTGTAAAGCGAGTAATAATAACTAACAACTTCTTAACGGCTGCCCAATGTCTCCCGAATGAGTTTAGCCCTGTACATATCGCGTTCGGAAGGATTTATGCCCTCGCCATAGGTCTTCTGGAGAAATCCCGGCTGCGTCTTAACGTTCAGCTCGTTCATGACCGGAATTTCCGGGCCTTCCAGCAGGCCGAGATCCACGCCTAGCCGAACGTCGGACAAGCGCTGAGCCGCTTCCTTGGAATCCATGACCGCTGCATAGGACAGGATGCCGTATGAACGCATGACCCGGTCCGTAATACGGAGCTTGGATTCACTGAGGAGCCGCGCCCTGGCATTCTTCTCGTGCTCGATGATCTGCAGTGCCACGCTGTGAAGATTCTCGATGATCTCCGACTCGGTTTGCCCGAGCGTAATCTGATTCGAGATTTGAAAGAGGTTTCCTAAAGCTTCGCTGCCCTCGCCGTAAATCCCTCTAACGGTCAAGCCTACCTGCGATACGGCTGAAAGAATCCGATTGATCTGCTGCGTCATGACGAGCGCGGGCAGATGCATCATGACCGAAGCTCGAAGGCCGGTGCCGACATTGGTCGGACAGCTCGTTAGGTAACCCCGTTTGTCATCGAAAGCATAATCGATCTCGGATTCGAAAATATCATCCAGCGCCGTCGCGCGGCTCCATGCCTCCCGAACCTGAAATCCGGGATACAAACACTGTATGCGCAAGTGATCCTCTTCATTGATCATAATGCTGACGGATTCATCTTCGGTAAGGATGACGGCACCGTTTCGGGATTCATTAGCCAGATTGGGACTGATCAGATGCTTCTCGACGAGAACCTTCTTATCCAGCTCATCAATCTCACTTAATTTAATTACATGCAAATGCCCGAAATCCTGCAAATCCTCCTTATCCTTTAACACATGGGTCAGGCGCTCTAGCACTTCTCCCGACTGCTGATCCGTTGCGAGCAGCGGGAAAGGAAGATGCTGCAGGTTGCGCGCCACCCTCACGCGGGTGCTGATGACAATGTCGGAATCCTGACCGTTCCCGCGCATCCACTCGCTCAGCGCCGAATCGGTAAACCGGAGATTAGACATCACGCATTCCTCCTACTAAAGTGCAAAATGTAACGATCTTATCCCTGAGCAATGTTACGCTCCAGCTCACGAATTTGGTCCCGGATCTCGGCAGCCGCTTCAAATTCCTCCTGCAGGATTCTCATTTGAAGCTCCTTCTTAAGCTCATCGATCCGGCGTTTGATCTGAATCCGGCCGCCGGTACGCTTTGGCACTTTGCCCACATGGGAAGTTCCCCCATGGACTCGCTTGAACAACGGATCCAATCGATCCGAGAAATATTTATAACACGAGCTGCAGCCGAACCGGCCAAGCTTGCTGAACTGGGAATACGTCATGCCGCATTCCTCGCATTGCAGCGTCTGAGCCGTTTTCGCACCGGGGGTCTGGCCCTTGCCTGAAGGATCCAGATCCAGCAGGCCTGACAGCAAACTGTGTATAGAAAAACCATTCGACGTACCGGGGATCAATTCCCCTTTTTCACGGGCACAAGTTTCACAAAAGTGAAACTCCGTTTTCTCCCCGTTCACAATTTTGGTGAAATGAAGTGTCGCCGGCCGTTTACCGCATTCTTGGCATAACATACTTCGATGCCTCCTTACACAGACTCACTTACCTAATAAAGAAATCAGCATCGCCTTCATAATACGTGCGCGCAGCTCATCCCGATAAGGAAGCTTCACATTCAGGCATTCCCTTGAAACGGCGGCCCGCATCAGGCTGGCCTCCCGCTTCGTCAAAAACCGGGATTCCTCCAGCTGGTAGATCAAGCCTTCCGCTACCGTCTGGTCAATCATGCTGCCGATGGTATGATGAAGGTGCTGCTGGAGTGCAGTATGCTGGGGAAGCTCGATACGCTGGATGCGGATGTATCCGCCCCCGCCGCGCTTGCTCTCGACAAGAAAGCCCTTCTCCAGTGTGAACCGTGTGCTGATCACGTAATTGATCTGGGAAGGAACGCAAGAAAATTGCTCCGCCAAATCGTTGCGTTGAATTTCGACGGTTCCTTCCGGACTTTCTTGCAATATGCTCTTCAGGTATTGTTCGATAATATCAGAGATATTACGCATGGTCTGTTCATCCTCCACTGTTTGAAACGTTAAGACGGATAGTGATCTTACACGTCCGCACAGAGCCTTGCTTATACGTTGATTAACCATAATCAAAATCAGCGAACCCTCTCGTTGACTTTGACTTTCTTTGACTTTGATCTCATTATAGCACATTTTTTCATTTTGCCAAGAGGGTCCTTCTCAAATGTTCGCGCTATGCATGTATTCTTATTGTACCCACTTCTTCGATCGCTTATAGCCCTTTTCCGAAGAACAATTCAACCGAAGGACTAAAAAAAGAAGCAGCCTCCGTGCCGGATCAAAACCGGTCTCTTGGCCACTTCTTCCTGTCGTTTTCTATATCTTAAGCATCATAACTGATCAAATAATGCTGCAGCTCCGTATTGTAGTACCCGATGCTGTATTCAATGATGCTGCCCGTCTGGTCGTAGGAGGATCTCAACCGCTTCAGTAACGGGGTTCCGGCGCTTACTTCCAGCAGCGAGGCAATCTCCTCATTAGCCACGGTCGCCAGGAAACGGTCCCGGAAATTCTCCAGCGTGATTTGACTCTCCTCGATACGTTCATACAAGGACGGCAGTTCGCTTGAATCGAACTCCTCCCCCATGTCCACCAGGGACGATACGTAATGGGTGTAGTAGATAAACGGGCTCCCGTCCAGCAAATACATACGTTCGATCAGCAGGCACCGCTCACCGAATTTCAGGAACAATTCGCTATCCGGTTCATTGTGCACCCATTCCGTCTTCAGATGGCGCTTCCGGATCTGGTGGCCCTCTTCAACCAAAATCTCGGTAAACAGCTTCCCCTTGGACAGCTTGGAAAAGGACGTGTTCCGGGTCACGATCGTTCCTACACCGCTGCGCTTCTCTACATACCCTTCCTGGTACAATTCCTGGATCGCATTGCGAACCGTCATTTTGCTGACGTTAAATTCCTGTTCCAGCTGCGGCTCGGAAGGAATATGGGAACCAAGTGGATATACCCCATGCAGAATCCGATCTTTAATGATCTTCTTGATTTGCAAGTATAACGGACCGTTCTTCCGCGTGATCGACATGCTTCCTCCTACCTTTCCACGTCAGACATATGATGACTCATCGCCTGAAGCACTTCGCGTTCGTTCGCCGTCGGCGTATCTCCCGTTACCGTATGGGCAAGCATCGCCGCCGCTGCGGCAAAATCAACCGTCCAGCCCGGTACATACCCCTCCGAGATCCCGTGAATCACACCGCTGGCATAGGCATCGCCCGCCCCGATGCGGTCATGGACGGAGAACGTCAACGTTTGGGAAAAATGAAACGCTCCATCCGTGTAAAGATAGCCTTGCAGGGAATGGGTATTGTCCCCGTTGATCTTGCGGTGGGTACCCGACGCAACCGTAATATTATACTTCGCCGCCACCTTCGGAATCAACTCCTGCAGCTGTTCGTGCCGATCCTCCCGGGTGGTTTCCATGCCAAGGATATGGATGGCATCCTTCTCGTTCATGAAGACGATATCCGCCAAAGACAGCATTTCCTCGTAGTGCGGTTTGGCGAAATCGTAGCGGTCCGCCCCCCATAAGGAAGGACGGTAGTTGCAGTCGAACACAACCGTTCCGCCGCTTTGCTTGACCTTGCGAGCCAAGACCTTCATCTGGCCCCGCACGGTGTCGTTCATGGAAAGGGTGATGCCGCAAAAATGGATCATGTCGACCTTTTCGGCAATCGCATCGAAATCGTACATGGCATCCTCCGCCGTATTAAAGCTGCTGCCAAGGCGATCTGTATAAGTCACGCGACCGGGTCTGACGCCAAACCCATTCTCCAGGAAGTACATGCCGACATATTTGCCGCCGCGGCTAATGAGCGAAGTGCCGATCCCAAGCTTGCGCAGATATGAGATCGCCGCTTCGCCAAGCGGGTTGTCGGGCAACGTGCTGACGAGGCACCCGGCATGTCCGAACCTTGCCACTGCCGACGCGATGTTGACGCCCGTCCCGGAAAAAGAGTAGTTCAGGTGGCTCTCTTGTGCCAAGGAAGCATACCCTGGTACTTGAAGACGCATCATCACTTCGCCAAATGCAGCGATCGTCTTAGGCATATTGATCAACCAGCGCTTTTAACTTAAGGTGCAGCTCTTGCACGTCGCTAATGATCGTATCCCCGCTGGCCGAGTCGATGATCGAGGAGTATACGTGAGGGATGACCTGCTGTACTCCTGCCTCGAACGCAATGCGGACGATGGCTTCGAAATTCTCTTTATCGATCCCGCCCGTCGGCTCTAACGCGAATCTTTCCTCCGCGCATGCCTTCGCTACCGCACGATACTCCTCTTCCAGCTTCAAGCCCTGCATCGGGAAATACTTCAGTGCGTTGCCGCCCATATCGCGTACAAGCGCGATGGCCGATTTTACGGGGACGACGGCTTTGTCCGAACCGGCAGCGCTCACCGGTCCGGTAGATATATTGACGTAGCCCACTTGTCCCGAAGGGGACACGAGGCTGTTGATCCAGCTATCTTCGCCGCCCAGGTTAGCACGGGTTGCACCGACCGCTGGAAACACCTGATTGATATGCGTGCCCGGGTAGCTCTTCACGATCTCCGCGACCACCGCCGCTTGACGGTTATCGCCGGCGCCCAAGCCGATGGATACCGCATCCTCGATAACGGCTCCGTACTCCTTCATCGCGATGACGGCTTCCTGCGCATTCGGGTAATTTTTCGACAATACGCCGACCAGAACATGCCCTTCCGAAGCTTCGAATATTTCCTTCGCATTCTGAATGCTGCCTGCAAGAACGTTTAATGCCGTGCGGTTTCTGTAAAGACGTTTCTCCATGTTTGCCATCTTAGTTTCCCCCTGCAATCTGCTGTATTCTCGTTATAATGACTTGCAAATCATCGCCGGAAAGCGAGCGAGGATCGATATCAAAATACCCCTGGCGTACGCCGTAATCCCGGGTATACACCGCAATGTCGCCTTCGCGCAGCTGATCGTTCATGGATTTGGCACTTACCCCGGCCGCCTCCTCATTGACCTTCACGCGTCCACGGAAGATCGCTCTTCCCGCTTCGTCCTGCACGATCGTAACCTCAATGCCCGGCAATTTCGATAAGGACTTCATTTCCTCCAGTGCCGCCTTCTCCAACTCGCTCTTATCTTCCTTCACCATATACTCATCCAGCGCCTGAAGCAATCCAAACGTCGTTTCCTTCCCAATCTTCATGCTCCGCCCAATGCCATGCAGCTGCGCCTTCACCCACTCCACGTATTGGCGCTTGCCGCCTACTATACCGGAGGTCGGACCTTCGATTGCCTTAGAACCGCTGTAAATAGCCAGATCTCCGTACTTCACATACTTCTGGATATCCTCCTCGGCAGCGGCATCCACGATCAGCGGTTTTCCATGTGCCTGGGCCACTTCTGCAGCTTCTTCCACCGAAATCATGTTTTTCTGCACGCAGTGATGGGACTTCACGTATAAAATGGCAGCGGTCCGTTCATTTATCGCCTCTGCGATATGCTCCTTGCGCCCTTCGTTGGCGTACCCTACCTCTACGACCTTGCCGCCTCCGAGATACACCATCGTTTCGACGGGAGCTCCATACTGCACATTATGCCCCTTGAACAGGATGATCTCGTTCTTGGCAATCGGTTCCTGATGCAGTCGGTCACTGCGCCTGCGATTGCCCTCGGTGACGATTCCAGCCACGGATAGAGCAATGCCGCTGGAAGCCGAATTGACGACAACCGCCGCTTCGGAACCGAGAATGCGCGCCATGTAATCGCCTGCTTTATCTACCAGATCCGCGATTTCCACGTAACTCTGTCCACCGATCCGCATGGCTTCCATGACGGTATCCCTCGGTGCCGACACGCCAAGAATGCTCATCCGCCCGCTGGCGTTCACCACGCGTTTCAACCCGTATTTAGCATGTAATGAATGATCCATTGACTACCACTCCTTTGGCTTCAATATATCGGTCGGCGATTCGGGTCTCCCCTTCGGAATCGGTCAAACTCATCGGTCCCTGCCGCACCGCGAACAAAGTAAGGTGAGCAGCGTCGCCGACTTGAATTCGGCCCAGCTCCGGACGGCCCAGCCATGCGGCTGCATGGTCCGTTACCGCAGCGACCACTTCCTGCAAGCCGTACCCTAGATACAGAAACTTACTCATGACATTGGCCAGGCTGTACACCGGGCCGTGGATGCGATTGCCGCGATAAATATCGGTGCTGATCGTATCCGGCTTAATCCCTTGTGCTTTTGCATACTCCGCCACCAGGAACGAGAAGCTCGCCGTACCATGGCCGACATCCAGATGAACGCCGCGGGCAATCGCTTCGGTCAGGGCAGGAATCGGCTTCCCGTTCGAATCGAATAAATTGTTGGCTTTCCCGTTCAAATAATGAGTGATTATGTCGTCCTTCTGAAGCAGCTCCAGCACTTCCTCAATCGGAGGAGGTCCCGATCCGATATGAACCATCAGCGGCAGGGACGTTTTCCCGGACAGTTTCCTTGCGAGTCGAAGCGGTTCTACGCCGTTGTCCTTCACTACGCTTTTGCTGATCCTTGCCTTGAGCCCGATGATCAGGTCAGGATACGTTAAAACTGCTTTTGCTGCCTTTTCGGGATCGATCCATTCCAAACTGGAAAGCTCGTCGATCCGCTGAAGTCCAATATGGGAAATATTCAAAAAAGCAAACACGTTTGTTTTGGCCCTGGCAACCTCGGCTGCCAATTCTCCAATCGTATCCGCGCCGCAGCTTCCTGCATCAATAATGGTGGCGACCCCTTGCCGAACGCCGATCTCGTCGATGGCATCGCCATAAGGCTCCAGCTTGGCGACCGCATGGACGTGCATATCGATCCAACCGCTGGACACATATAATCCCGTACCGTCAAAACCGTTGTCACCCGATGCCGTATTCGCATCCGTTATTTCGGTAATGAACCCGTTCTCCATGACAATGTCAAAAGGCTTCTCATCATGCACCATCTGTACGTTGCGCAAAACAAAACGCTGTTCCAAAATCTTCATCGTTTCACCCCTTCAGCCTTACCGGACCAGCCTTAAATCCTCTTCAGTACCCGCCGATTTGCATTGCTTTTTCTTAATACCATGGTTATAGCATAGCACAGAACATCCTGGACGTGAATATAACGTTATAATGTTTAAATCAATTTTCGAATTTTATCATTTATCTCTTGCCTATAAATCGGATTCCATGGATTGATAGCGCCGTACTGCTAAGGTTCTGGTTCTGTGTGCCTAGCGGGATTTCCTTCTCGCTTCATACCAAAGAAACTGCCTTGGATAGGCAGTTTCTTTGGTCCGTTTATAGTATTAAATCCTCATATTCCTTGATGTTAAACCTCAACCTTCCGATCAACGAGATACACCGTGGCATATAGGACCAAGGCCGCCACAATGACCTCAAAAACAAATGCGCCCCATGCTAACGTATACTGCGCGGCAGATACGGTAAAATCCACCTCATTCTCGAAGGAAATGTTCGCCATCGGCCCGACCCATGCTGCTTCTTCTCCGAAGAGCAGCTGGCTGATCCAGGACAAGACATTATGCAATACAAAGAACACCAGAATGCCAATCCATACGCTTCCTTTCTTCGTGATGCTGTTGGCCACGGCAATGGCAAAAAATATCGTAATCATCAGAAAGACGAATTTCCATGCCGTCAACAGGGCGAGACCGACATAATACATAACAGGATAATCGGAAAAACGGATCATTTCCCATGGGATGCCGGCAGCGTTCCAGTAGTACCACAAATGCAGCGCCATCAGTAGGCACAGCGCCAGTAAACTCGCGCACGCCAGAATGAGGGAGGAAATCACGCTCCAGACAGAATGGACGGGGAGCAGACGCCGCTGATATGCCTTGATGTTATAGCCGAAGTTCTTGCCAGTGACCACAAGGAGCAAAACACTCACAGAGCCATAAGCCAGCATGCTTAAACCCAAACTCAATCCTAGCTCCCAATCTCTGATTGAACCTGTCACCGTGATTGCGATCTGCACGATAAGAAGAATCGCAAAAGCGCCGAGCAGCGTGGTCGAGTTTCTCTTCCAGTCGTATTTCAGCAGCCTCATCATTCCGCATACACCTCTTTAAACATCTCATCTATGCTTTTTCCGTGTTTTAAGCGAATGTTCTCCACTTCATCATGCATGGCAACCTCGCCGTTGCGAATGAAGATCACTTCATCAAATATTCGTTCGATGTCCCGGACCAGATGGGTCGAAACCATGATGCTGCTGTCCTCGTTGTAGAATTCAACGATGGCATCCAGAATTTTTCCACGGGCTACGGGATCCACCCCGCCGATGGGTTCATCCAGCATATACAGCTTCGCTTCGCGGGACAATGCGAGCGTTAACTGCAGGCGCTCATTCATCCCTTTGGACAGGGAGCTGATGCGATCATTGGTTTTTAAATTCATGAAGTCCAGCATTCTGTTTGCCTTTTCTACATTAAAATCCTCATAAAAATCCTTGAAGTACGCCACCGCATCCGAGACCTTCATCCAGGATTCCGTCATCGGCCGGTCCGGCATGAAGGACACGCTGGCTTTGGTCTCCAGCCCCACGGGTTTGCCGTTTACGTAAACGGCACCTGCCGTAGGCTGGATCAAACCGGCTGCAATCTTCATCAGCGTGCTCTTGCCACTGCCGTTGGTACCCAGCAAGCCGATGATCTTGCCTCCGCTGATATCCAGATTGACATCATGCAGCGCTCTGCGTTTACCGGCATACGTTTTGGTTACGCTTCGTACCTGTAACAGATTTTCCACCATGGTCTCACCTCCGCTTTTTGGATCATGGCTGCTTCACAGCATCTTCCACGATCGTAATGATATCCTGATCTTTAAAGCCGAGCTCCTGCATGCCGCGTATAAACCGTTCCAGCAGATCGCCGGCCATTTCTTTTTTGATTTCCATGATTTTCGATTCCTCGCTTGTCACGTATCGGCCCAATCCCCGCCGCGTCTCCACAATACCTTCACGCTCCAATTCCTGAAAAGTTCGCTGCACCGTGTTTGGATTTATTTGAAGCTCACTCGCTAATTCTCGAACCGATGGGATTTTATCACCGGGCAGAAGTTTGCCGGTGATGATTTCTTTCTTCAGATACGTCATGATCTGTAAATAGATCGGCAGATTATTATCAAATTCGATACTCACTGTCGGGTTGCTCCTTTCCGCCGCTCTACCTCGAACTCAGGCTCCTTATGCGACATCCCGTTTTTTAAACGTAACAAAGCCTGTCGCAAGAAACAAGAGGAGATATACAGCGAGCACAATAATTGAGAACGTTAAGCTCATGCCTGGTACCGGGGAGCTTGCGCCTCCGCTGTACAAGGAAAGATCCACATTCAGGAACAGCAGGTATTTAGACCAGGAGTAACGCGCAAGCAGCTGTACCACCATGCTTTCCATAATGACCATGAACATGCCGATACCGATTGCAGGACCGGTGGATCTCGTTAGAATGCCTACCATAAAGGTTAGCGTTACATAAACGATCGTATACACCAGGTTGTTCACCGCTCCAATGAGCACATCGCCTAGCGTAACGGAGCCGACATCCATGCCGAACGTAATTTGGCCGGTCAGCGCGGCTACAGCAAACATAAAGGCCACCAGTGTTAAGATGTAAATCAATACGGCCACATATTTCGATGCCAAAATTTTGGTGCGGCTCTGTGCGCGTATAAGCAGCAATTTGATCGTTCCCATGCTGTGTTCCTTCGCTACGGTTCCTGCCGTCACAACAATGGCAAGCAGGGTCAGCACTTGCCCCATTCCCTTGGTGGTTACAGCGATCTGGGCAAATTCATAGCCAGTGCTGCCGCCATCGGAAAATTTATAGAGCAAGAACGCCGTGAAGATCACCATTCCAGCCAAAAGCACATATGGCAAGAAGAAGCTGCGTTTCTTAAACATTTTGAGCCATTCGTTCCAGACGAGATTTCCAAAGCTACGCAATGCGGTTGCCTCCTGTCCATTTCAAGAATTCTTCTTCAAGCGACGACTTCATCTCTTCCACCCGGTAAATCCGTACGCGTGCATCGCACAGTGACTGGATCAGCGTAGGTATATCCTCTTCGTGAAGTTGAAGGGTGATCCTCCCCTCCTCCACTGAGGAGTTGATTAGAATGATGTCTTTGAGATGTTGAACCGTTTGTTCCGCCATGGCTGTATCATTTACGCGGAGACTTACCGTCGTTAACTCTTCATTCACGACCGTTCCCCCGATTGAGCGCTCAGTGACGAACTTGCCTTCTTGGATGACAACCACGCGGCTGCACATCAGCTCCATCTCCGACAGCAGATGGCTGGATACGAGAACAGCAATTCCCTCATCTCTGGCAATTTGTTTCAGATAATCCCGCATCTCGCGAATACCGGCAGGATCCAGGCCGTTCGTCGGCTCATCGAGAATAAGGATGGACGGATTGTGAAGCAGAGCCTGCGCGATTCCTAATCGTTGGCGCATACCAAGGGAGTAAGCACGAACCTTCTTGTGTATGGCGTCCTGCAGCCCGACAAGCTTGACAACCTCCATGATTCTCGTAATGGTCACACCTTTGGACATCCGCTGGTACTGCCTCAGGTTGTCATAACCGCTCATGTACGAATAGAATTCCGGATTCTCAATGATGCCCCCGATATGACGAACGGCTTGAACGAAGTCCTTCTTGATGCTGTGTCCCTTTACCAGTACATCGCCTTGGCTCATATCGATCAACCCAACGATCATTCGAATGGTTGTTGTTTTGCCTGCGCCGTTCGGTCCAAGCAAACCAACGATTTCGCCACGATGTATGTCAAAGGATAGCTTGTCGACGATGTTCTTCTTTCCGATCGTTTTGGTGACTTGATTGACGGTAAGGACGACGGGCCCTTTCTTGGCATCTTTCCTATTGGTGGGGGCTGATCCACTGATTCCATCAACCCATTCCCCTGAGGCATTTTCTATATTCGTTGTCATTTTATTTGAATCGTTTCCGCTCATGTACTTAATTCCACTCCTTTTTGTATCGGTGTTATAGTTAAATAGTACACTAGTAGTTTAGTTCTGTAAAGCCTAATTTTCAATGTTAAAATTTAACTTGTGCACTCAGCGAACTGCTTCGTCATTATGGTGATATAAGAGGATTGCGAAAAAGCGAAAGGATGAATCTTGGCGAAACAAAAAAAGACGATCTTTAGGATCGTCTTTTGGGGCAAGTATAGAAAACACCTCACTCTTTAGGAGCAATAGGAAAAAACCGCTATCGATTACTCGATAACGGCCTTTATGGTTGTTCGCTTGGCGACGTCCTACTCTCCCGGGACCCTTCGGTCCAAGTACCATCGGCGCTGGAAGGCTTAACGGTCGTGTTCGGTATGGGAACGCGTGGAACCCTTCCGCCATCGCCACCAAACGGTTCAGATGTTTGATCACCTGAAAACTAGATACGAAACGATATTTGCAGCACTTTGAAATATTTTTGGATAAGCCCTCGACCGATTAGTATTGGTCAGCTCCATGCATTGCTGCACTTCCACCTCCAACCTATCTACCTCGTCGTCTTCAAGGGGTCTTACATACTGGGAAATCTCATCTTGAGGGGGGCTTCACGCTTAGATGCTTTCAGCGCTTATCCCGTCCGTACGTAGCTACCCAGCCATGCTCCTGGCGGAACAACTGGTGCACCAGCGGTACGTCCATCCCGGTCCTCTCGTACTAAGGACAGCTCCTCTCAAATTTCCTACGCCCACGACAGATAGGGACCGAACTGTCTCACGACGTTCTGAACCCAGCTCG
>NZ_FNZO01000018.1:0-70136 GCF_900109305.1 Paenibacillus sp. cl141a
GGGATTACCTCAACCCATGTGCTAAATCGGGATTTCAACGCCACGGCACCTAATACGAAATGGGTCACCGATGTGACCTATCTGCCAATCGGTTCTCGCTTTCTGTACCTGTCGGTTATTTTGGATCTGTATACTACGAGGTTGTTGCCTTTCGGATCGGACGCCACAACTATTTAAAGCTAGTGCTGGAGACCGTCCAAGTTTCAAATCGATGGTAATTTCGGCGGCACAGGGGGCATTGCCGAGATGCTGCTGCAAAGCCACGCTGGTTTGATCCGTCTGCTGCCCGCTTTGCCAAACAGCTGGAGCGATGGGGAAGTCAGAGGGCTGCGGGCACGAGGCGGCTTTACCTTGAATTTCACCTGGACCAAGGGACAGGTTACTGAAGTGATCGTGTTCTGCGCAGTCTCCGGTCCATGCCGTATAAAAGCACCTGGACTTGACCCTGATTCATTTACGGGAGAAGCCGGCCGCACCTACACGTTCATCAAGAAAAGGGTTGAGTGAGTATCAAATAACTTTATTGATCGAGATACGCATTCTTAATGAGGCTACGGATCCGGCTCATCATCTAATGACTGCTGCTGGACTCAGTTTCTGTATTCACTGGGCGCCATCCCCGTCCACCGCTTGAATTGGCGGCTGAAATGCGCATTGGTTTTATACCCCAGCATCATCGCAATATGATCAATGCTTAGGTCTGTTTGCTTCAACAGCCGCTGGGCCTCATTCAGGAGGGTTTCGGATAAAAACTTGCGCGGTGCTCTGCCGTATACCTGCCGAAAGATCCGATTCACCTGCGACGGACTAAGGTTCAGCGACTTGGCGATGTCTTGGATCCAGGTTCGCTCGGTCTCCTGAATTTCACCGTGAAGATGGATATATCTTACGGAGTCCTCGATTTGCTCGGCGATCTGACGGGCGATGGATTCTTTTCTGGATAAGGTGACGGATGTGGTCTGCGACAGCTGTCCGACCAGGGAGCCGAGCAGTTCGAATACGGCGGCATGGACCCTCATCTGTTTGGAGGCCGGCAGCGGGCTGGATAAGTGCTCTGTGGCCAGATTGTACAGTGTAGACAGAGAAGAAGACATTCCCTGGGCTAACGCCGAATCAGCCGGATAATAAATGTCCTTGCAGCGGTTGAGTTCTCTGCAAAAGGATGTATCGTGAATGCTAAAATGAACGGAGAAGTAAGTGAAACCCTGCGGACCGGCGCCCGTGCAGGAATGTGTCATGCCGGGGCGAATGAACAACAAGTCTCCAACGGACTGCTTGTACAGCTGTCCATTGACCACCATATTCATCTCCCCGTCCATCATCCAATGAATTTCATACATGGAATGCTCGTGGGACGGATAAGTCCAGCGGGAATCCACTTTTCTTGCATGCAGCCCCAATAATTGAAAAGACATGCGAACATCGGGCAGACGACCTAAATATGCGGCTTCGGAAAGCTTGGTCACAGCAAACCTCCTCTGTATGTCCTGTTTTCCAGTAACGGTTAGACTCATCTTAACAGAAAAATTATGCGTGAAAAGGGTAAATCGTCGTAGAGATTAGCGCATCGTCATGGTCGATCGGTGGTGCTATGGTAGTAGTATCAACCCGATGGGGAAGAAATGGGGGCAAGCCTGAATGCGAATTATTCGATTTCTAGACAGACAACAGAAGCGGCTGGCAGCAGTCACGGATGATGAGAGAGTCTATCGTCTGCCGCAGCCGGATTTTATGACGTTGATCCATCAAGCTAGGGAGCGGGATATTTTACCTGTTCAACTGGTTGAAAGCGCTGTTATTTCGTCAAACGAGCTGGCTGGCGATTGGACTTCTTTGCACCTTGTCACGCCAGTGGACGCGCCGGAAGTATGGGCGGCGGGTGTTACGTATCAACGAAGCCGCGAAGCACGAAATTATGAAGCTACGGATGGAAGGCTGGATGCGGAGACATTTTACGATAAAGTCTATGACGCTGAGCGGCCGGAAATCTTTTTCAAATCCACAGCCGCCCGCACCATCGGACCGAACGAGGCCGTCACGCTGCGCAGCGATTCCACATGGCAGATTCCAGAGCCTGAGTTGGGACTAGTCCTTGCCGCTGATGGAAGTATAGTGGGATACATCGTGGGTAATGACATGAGCTGCCGCGATATCGAAGGGGAGAACCCGCTGTACCTGCCGCAAGCAAAAATATGGCGCAATTCCTGCTCCATCGGACCGGCCATCCGGCTTGCGGAAACGGTGCAGAATCCATATGCATTCAGCATCATCTGCGAAATTTACCGCGAGGGTCGTATGGTCGTTAAGAGCGAGGCCAGTACAAGTGAATTAAACCGAAAGCTGGATGAACTGGTCTCGTTCTTGGCAAAGGACAATGATTTGTTTGACGGTACGGTGCTTTTGACAGGCACAAGCATTGTGCCGCCTAATGAGTTCACGCTTGAGCCCGGGGACCGGATTGAAATTTCGATCAGTAGTATCGGTACGCTGGTGAACCCTGTCATATCAAATTAGTTTTTAATAAGGAGGGCGTATTTCCATGACGGCATTTCAAGGAGAGCAAGTATACAGGAACTATATCAACGGAGAATGGATGAAGGCTGCGTCCGGAGAAACCGAACCCAGCATCAATCCGGCAAACCGGAATGAGGTAGTCGGTTTTGTACCGGTTTCCGGTATAGAGGATCTGAACCGTGCTGTCGCTGCGGCCAAAGCGGCAGGCCTAGCCTGGCGGCGATTAACCGGCGCGGAACGCGGCAATGTTCTGTTCAAGGCGGCGAATGTGCTGGAACGCCGGGCCGACGAGGTCGCCGAGGCGATGACGAGGGAAATGGGCAAAACGCTCGCAGAAGCTAAGGGAGAGACAATGCGCGGCGTCGCGATCCTAAGGTATTACGCCGGCGAAGGGATGCGAAAAATCGGCGATGTCATTCCTTCGACGGACAGCGAAGCGTTGATGTTTACGACCCGTGTACCGCTTGGCGTCGTGGGCGTGATTGCCCCATGGAATTTTCCCGTAGCGATTCCGATTTGGAAGACGGCCCCGGCTCTGATATACGGCAATACCGTTGTGTTAAAGCCGGCGCAGGAAACGGCGGTCACGGCAGCCAAACTGATGGAATGCTTTGAGGAAGCGGGAATTCCCGCAGGCGTTCTCAATCTTGTATGCGGCAGAGGTTCGGTGATCGGATCTGCGCTTGCCGAGCATCCGGATGTCAGCGGGATAACGTTTACAGGTTCCAACGAAGTCGGAAAACGGGTCGGCGCCGCCGCTTTGGGGCGGGGAGCCAAGTATCAGCTTGAAATGGGCGGCAAAAATCCGATCATTATCGCGGCAGATGCGGACCTGGACTTGGCAGTCGAGGCGACCATCAGCGGCGGCTTGAAATCCACTGGCCAAAAATGCACTGCCACCAGCCGGGTCATCGTTGAGCGGAAAGTATATGAAGCCTTTAAAGAAAAGCTCCTGTCGCAAATCCGGGAGATCCGGTTGGGCGACGGCATGTTTTCCGAAAGCTGGATGGGACCGTGCGCAAACGAAGGACAGCTCGAAACGGTGCTGAACTATATTCAGAAAGGGCAGGATGAAGGTGCCGTGCTGCTGACCGGTGGAAAAAGAGCGGAAGGTCCAGGACTTGAAGAGGGATTCTATGTCCAGCCAACCGTATTTGAGGGGGTCGAACCGCATATGTCCATAGCCCGGGAAGAAATCTTCGGCCCTGTGCTTGCATTGATCGTAGTGGATTCCCTGGAGGAAGCCATAGAGACGGCTAATGACAGCGACTTTGGCTTAAGTGCCTCTATCTATACGCAAAATGTCGGGGCAATGCTGTCTTTCATCCGGGATATGGATGCCGGATTGGTCAGGATCAATGCGGAAACGGCCGGCGTAGAGCTGCAGGCACCGTTCGGCGGGATGAAGATGTCAAGCTCGCATTCCAGGGAACAGGGTCAAGCGGCCATCGAGTTTTTTACTTCCATCAAAACGGTTTTCGTGAAGTCATAAGCTGCGGGAGGGTGCCATGCACGAACAGATTATGTCGATTATGGGGGAGAAAGACTCAAGCGGTTTCGATATTATGGCGTATGCTCCCGGGGCGGCGGGACGGCTGCCTTTAACGGATGACTTGCTGCGGAACGCTCCGAGCGGCGACTTGTTCGGCATGTCCCAGAATGTCGGAATGGGCTGGAAGCCCGGGGAGTTGAACGGAAAACAGTTTCTGATCCTGAGCACGCAGGGCGGAATTCGCAACGAGGACGGCAGTCCTGCCGCCCTCGGTTACCATACGGGCCACTGGGAGGTCGGCCTGCTCATGAAGGCCGCGGCGGAAGAGATATCGGGCCGCGGTGGAATTCCGTTTGCCGGCTATGTCAGCGACCCTTGTGACGGCCGATCACAGGGAACGACAGGCATGTTTGATTCCCTTCCATACCGGAACGATGCTGCCATGGTGTTCCGCAGACTGATTCGCTCCTTGCCGACGCGCAAAGGGGTGATCGGCGTCGCCACTTGCGACAAAGGTCTGCCGGCGATGATGCTTGCGCTTGCGGGCATGCCACAGCTGCCGGGTGTGATCGTTCCCGGCGGCGTCACCCTTCCGCCTGTCGATGGAGAGGACGCCGGCAAAATTCAGACGATCGGCGCACGTTACGTCAGCGGCGAGCTCTCCCTGGAAGCGGCGGCGGAGCTCGGCTGCCGGGCATGCGCTACACCGGGGGGAGGCTGCCAGTTTCTGGGCACGGCGGCAACGGCCCAGGTCGTCGCCGAGGCGATGGGCATGACGGTGCCGCATGCCGCGCTTGCACCATCCGGGCAGCCGATCTGGATCGAAATGGCTCGGCAATCCTCACGCGCACTGATGGTGATGGAGTCCCGGAGGCTAAGAATGGCGGACATTGTCACCGATGCGGCGATTCGCAATGCGATGGTCGTTCATGCCGCATTCGGCGGCTCTACCAATCTGCTGCTCCACATTCCCGCCATTGCCCATGCAGCCGGTTTAACCGTGCCTGCGGTACAGGACTGGATCCAGGTCAACAAAGATGTGCCGAGACTGGTCAGCGCCCTGCCGAACGGCCCGATCTTCCACCCGACCATTCGGGTGTTTCAGGCCGGAGGCGTGCCTGAAGTGATGCTTCACCTCAGGCAGTTTGGCGTACTGGATGAGTCCGTGCTTACCGTAACAGGTACAACGCTGGGCGAGGTGCTCGACTGGTGGGAATCGTCGGAACGCCGTCATCTGCTGCGGAAGCAGCTGAAAGAGAAGGACGGGGTGGATCCGGACAGTGTCATTATGAGCGCGGAGTATTCGCGGCGTCTTGGCATTACCTCTACGGTAACGTTTCCGACCGGGAATATCGCTCCGGAAGGCTCTGTGATCAAATCCACATCGATCGACCCTACGGTACTGGATGACCATGGCGTGTATCGTCACAGAGGCAGAGCCAAAGTATTTACAACCGAACGCGAAGCGATCCGTGCGATTAAGCACGGCGGAGTTCTGGCAGGCGACGTCGTCGTACTTCTCGGGCGGGGTCCGTCAGGGACCGGGATGGAGGAGACTTACCAGCTTACGTCTGCGCTGAAGCATCTGTCTTTCGGCAAATACGTGTCGCTCATTACCGATGCCCGGTTTTCCGGTGTTTCCACCGGCGCGTGCATTGGCCATGTTGGCCCCGAAGCGCTGGCAGGCGGGCCAATCGGCAAGCTTCGGAACGGTGACTTGATCGATATTGTCGTGGATCGCAACACGCTGGTAGGCAGCATGAACTTTGTCGGTGAAGGGGAAATCGAGGTTTCGCCGGAGGAGGGAGCTCTCATCCTGGCACAAAGGCCCTTCCATCCGGATATGCGGCCTGATGAAGCTCTACCGGATGACACCAGGCTGTGGGCTGCGCTGCAGTCCGTCAGCGGAGGGACATGGAGAGGGAATGTGTACGACGTGGAGCGGATCATAACCGCTCTGGAAGCCGGCAAAAAAGCACTGGGCTGGCATTGAAATCAAACATTTTTTGTACAAACATCATTTTCATACCGGAGGTTGCTTCAATGAATATGATCACGAACCCCGTTCTTCGCGGTTTTCATCCCGATCCGTCCATATGCCGGGCGGGGGAAGATTATTATATCGCCACATCCACCTTCGAATGGTTCCCGGGCGTACGGATTCACCATTCCCGGGACCTGGTTCATTGGAAGCCGATACAATCTCCGCTGACCCGGACATCGCAGCTGCATATGGAAGGCAACATCGATTCCGGAGGCGTATGGGCTCCCTGCCTTAGCTATGACAACGGCGTGTTTTACCTGATTTAAACGGATGTCAAAAGCCGGGTCGGCGCTTTTAAAGATACCCATAATTACCTTGTGACGGCAACGGATATCGAAGGCCCGTGGTCCGAGCCGGTGTATTTGAACAGCAGCGGGTTCGATCCTTCCTTATTTCATGATGAGGACGGACGCAAGTGGCTGGTCAATATGATTTGGGATCACCGTAAGGGAAAGAACCGGTTCTCGGGCATCGTGCTCCAGGAATTTTCCGTTCAGGAACAAAAACTGATTGGGCCCGCCGTTAACATATTCAAGGGCACGGAATTAGGGCTGACGGAAGCGCCGCATCTGTACAAATATAAGGGGTTTTATTATCTGCTCACGGCTGAAGGGGGAACCGGTTACGAGCATGCGGTGACGGTAGCACGATCCCGCTCGTTACAAGGACCTTATGAGGTCGATCCTGCCAATCCGATCCTGACTTCATGCGGCAGACCGGATTTAAAGCTGCAGAAGGCCGGTCACGGCAGCCTCGTCGAGACGCATACCGGCGAATGGTACATGGCCCACCTGGTCGGCCGGCCCGTCAATGGACAGTTTTGCACACTTGGCCGTGAGACGGCGCTGCAGCAATGTATTTGGAGCGTGGACGGCTGGCTGCGGCTTGCGGGCGGTGACCGATATCCCGAGGTTCAGGTGCCCGCACCGAAAATCAAGCCACACCCTTATGAACCGGTACCGGAGATGGACCACTTTGATCAAGCCATGCTCCGAAGCGATTGGAATACGCTTCGTATTCCGCCGGACCCGACGTGGCTGAGCCTTACGGAACGTCCCGGTTACTTGCGCCTGCGCGGCATGGAGTCGATGAGCTCGACACACAGGCAAAGCATGGTCGCCCGAAGACTGCAGGCTTTTGCGTGCGAAGCCGAAACTTGTCTGGAGTTTGCACCGGACCATCCGCAGCAAATGGCAGGGCTGATTCTGTATTACGATACGAAAGACTATCTCTATTTACGGGTAACTTATCACGAAGAGAAAGGACTGTGCCTGGGAATCATTCAGTCCAGATATGGGGTTTACGATGAGCTGCTGGAGGATATTCCGCTGAAATCGATGAACGGAATCCGGTTAAAGGTTGTGGTTGATCATGACCGTGCCTGCTTCTACTATGCATTACAGGATGATCCGTCCTGGCAACCGGCAGGCGGATGGTGCGATATCACGCATCTGTCCGATGAATCTCCTGAATATATCCGGTTTACGGGAACCTACATCGGTCTTTGCGTGCAAGATCTTGGCGGGACTCGGAAACACGCTGATTTTGATTATTTTGTTTATAAAGAAATGTGAATGGCAAAGGCGGTATCAGACCATGGAGTTCACCCCTTAGAATAACATTGGAATCCTCTGGCTATTCCGATGATTTCTAGGGGTGCATTTTATGATGCAAACAAAGAATAAAATTCATACATTTTCAGAAGACTCAAGCAAGAAACCATCCGACTTCATGCGTAGGAGAAGTGGAGCTATCGACAAATCAACGAACTCGGACACCAATTAGCATTGATGCATTAAGACAAAACGATTTCAGCAACGCAGCAGGCAGGAAGGTGCATATCAAAGCGGTTGTCCTTAATGGGAATAACCGGCATCTTTTTTATTTCGACTTGTGGGGGATGTCCGAACGCGTTGTGGCTCGTCATGGTCCCAGATATGTAACGAACTTCGGCAGAGGAAAACGCTTGACCATCTAACACGCCAAGGAGCTGCTGGGACTCATCTGCGGACAAGTTCACCACTGTGGCGTGAACGCGGCCGTCCGCCCGTTTCGATGCGCTGACGTGCAGTGCCGGCACCTCGGCTTCGGTTGTCCCCGTCAGGTGCTG
Organism: Paenibacillus sp. cl141a; assembly: GCF_900109305.1. Taxonomy (NCBI): domain Bacteria; kingdom Bacillati; phylum Bacillota; class Bacilli; order Caryophanales; family Paenibacillaceae; genus Paenibacillus; species Paenibacillus sp. cl141a. The sequence goes on from NZ_FNZO01000018.1 coordinate 8,161, forward strand.
CTGAATATAGCTCTCGATCCGTGTCGAATCTTGATGCCCTTTATAGAGATCGAATACATGGTACGTCGGTGTGAGCACCATATCCTCGCCTTCCGTCAGGATGACCGATTGGAGCACATTGACCAGCTGTGCCAGATTGGCCATCTGAACCCGATCGCTGTGGGCGTTAAATATATTCAGGGACACCCCGGCGACAATGGCGTCTCGCATCGAATTTTGCTGGAACAAGAATGCCGGGTGAGTCCCGGGCTCCACCTCGTGCCAGGTTCCCCACTCGTCGATAATGATCGACACCACGCCTTTGGGGTCGTAGCGATCCATGACATGTTTATGCCGGGTAATTAATTCATCCATATACAACGCTCGGCGCAGGGTGCGATAATAGGTCGGCTTGTCAAACTCCAGAGCCGGACCTTTGCGCTCCTCGGGATATTCGTCAGATTTGTAATATCCCGGCATGGTGTAATAATGCAGAGACAATCCATTCATATTTGTGCCCGCTTCGCGCATCAAGATTTCGGTCCAGGCATAATCGTTACCATCGGCACCGCAAGCAACTCTGAAAATCCGATGATTGCCGTAATTGCGAACATAAGTGTTAAATTGCTTGTACACATCGGCATAATATTCCGGCCGCATTTGCCCGCCGCATCCCCAATTCTCATTTCCGATGCCGACATATTCAACCTTCCACGGTTCGTGCCTGCCGTTCTGGCGCCTCCAGTTCGCCATTGGCGAGTCTCCGTCAAAGGTCATGTATTCAATCCATTCGCTCACTTCTCTAGGGGTACCGGAGCCGACGTTGGCGGCGATATAAGCCGAGCAGCCGATCTGCTCGCATAGATCCAAAAACTCGTGGGTGCCAAATGAATTGTCCTCCACGACGCCGCCCCAGCCTGCATTCACGATGCGCTTGCGCTCAGCACCTACGCCGTCTTTCCAATTGTAATATTCAGCGAAGCATCCACCGGGCCAACGCAGCACCGGCACCCGGATATGCCGCAATGCCTCCACAACGTCGGTGCGTATCCCTCGGACGTTGGGAATTGGGCTGTTTTCGTCGACATAAATGCTGCCATAAATTCCTCGTCCCAAATGCTCTGAAAAATGCCCGTAAACATTTTTGTTGATTTTTCCGTACTTCCGCCCTGAATCGATGAACAGTAACGCCATAGCCTTCCTCTCCATTCGGAATAATATATGTTGCTAGACCTGTGAACTTCCTTGCGATGTTCCATTATAGCGCTTTCATTTTAACGGTTCAACCCGATTTCATGCTCCCGAACGAGGTCGTAAAGAAATGATAAACTTGTTGAAAACTGCGAGCATAGGGCGAGACAAAAGCGTAAACAAATGTTAGAAATGTAACAGCTCGCCTGTATTCATTCCTAAACTTGAGGGTTAAAATGAAACGTGATTCAAAGCAAAATCGATTTCAAGGGGGTTATTAGCATGAAACGAAGGATTTACCCGAAAGTCGTCCTCATCTTAGCGACAATACTATTAACAGGAGTGATCGCCGCATGTAGTTCCGACTCAAACAATCAACAGTCAACCAATCCGTCAGGAAGCAGTTCAGGCAAATCATCTGAAGGGGGAGCCGCCGCAGCGGAAGGACCGTTCGGCAAATATGAAGAACCGCTTACGATTCGATTTGCCCGCGATGTAGACAACGATATGCAGGATAACATCATACCCAAAACACCTGGCGAAACAGTGGAAGACAACCGCTGGTTGAAAGCGTTCTCGGAAAAACTGGGAATCAACGTAAAATACGATTGGACGGTCAGCGGTGGGGATGCTTATACCCAAAAGGTTAACGTAACGTTGACATCTGGGGATATTCCGGACATGATTCGCGTCACAGCCGCACAAATGAAACAGATGGCTGAAGCAGATATGATCGAGGATCTCACACCGTACTGGGACGAATATGCTTCTGACCAAATGAAGGAGCTGTACGCAGTGCAAGGGCCTGCGGTCCTCCAGGCCGCTACGGTTGATGGTAAGATGATGGGCCTAGGTCCGCCGGAGGTATACGGAGACGGCGTATTTATCTGGCTTCGTGCCGACTGGTTAGAGAAACTCGGGCTTTCAGAGCCCAAAACGATGGATGATGTGATTGCAATCAGTAAAGCGTTTACCACGCAGGACCCGGACGGGAACGGAGTCAATGACACCTACGGTCTAGCAATTACGAAGGATCTGTACGGCGGAGCCATGGGGCTGGAAGGTTTTTTTGCCGGCTACCACGCGTACCCGAACATGTGGATCGATGACGGATCGGGTAATCTGGTTTGGGGCAGTACGCTTCCTGAAGTAAAGGAGGGATTGAAAGCGCTGTCTTCGATGTATAAGGCCGGTGAAATCGACAAGGAATTCGGTGTTAAGGACGGCGGCAAGGTGGCTGAGACGATAGCCGCCGGCAAGGTGGGCATGGAGTTCGGGCAACAATGGAATCCGATGTACCCGCTCATTAGCAACTATCAGAACGATCCGGGTGCAGATTGGAAAGGCTACGCCTTGGTTTCGGTGGACGGGGAACCGGTGCTTTCACCGCAGAAATTTGCCGCATCGGAGTTCTGGGTCGTCAGAAAAGGATTTTCCAATCCGGAAGCCTTGGTGAAAATGTTTAATTTGCACATTGAGTTGAACTGGGGAGAAAGCGGAGATTTCGATTATTATTATATGCCTTCCGCCAATGACAGTGTAGGCGTGTGGAAATATTCGCCGGTACAACCCTACCCGCCATTTAAAAACGTGAATGCGTTCCAGGAAATCGAGGAGGCGCGTAAGAATAAAACCTTGGATCAGCTAACCGGTGAGGCACTGTCGATTCAGAAAAATATGGAAGCCTTCAACAATGGAGAAACCACTTTATGGGGATGGCCTAAAATTTACGGGGAAGACGGCGTGTTCCAGCATAGCGTGAAGTACCTGGAGAACGACCATTTCATGCTTGAGGCGTTTGCCGGACCGCCTACCCAAACCATGGCGGAAAAGCAGTCCACGCTAAAGGCACTGGAAACCGAGGTGTTTGTCAAAATTATTATGGGCGCCACTTCGATTGATGAGTTCGACAAGTTTGTAGAGAACTGGAATAAGCTTGGGGGAGCCGATATGACCAAAGAAGTCAACGAGTGGTACGCATCTGTAAAATAAGTACCTAGGACCATGAGAAAGGATGCTGCATTGACCAAGGGCATCCTTTCCCTTCCTCATTCTCATCTTAAGAAACGGGTGATTTATTATGCAAATAAGAAGCTGGAAAAGGGAATTGCCTCTGCATGTAATGATTTTGCCGGGTTTTCTTTTTTTGCTGGTATTCAATTACCTTCCCATCGGCGGAATCATTATTGCGTTCCAAAAGTTTATACCGGCGAAAGGTTTGTTCGGCGATCAGGACTGGATTGGTCTGCGCAACTTCGAATATGTGATGAACCTGCCGAGCTTCGATAACATCATGTGGAATACGTTTTATATCGCGATGATGAAAGTCATTCTAGGACTGCTTGTGCCCATTGTGATTGCGATCCTATTAAACGAGGTCCGGCATATGGCATTGAAGAGAGGAGTGCAGACCGCGATTTACTTGCCCCATTTTTTATCCTGGGTAGTATTGGGCGGAATCTTTATCGAAATTCTGTCACCGAATGACGGCTTGGTCAACCGGGCGCTTCAATCGTTCGGGATTGAACCGATCTTTTTCCTTGGGGACAATCGGTGGTTCCCAAACACCATGATTTTGACAGACGTATGGAAAGAGTTTGGATACGGAACCATTATATATCTGGCCGCGCTTACAAGCATCAACCCGAATCTGTACGAAGCGGCGCAAATCGACGGAGCGAGCCGTTGGAGGCAGACGCTTCACGTGACGCTGCCCGGGATGCAGATGGTTATCGTATTGCTTATGGTACTTAATTTGGGGAATTTGCTGAATGCCGGATTTGACCAGATTTTTAACATGTACAGCCCGATGGTATATGAAAGCGGGGATATTCTCGATACCTTCGTGTACCGCATCGGACTGCTGGATGCGCAATTCGGGGTTGCAACCGCAGTCGGATTATTCAAGTCCGTTATCGCGCTTGTTCTCGTGTCCGCCTCCTACTACATCGCGTATAAAGTTGCGGACTACAGGATTTTCTAAGGAGGGACTGATATGCCTGTAAAAAAGAAGCTGGATTGGTTTGTTGTGTGCAATAGTATATTCTTGATCGCAGTCGGAATGCTGTGTCTGATTCCGATGATCCACATCCTGGCCGTGTCATTAAGCTCCAGCGCTGTTGCTGCAACAGGAACCGTAACCTTGTGGCCGAAGGAATTTACGTTGAAATCCTATGAATTTGTCGCACATCGTTCAGCCTTTTGGCAATCGATGCTCGTTTCCCTGGAGCGCATCGCATTGGGAGGGACGCTGAATCTCGTATTGATCGCTACTGTCGCATATCCGCTTTCGAAAGAAAAAGGAGAATTCCGGCTGCGCACCTTTTATTCATGGGCCTTTTTTATTACAATGATATTTGGGGCTGGATTAATTCCGACGTATATGGTTGTCAAACAGCTCGGGTTGATCGACACGATCTGGGCGCTGGTCTTCCCGACTGCGATTCCTGTATTCAGCGTCATTTTGCTGTTGAATTTTTTTCGAGCAGTGCCAAAGGAACTGAGTGAGGCCGCGTTTATCGATGGTGCCGGACATTGGCGAACGTTGTGGCAGATTTACGTTCCGGTATCCTTGCCGGCTCTTGCGACCATTCTGCTATTTTCACTGGTTACGCACTGGAACAGCTGGTTCGATGGGTTAATCTATATGAACGATCCCAGCCATTACCCGATCCAGAGCTACATTCAGACGATCGTCGTTCAGCGCTCGTTAGCGACGATGACGCCGGAAGAAGCCAAGCTCATGGCAGACATTTCGGATAAGACGCTGCGTTCGGCCCAGATTTTCCTTGGAGCTCTGCCGATCATCTGCGTGTATCCGTTCCTGCAGCGTTTCTTTGTCAAAGGAATTGTACTTGGGAGCGTGAAGGGATAAACACGAAAGGCCGACCTCGTTTCCCGCAATAATAATCGTGAATAAGGGAGGGAGGGCAGATCAAGAACAGCATTTTCGCACGATTGATCGCGTCCTTCTTATTGGCGATCGTCCTAATTATTTTCTTGGGCATCTATATGTACAATTGGAGCTTGAACACCGTAAAAAATGAAATTATTAATTCTTCGACTGCACAGGTTTCGTTTTACCTTACAAGCCTGGAGGAGGAGATCGAACGCATTAAAATTTTGCAACACGAAAGCTTGACTGATGAATACCTGGGCAAACTCGCGGTACGGTATTCCATCATGGACGAGTATGAAATCATGGAAAGCATGCGAAAGCTCCATCAGCGTCTCGTCACTATTCATAACAGCAGCTCCTACACCTCAAATGTAAGCGCACACATTTTACCGATTCAAAAAACCATTTCCTCCACCGCTACCGTAAGTCCGATCGATATGAACAAATTCGATCAGATTCGCGTTCCGGCGGGGGAAACTGGCGCGCAGCTGGTACAATACAAAAATAATCTTTACATAACCACTCTGCATACCGAGAATGCCGGCTTGCCTCAAAAGTACATGATCGAGATTGAGCTGGATACGACGGCGTTTCAAGAGGCGCTGGGCCAGTTTCATACTTACGACAACAGCGGATCCTTTTTGATTGATCTGACGCACGATATCGTCATTAGCGGCAAAGGCAACGATGCAAATGTACGTTTACAAGATTTGGCGGGAAACTACCATGAACTTAAGAGCGGGAATGTCACATACAGCAACATAAACGGTCAGAAAATGTATGTGGTGTCTGTCAAATCGGATTATTTGAATATGCTCTTACTGCGTTATATTCCCCAAGAGCTCATCTTTGTACCGTTGCGGGATTTTTATATCTGGCTGTGGGTATTCACCGGTGCAGGCGCAATGATTATGTTGTTTTACTCTATCTACACTTATAACTTAATTCACAAGCCCATGCGTAAGCTAGTCGGATCGTTCCGACACGTCGAAAGCGGAAATTTTAACGTCTCGATCCACGTAAACAGCAAAAACGAGTTCGGTTATCTTTATCAAGGCTTTAATTCCATGGTACAGAACGTATCTGCATTAATCGAGCAGGTGTACAAGCAGAAAATTCTTAACCAGAGGGCGGAGCTAAAGCAATTGCAATCGCAAATTAGTCCGCATTTTTTATATAACAGTTTGTTTTTGATTAACACGATGGCCAAACTTGGGGACGATAATTTAATCCCTTTTACTAAGCTGCTGGGTGATTATTTTCAGTTTATTACAAGAAATGCATCGGATTTTTTGCCGCTGCGCGAGGAAGTAGAGCACGCACGGACCTATAGCGAGATTCAGTTCATGCGTTTTCCAAGCCGGCTGACGATCCAATTTGAAGATCTTCCGGATGAGGTCAAAGAAATACAGGTGCCTAGATTGATTCTTCAACCGATTCTTGAAAATGCATTCAAATATGCTGTGGAACAAACCAAAGTCAAAGGCTTGATCACAATGCGCTTTCAGCAGGAGGACCGCGCTTTGCGTATTATTGTAGAGGACAACGGAACGGATCTGTCGGAGTCCAAATTATCCGCGCTCCAAAAGCTCCTTAACGATACGTCCAATATCGAGACCTCAGGTCTGATTAACATTCATCGCCGGCTTCGTTTGATATATGGTGATGAACACGGCCTGATTTTGGAACGAAGCGCAATGGGCGGCTTGAAGGTGACGCTGCAACTTGACCCGAAAGCGAGTGTGTAAGGGATGTACAGACTCCTGATTGTCGATAACGAAGAGATCATAGTGAATCATCTTTATGAAATTTTTCGCGGATTTGATCATTTGGATCTCGATGTCTATAAAGCCTATGGAGGAGAAGAAGCCATCGAGTGGCTCAACCGTACAAGAATTGATATCGTGCTGACCGATATCGACATGCCCCACATTGACGGTCTGCAGCTCATGGAGGAGATTTTTCGAAGCTGGCCTCAGTGCAGAGTGATTTTTTTAACAGGGCACAGTGAATTCAGATATGTATACAAAGCGATTCAGTATCAGGATGTCAGCTATATTCTGAAGACTGAGAACATCGACAAAGTGATTCAGGTGGTCGAAGAGACCGTATCCAAAATCCGCCAGGAAATCAAAACGGAAGATCTGATCCGGGAGGCCAAAGAGCAAATAAACATAGCGCTGAATTTGTTTCAAGAAGATTATCTTCTAGGCATGTTAAAAGGCAGCCGCGGGTTACAAGCCAGCCAATCACAATTCGAAGAATTGTCGATCCCGTTGAATGTTAAGTGGCCGGTTGCCCTGGTCGTGGGCAAGATCGATAAATTCCCCGACTCGACCGGTTATATGCAGAAGATGCAGCAAATCTATGCCATACGGCAAATCATGCACAGGTACTTAGCCACCCGTGTCAATTTCGTGATTGTGTTGGATGATAGTCGCAGATTCGTGATTTTTATTCAGCCTAAGGAGTCGTTGTCCGCCACCGGTACTGAGAATGCGGAGACGATCTTGCAGACGTTTAATAAAACAGTGTCGTTCCTTAAAGGAATATTGGAGGTCATCCAATCGGCATGCCAGGAAAATATCGGAATTCCGATCAGCTTTACAATCGGCAGCCAAGCGGATGGTTGGGAATCAGTTTCCAATAAGTATCACTCGCTCCACCACTTGCTCAATTACCGGATCGGACTCGAAAATACAGTTCTTCTGATCGACGATGTGGTTAGTCATGATGAACCCGATGAGGCAGGCAATGTTCAGGGATTAAAGGAAGAGGATCTCGAAGGAGAAAGGCTTGCGCGGGTGCTTAAGTCCAACGATCTTTCGCTTATCGAGCAATATCTGGAGGCAGGACAAAGGAGTAAGTATTTTGAAGCCTTGGAGCTGCTTCTTGGTCCTATCAGAGACGTTCGCACGAAAAATAATGCTTTTGCCCAGGAAATTTATTACACCGTGTCGTTGTATTTGATGTCCTATATCAATCGATGGGCACTCAATGAGAAGATTGAAGCTCAGGTGGGTCAAAACAAACTGATGCGGATCGATTTTTTTGACAGCTGGAGCGAAGCTTCCTTATATTTGACGGAGTTATCGTCTGTGTTGTTCGACATGCAAAAAGTAGAGCAGAAAAAACGCGCGGATCATATCATCGATTTTTTGCAGGAATTCATTCGGAATCATTTGGATGAAGACCTGTCGTTGGTACGATTGGCGGAACAAGTATATTTGAATCCGTCATATTTATCCCGCATCTACAAACAGGAAACCGGAAACAATCTGACGGATTTTATCGACTCCACCCGTCTTATGCAAGCGAAGCGTCTGCTTCATAGCGAGAATCTCCGAATCGGTGAAGTTGCCCGCCGTGTGGGCTACGAAACCGCATCCTCTTTTACTCGTTTTTTCAAAAAAGCTACCGGCTGTTCACCGCAGGAATACAAGGAAAAGCATATGATCCAAAAGCCATAGCCGGCATGGCTGGCGGGGTGGATATGCAGACTGCCATATGAAATCGAAAAGAGGTTGCTGACTAACGGGCAGGAAAGCGGGACGCCATGCCGAATACCTAGTTTTAAGACGATTTTCCTGTAAATTACTGGTTAGTAAACCCAATGGTGCGATGGCCTGGGTTTGATGAAATTTATGAGTGCCGATTCAGTTTGACAGAATCAAGGAGTATTTGGACATTCTGGTAAACCATTGATCAATAGATTCAAGACAAAAACCTGCATGCTGAATAGGAGAGTTCATATGGGAGATAAGTTGAACTGGGCGGGGAATTATCGCTACTGTTCGATGGAGCTGCTTGAGCCTAAAAGTCTAGAAGAAGTTAAGGACCTAGTAGTTAGCCGCACAAACATGCGAGTGCTTGGCTCGCGCCACTCTTTTAACGGGATTGCCGACACCGGGGGCAGCCAACTTTCGCTTCGAAAGATGAATCGGGTAATCGATCTCGACCGTGTACAGAGAACCGTAACCGTCGAGGGTGGCATTCGGTATGGCGATCTGTGCCGATATGTTAATGATCATGGCTATGCGTTGCATAATTTAGCATCGCTTCCGCACATTAGCGTGGCTGGCGCCGTGGCGACGGCCACGCACGGCTCGGGCGATCTGAATGCAAGCCTGGCGTCTTCTGTACGTGCTATCGAGCTAATGAAAGCGGATGGAGAAGTTACGGTCTTCACGCGGGGGATCGACCCCGAGTTCGATGGGGCGGTCGTCGGACTTGGCGGACTGGGAGTCGTCACTAAGCTTACACTGGATTTAGTCCCCTCGTTTCAGGTAAGTCAGACCGTATATGATCGTCTTCCTTTTTCTGCACTGGAACATGGCCTAGACGAAATTCTATCTTCAGCATACAGTGTCAGCTTGTTCACGGATTGGGCAGAGCCTATATTCAATCAAGTGTGGGTAAAACGGAAGGTGGGAATAAACGGGGAGGACGAGGCACCTTCCGATTTCTTCGGGGCTTTACCAGCGCAGGAAAAACGGCATATGGTAACTGGCCAATCTGTGGTGAACTGCAGCGAGCAGATGGGCGCTCCTGGACCATGGTATGAACGGTTGCCTCATTTCCGCATGGAATTTACCCCCAGTGCGGGCAACGAACTGCAAAGTGAATACTTCGTTCCAAGGCGGCATGCGATCGAAGCGATGCGTGCGTTAGGTAAACTGCGTGATCGAATTGCGCCTCTGCTCTTCATTTCCGAGATACGAACCATTGCTTTGGATACCTTTTGGATGAGCCCATGCTACCGGCAAGACAGTATTGGTTTTCATTTTACATGGAAGCCGGATTGGGAGCGCGTGCGCCAGTTACTTCCGCTTATTGAACGTGAACTGGAACCGTTTGGAGCACGCCCGCATTGGGCGAAACTGTTTACGATGGAACCGGAAATGATACAAGCTCGGTATGAGCGGTTACCGGATTTTCGTCAGTTGCTGCTTCGATACGATCCATTAGGGAAGTTTCGAAATACGTTTCTGGATAAGTACATTATCCGCTGATTCAAAGGGTTAATTACCATGAATGGAACACAAGATTCAAAAGAGAGGATTTGACAAATATGAAAGAGGAAGAACGCATTTTCCAAGGTAAGTTGTTTGCCCCGTCGCACCCTGATTTAAAACTGATAAAACGAAGTGCTCATAATCTAAGTCATCATTATAGCGATGCATACGAGTGGCAGGAAGAAGAACGTAATAGTATACTCGAGCAATTGCTAGGACGTGTGGGGAAGAATTGCTATATGCAAGGACTGTGACGGATCCAGATCAATAAACACGGGACAGAAATGATCCGGTACTGGCAGAATAAAAAGCTCACTGATAATGTTGTCGAAGCCTATGCGGTAGGTCCACGCGAATTTGATTTTGTCGGACTAGAATATGTGCTTGATGAGATATCTGCAGCTTCTTTCCTTGAAGGTTATTCGACGATCCTGGATCCCCCCGATTTATCGAAATATCGTAAGGTGTACCGCTACTTCTACCGCTTATTAGGAGTACAAGGGTCTGTTGATTTGAATCAATGGTACGCGCAGCGGGCAATATTCTGACAGCCTGCCATTCAACTAACGGGACACGATAGCATGACAATAGGCAACCGAGATCTTCGGCTGCCACCTTATAATAATATGATTCGTGATTATCTATGGAGAACATCCGAGTATTCGGAGATACGTTCGAACCGTCCCTTGGCAAACGGGCATAAGGGTAAAATCTTAATACCGTTTTCCCTCGCGTATTCCACCATAGCTTTGATCAGCTTATCGCCAAGCCCTTGTCCTCGGGAAGCATCTTCGACCAAAGTGTGATCAATAATGTAAAGCTCCGGACTTGAGATAACATACGTCATCACCGCAGCAATGCCACCGTTATCTCGAATAAGAAATCTTTTATTAGCGGTATCATGTTCTACAATATGCATGTCTATCACTCTTTCTCTGTTGAATAATCACTGTCCAGACGTCTATACGTCAGTGCTCCGCTTGGACAAGTGTCAATAAGCCGGGCAATTGCCTCCGCAGTATCAGCATCGGGATTAACCCAAGGACGCTTGCTTAAATCAAAAACACCAGGGAGGCCCTTTACGCAAATACCGGAATGAATGCATACCTCCGAATTAAACATTACCTCGATATCTTTACCGTAATATACTTTCTGCTTAATCATAATTTCGTCACCGCTTTCACTTTTGAGTTTGTATAAAGTCCATGTTCTATTCTTCGAAAGCTGTCAGAAATCTCTCCAACACTGAGATAACCGACTAGGGATCGCCTTGGCTCTCGATGTCCGAATTATAAAGAGGAATCGTTGGTAAGTCAACAGTGCTTCATTGGCACAACGTACTGGAGATTAATTATATTAAGTCCGGCACGGAGGGGATTGTTGCAGGCATTAGACCCGGTTCGTTTTCCGGTAAGCGGAAGGACTGACTTTCATCAGCTTCGTGAACACGCGGCTGAGGTAGAAGCCATTGTTGAAGCCGCAAGCTAATGCGATCTGCTCTAAATTCAGATGGGTATCGACGAGCAAGGACTTTGCTTGCTCCAGCCTAATGTGGCTTAAATAGCGCGAAGGAGTCATCCCCACGCTTCGTGTGAATCTGCGGGTGAGCTGAACGGGACTGATGCCCAGCTCGTCCGCTAGCAGCAGCATGCTCATGTCCTTATAGGCGTTCTGCTGGATATAGAGCCGTGCCTGTTCCATCAGAGGATCGGCAGGTTTTTTGTCATCGCCAACCACACCGACCGCTATCGACTGCAAACAAAAGAGCCAAATATCGTTCAGCGCATGGTTTTGCCAATAGCTCCGCTGATCGATCTCCGCTGCAGCTTCGTCCTGCCTCTTGAAATATCTCAAATTAACGGCAAACCTCTCCTTATGCGCGACGGCGGGCTTGTAGGCAGAAGCCGCTAAACGATGGTGGACGTCCTGCACTGCCTCTTGCCCTTCAACCGCCTCTCCCGATATAAAACCTAACGAAAATCCGATGAAATGAAAGGACGGGGCATGGATAACGTCGCGATGAAAATCGATGCCCGGCGGACAAACGATGACGTCGCCCATCTGCGCCGTACCTTCGCTATCGCCGATCCCATAACGGAAGCTGCCGCCCTCCACCGCAAATAGAACCCAATGTCCGTAGGTGTCCACGCTGTATTGAAATTGCTTCTTATGATTCCAAAAGACATGATGCATTAGACTAGGATATAGGATGGGGCTTCGATTTAACATCATCACGGCAATCCGCCTCCAGAATGAAATAAAGTATATGCCAATATGATAGCGCAGTGCATGTTAAATAACGACCCCCTCGATTAAGATGATAGTAATTCTAGGCATGGGGGGATTCGATTGAAGTTTGAATTCATAAAATCCGACATTACCGTTATTGGCGGAGGCCTGGCTGGCGTATGCGCTGCCGTTGCAGCGGCACGTCTTGGCCAAACCGTGTCGCTCGTGAACAACAGACCCGTACTCGGAGGCAATTCTAGCAGCGAGGTACGGGTGTGGGTATGCGGTGCTACGGCGCATGGTACGCAGCGTTACGCGAGAGAAACCGGCATCATGGGTGAAATGTTCGTCGAGAATCAATTCCGGAACCCGGATGGAAATCCGTATTTATGGGATCTCGTCGTACTCGAGACGGTCCGAGCAGAGCCGAACATTGCCTTGTTTCTCAATACGGATGTGCACGAGGTCGAAGCGGAGGGCACGGAGGAGGAGCGCATCATGAAGTCGGTCACGGGCTGGATGATGGGCTCCGAGCGGAAAATCCGGTTTGAAAGTGATATGTACATCGATTGTACAGGAGATGGCCTTGCGGGTTTTCTGGCAGGCGCTAAATATCGGATCGGCCGCGAGGCCGCAGAGGAATACAACGAGGACTGGGCACCGGAGACGGCGGACGATATTACGCTTGGCAGCACGCTCCTGTTCTATACGAAGGAAGCCGATCGGCCGGTCAAGTACATTCCACCGAGCTTTGCGAAGGACATTACGCAAACGGCGATCCCGATGAAGCGGGTCATTCGCAGCGGCGACTCAGGCTGCCACTATTGGTGGATCGAATGGGGCGGCGAGCTGGATACGGTGCATGATAATGAACGAATACGCGATGAGCTCTGGTCGGTCATTTACGGGGTATGGGATTATATCAAAAACTCCGGCAATTTCGATGCCGATCGCATGACGCTGGAATGGGTCGGGTCGCTCCCTGGCAAACGGGAGTATCGCCGATTCACAGGAGATTATATGTTGAACCAAAACGATATTATCGAGCAGGTGCCCTTCACCGATCGCATCGCCTTCGGAGGCTGGTCGATAGATCTTCATCCGCCGCAAGGCATGTATTCGACAGAGAGCGGTTCAAAGCATTTATTTTCGGACGGCATCTATCATATTCCATTTCGGTGTCTGTACTCCAGCAACGTCACTAATCTGATGTTCGCAGGCCGCGATATCAGCGCAACTCACGTCGCATTCGGTACCACGAGGGTAATGGCAACCTGTGCGGTCATCGGCGAAGCAGCCGGAAGCGGGGCTGCACTGTGCGTGCAGAAAGGGATATCGCCGCGTGCGCTGCACCGTGACCATATGAACGACCTGCAGCAGACGATGCTCAGGCAGGATGCGTCGATTATCGGGATCGCGGCAGACGACCCTTACGATCTCGCCAAATCGGCCCGAATTACGGCATCCAGCACAATGACCAAAGTGTCGCTGACGGACTCAACCTATACACACCCGTTGGACAAAGAACTGGGCATCCTGTTTCCCGTGAATCCCTCGCTTGAATCAGTGGCGCTGCTGATCGATGCGGCCAAGTCTGCTACTCTTGAAGTGGAGCTGTGGCATACGGAAAAAGGTGAAAATTACGTGCCAAAGCAGATGGTGGCTGAAGCATCGGTGTCAGTAGCCGAAGGTACCAGGCAGTGGGCTAAGCTGGACTTAGTTTGGCAGCCCGATGCACCCTGCAATGCATTCCTTATTATTAAAGCAAACGAAGCGATTCAACTTCACGGATCGGATTCTCCGATGACCGGCGTGCTGTGCTTTGAGAAAGGGCCAAAGCCGATCGTCTCGACTCTTTTAGAGGATCGTCAGCCGGATCAGCCGGTCGTACAGTGGAGCATGCGCCGTTGGAACCGTAAGCCGCTATGTCTGCAGGTTACGCCAAATACGGAAGCGTACGCTGCCGCGGCGGTGGCGGACGGGTATATTCGGCCGTTCGCCGGTCCGCATTTATGGATGTCCGAGCCGATGTCTCCAGGCAAACCGGAATGGCTGCAGCTGGAGTGGGCTGAAGTGCAATCGATCGCCGAGATCCACGTCACCTTTAACGACGATGTTAATGAAGACTTAATAAATTTGCACCATCACCGCACCGCTTTCGAAGCGATTCCTGAGCTCGTCCGAGCTTATCGGATAGAAGCGCTCATCGGTGAGGAATGGGTCACACTGGCTGAAGAGAAGCACAACCATAAGCGCAAAAAAGTGCATAAGCTCAGCCGTTCCATCTCGTCGCATACGATTAGACTATGGATCGACGAAACGAACGGAGGACCACGCGCGGAGGTTGCCGAAATAAGAGTCTATGCTCTATAATGGAATAAATAAAATGATAGCGCTTTCATTTTGTGCTAAAGGAGAGGATATCATGGTCATAAAGCCGCTTGGCGTATTGATCGTCGAAGATGAAATTCCTCTGCGCCAAGAGCTTCGGATCTTTCCATGGGAGGCGTGCGGAGCCGAATGGATAGGGGAAGCGAGCAACGGGTCGGAAGCGATGCAGCTATGTGCTGAGCGCACACCAGATGTCGTGATAACAGATATTACGATGCCGGTTATGGACGGCATTGCTCTCATACGGGAACTCCGGAAGCGGCACCCGAACGTTCAGATCATATTGTTAACCTGTCACAGCGATTTTCATTACGTACAAGAAGCGCTCCGTCTTGGAGCGCTTGAGTATATCTTGAAGGTGTCATTGGAGGAAGAAGAGCTTAAACAGGCGATGGACAAAGCGAGAGCTGCGGTCGCCAAGGAGCGCATGGTGCACGAGCATGCGAGAAGGGAACAGAGGCAGCTGCAAGCCGCCTTATTCGGCAAGCTGCTTCACGGGCAAGAGCCAGCTGGCTCCGATTGGCAATCGATGACGCTAAGCGTAGATCGTCCAATTCGACTGGTACGACTTCAGCTAGACATTCCTCCATTAGCCTATTTGCCTGTGAAGGAAACGGTTCAGCAGAGGCTGACCGAGCAGGAAAAAAAGGATCCAAACTGGTTGGCTTGGCTGACGGTACGGGAGCGGGAATATTTTGTTCTGCTTGAAGGCAGAACTCCTACCCATGCTGTTCTTGAGTCACTCCGCACGTTCGTTCAACACTTGAGTGAGCTATTGAATCGGAAAGAGACCAAGCAGGAGCGATGCGCTACAGTATCTGCCCTATTTAGCCAACCGCTCACATCGAAGGAAGAAATTGCATCGGCGCTCGCCTATTCAAACGAGTGGAAAGTTGCGCTGTTTTACGACCGATGTCCCGAGGAAAGCGCTGTGTACGCGCAGCATTCGTTGCCTCTAACGGATCTGACGGAAAAGAAAACGAAGGAATTAATCGAGATGCTGAGAAAAGCATCATTGTCTCCTGCGAGCTTGAAGGAATGCTTGCTTGGCGAGTTCAGGGATTGGTGCATCGCAGAGCGAGTGAAGCCAAGTCAACTGAAGGAACGGATACTCCATTGGCAGGTTGATTGGCACAGGCAGCAAGAGGGCGCTGAGCTAAGCGCAGTCCGTATGGGGCTATTAATGGACGCAGGAACGTTAGCTGAGCTGATCGCCAATATTGTTCAGGATATGGAAGCTGCCGAACTAGGGAAGTCGCGTTCGCGCTTTGAGATTCGTTTGGCGGTGCAATGGATCAAAGACCATCTCAAGGAGCCGATTTCGCTGCCCATTATCGCAGAGCAGGTAGGGCTGAGCCCACATTATATCAGCAAATTGTTTCGCGAGGAAACGGGGAGTACGGTCAATCAGTATATAACCCGTCTTCGTATGGAGAAGGCGATTGAGCTTCTTAGGCATTCGAATAAGAAAATATATGAGGTCGCGGAAGAGGTCGGCATTCCGAGCTACCGCTATTTTACCGTTACGTTTCGAAATTGGACCGGGGTATCGCCGACGGACTATAAACGGAATGGCTGATAGCACGGGAGCGTGAGAACGGGCGCGAAAGAAGGGGGATAATGACGAAACTGTTTCATTGGTATGCCAGCCTTGGTCTCGCTACCAAGCAGTTTATTTATTTGTTCATCGTGACGCTGCTGCTCGTTCAAGTGCTTGCATGGCGAAACCTCAACGAGGCTGAAAGTCTGCTTCAGAATCAAGTCATTCGCGATGCAGAGCTGCTCGTCAGCCGGACGAATCAATATATCGATGCAAGTTTGGACAATGTGGAAAATATGCTGCTGCTACTCTCGACCCGCGCCGATTTGCTGGAGGAAGGGAATGAGGTGGCAGCCGTCGAGACGCTTCGCAAGTTTGCGGGAATTAACAACTCCATCGCCAGAACTTTGTACATGATTCGAGCTGACGGCCAAGTATTTGCAAGCTCACAGGTCGTTTATGACATCATCGGCAATCCAAATCTGAATCAACTCTATGAGCTGGCGCTAATTAACTACGGGGCCATTAACGTGAGCGAACCTTATGATTCGCCAATGTCGGGGCGAACGCTTGCTTACGTACTGCCTATAGCGGATGCTGGCAAAAAGGTGAAGGGTGTCGTAGTCGCCGAATTTAATCTCGATTTGCTCACGGAGCGTATTGCGCCGATGATCTATCAATCTTATATACTGTTCACGAAGGAAGGCAGCGTCATTAATCGGCTGGATTCCCGCGATAAGCTGCTCCCCTTCCAAGCCGCCTCGTATCCGCCGAAGCTGGAGGAGAGCTTTCGCGGGCAGCTCGCCTTGCTCAAAGTCGGCGTAAGCGGCATAGAAGGGGATTCCTTGAATCCGCTCGTTGCCGTGAAGTCGACCAAAAACCGTCTAGGCTGGTCGCTTGCGGCGTTCATCGAAGAGGATTATTTCTATCAGGACCTTCAGAGGCTGAACAACAACTACCGGACCGCGAGTATCGTATGGATCATGATGCTTCTGATCAGTGCGTATCTGCTCAGCCGATCGTTCACACATCCGATTCGCCGATTTGTCGAGAAGATGGACCGTCTTAACAACTTTGAGGTTGTGGCGAAGCTGCCTGTTACGAGAATGGACGAAATCGGCAGGCTAACGCAGAGCTACAATGCCATGCTCGAGAGGATTCAGAGCCTGCTCCAAAAGACGAAAAATGCGGAGGAACAGAAGAAGGAATACGAGCTGAAGATGCTGCGAAGCCAGATTGCGCCCCATTTTCTGTATAATACCCTTGCCTGCATAAGCAGCTTGGCAAAGCAGCAGCGTATCGACGAGCTGCGCGATACGATTCGTTCACTGGTCAAGCTGTTAAGCTTCAGCTTCGACAAGCAATCAGAATACGTATCCCTTGAGGAGGAGCTGGAAGGGCTGCGAATGTACATGCATATTCAGCAGGTGCGCTTTGGGGAACAATATCAGTTTAGGATTGATATAAATCCTGACCTTCTGCAGTATCGCATACTTAAGCTTACGCTGCAGCCGCTCGTAGAAAATGCACTTTTTCATGGACTAACGCCGAATCACGGCGGGCTTATCGTCGTGAATGGCGGGCTGAGGAAGGGGATTCTGAGACTCTATGTTCGCGATAACGGGATAGGCATCAGGCAGGAGAAGCGGAGGAGGCTGCTGTTGGAAAATCAGGACGGTGGGCAGGGCTCCATGTACCGGTTTACGGGCATCGGGCTGCGGAACGTACATGAGCGGATTCGGATTCATCACGGTGAGTCGTACGGCTTGCGGATCGGAAGCGCGGAAGGGGCAGGTACTGTTGTCCGCGTCGATATGCCCGTCCTGACGGAAAGTGACGAACGATTAGGTATTTGGCGTTAACCAATAACGATACCAAGGCTGTCACGTGGTTTCTTCAGACCATTCGTGACAGCCTTTACTCATTTATCGTTGATATTGATGCAGATGGATCCATATTCGATGTTAATGATAATGAAGGAAATGCTTACATTTTTTACGTTTTTGTGTATATCGAGGAGACGTCAGGACCTTTATACTTACCTTAATTGGAAGCGCATTCAAACTAGGGAGGGATACGATGGAAGCCAATCATAGCCTAACGCCAGCCCCTCGGATACGGTTATCTCCGCGGACAAGGCTGCTCATGTTTTTAAAGTTAGCCTGGCGGTTTAAAGCCTTTTACGTCATGCTGCTGCCCGGCATTATTTATTTTGTCATATTTCGGTACTTCCCGATGTACGGAGTCATTATCGCTTTCAAAGATTTTGCGATCCTGGACGGCATAACGGGCAGCTCGTGGGTTGATCCGTGGTATAAGCATTTTCAGAGCTTTTACGAGTCGCCTTACTTCAGCCAGCTGCTAACCAATACGCTGTTGATCAGCCTCTACAAGCTGTTATGGGGGACGCTGCCGCCGATCATGCTGGCCGTACTGCTGAACGAATGCCGCGTTCGCTGGCTGAAGTCGATTGTACAAACGCTGACCTACATGCCGCACTTCTTGTCTTGGGTCATTATTTTCGGCATTCTTTTGACGCTCTTCTCCCAGAACGGTGGCCTCATCAACCGCTGGATTGTGGAAGCTGGGGGAAGCTCGATCCCGTTTCTGACCTCGACGGAATATTTCCGCAGCATATTGGTCGGATCGGAGGTATGGCAAAATCTCGGCTGGGGTGCAATTATCTATTTAGCCGCGATGGCGGGCATCGATCCGACGCTTTACGAGGCGGCAAAGGTGGATGGTGCGAGCCGAATACGAATGATCTGGCATATTACGCTTCCTGGCATTAGAAGCATTATCATTCTGCTGTTTGTTCTGAAGCTTGGCCATCTGCTTGATGCAGGCTTTGATCAAATTTACATTCTGTACAATATTCAGGTATACCCGGTTGCGGACATCATCGACACATGGGTTTACCGGACTGGTCTGCAGCAGCTTAATTTCAGCCTGGCGTCGGCAGTCGGATTGTTCAAATCGGTCATCGGGCTCATCCTTGTGCTAGGTGCTAACCGCGTGGCGAAGAAATGGGGTGAGGGCATATGGTAAGAGGCCTCGATGATAAAATTTTTAACGCAATCATATACGTTATTCTCGGATTATGCGGACTTGTCGCCATTCTTCCAATCCTTTATGTCGTATCCGTATCCATCACTCCGTTCGGAGAAGTACTGCGCAACGGCGGATTCATATTGTTTCCGAAGGAAATTACGTTTTCCGCTTACCGCACGCTGCTGACGGAGTCCAATATTCCGAAGGCGTTCCAAATAACCGTTCTCATTACGGTGATCGGAACAGCGGTCAATCTCGTCTTGACGGGACTGATGGCGTACCCGCTTAGTCGCCGGAATTTGCCGGGAAGAAACTTTTTTCTGCTCATGATCGTGTTCACCTTGTTGTTCAGCGGAGGGCTTATTCCGACTTATCTGGTCGTTAAGTCGATGGGGCTGCTCGATTCGATCTGGGCGATGATTCTGCCGAATGCAGTCTGGAGCTTTAACGTGCTTATTATGAAAAGCTTTTTTGAAGGGCTCCCTGAGGAACTGTTCGAGTCGGCCCGAATGGATGGAGCCAAAGAGTTCCGCATCCTGCTGCAAATTGTTACGCCGCTTTCCGTTCCGGTCTTGTTGACGGTTGGATTGTTTTACCTGGTCGGCCATTGGAACGAGTTTTTTCAAGCGATATTTTATGTGACCGATCGCACGCTGTATCCGCTGCAGGTCGTCGTCCGGGAAATTCTGATGCAAAGCCAGCAGCCGCTGGAGAACGCGGAAAATATGATGCCGACGCAGACGATGCAAATGGCATCCGTCATGATTGCGAGTTTGCCGGTCATCGTGATCTATCCGTTTCTTCAAAAGCATTTTACAAAAGGGATGCTGCTTGGTTCGATTAAAGGTTAACCGATGAAACCATTCAGAGAGGGGTTAAGATCATGAAGAAATTAGGGACTTTGCTCGTAGCCGTTTCATTAGCGGGGGCCATGCTTACGGCTTGTTCGGGTGGAAACAGCAGCGATAATCCGGGGAACCAAACGGCTACATCCAAGCCCGGAGCGGAAACGACGGAACAGCCTAGCGGCAAACCGGTTAAGCTCGACATTATCGAGACGGGGAATAATCTTCCGTCGCCCGATAAAGACATGATTAAGCAGGAATTGGATAAGGCGCTGAATATCGACCTGAACCTGACTGTGTATCCAGCAGCGGACGATTACAACAATCAACTAAACGTTCGGATGTCTTCGGGGAACTTTCCCGACCTGTTCATGGTCGACCGGCAGCAGCTCATTCAATTTTCCAAGCAAGGGCTGCTGCTCGATCTGACGCCGTATATGGATAAGCTGGAGCAAACGGTAGCGTTCATCGGGGAGGACAGCGTCAAGAAGGGAATGGTCGACGGGAAAGTATATGGCATCTCCAAATCTCCGCAAATCCCTTACAACACCTTATGGATCCGCAAGGATTGGCTCGACAAGCTGAAGCTGGAAGTGCCGACGACCGTGGAGCAATTGGCTTCCGTAGCGGAAGCGTTCACGAAGAACGATCCGGATGGAAATGGCAAGCCGGACACCTTTGGTCTAACGGGCGGCAAGCTCGGCGCGTTCTCGACCATATTCGGCGCATTCGGCGTCGGAATGCCAGGCAACTTCTACGAGAAGGACGGCAAAGTCGTCAGTGCGCTGCATGAGCCGGCAATGAAGGACGCTTTGGCCTTTATTAAGGACATGATTGCATCCGGATCGGTTGATCCGGAGCTGCTGGCCAATAGCGGTTTGCAGCATCAAGAGAAGGCGATCAAAGGGCAGGCGGGCATCATCTATATCGATTGGCCGAACATGACGAAGGAGCAGTTCGTGGAACAGATCAAAACCGTTAATCCGAATGCGGAATGGTTGCAAATCGCCGCTCCTTCGGGTACAGGAGGACAATTCGACGGTTCGTGGGATATCGGTGCGGCGCCTGGGCGATATGCCATTCCGAAAGCGCTTGAGAAAGACCCGGAGAAACTGCAGCGTGTGTTCGATCTGCTCAACTATATTTCGAATCCGGACGGAGGCTCGCTGCTCGTGCAGTTCGGGGTGAAGGATACGCACTTCACACTTGAGGACGGCAAGCCGAAGATGACGGACAAATCTGGCGAAGTCGGCCATTCTTGGCTGTACCAATTCACCGGCAGACCGGAAATGGAATATTTACAGGCGAAGTTCGCCGCACAATCGGCTGCAATCGAATTTGCGAACGATCAACCCCGTATTGAAGCGTTGAACGGATTTGTCGATAATCCGGAGGGGTATAACCCTGCCGATGCGAATCGGTACATGGAAGAGGAGATCGCGAAGTTTATTTACAATAAACGTCCATTGACCGAATACGATGACTTTATCAAGACGCTGGAAACGTCCATGAACTACAAAGCGTTAGTGGACAGCGCCATGGAACAGCTCAAGGCGCTCGGTTACGGGGACTAAATAACGGGAACGAAAGGCCGACCTCATTCGATGCAGGTCGGCCTGATTCTATCATACGCTATGTGTTTTTCGATACGACGAAGGATTGACGCCGCACAGTTTTTTGAAGCTTTTGCTTAAATGATGCTCGTCGGTAAATCCGCAATGCTCGGCGATTTGGGCAAGGGTAAGCGAAGAGTATACAAGGAGTTGCTTCACTTTGTCCATTCTAAGATTAGTCGCGTAGGCGCTTGGCGTTATGCGGAACTCGCGTGTAAACAGTCTTGTCAGCTGCACCTGGGTTAGACCAAGCTCCACAGCGATCGACTTCAACGATAGGCCGAATTCCGCTTGCTGCCGAAGCAAATGCAGGGCTCGCCCAAGGGTCGGATCCTCGCTGAACAAGGTCTTCGTATACTGCTCGGTTTGCTCGATCTGAAGCAAATAGAGCAGATCCCTGAGGAGATGTTTCTTGTACCTATGACCAATCTCTGCATGCAAGTATTGAGCTTCGCGAAATTGAGAGAGCGTGGATTGGAAGCGTTTGTTGTTCAATAGCCGAAGCTTGCCGAAAGTCGGGAAATCGGCCGCACGCGGCGGCTCCTCTAGGGAATTGATCCATTGAAACCCCATGAGATGAAACGATAAACCGTCCGTTTGCCGGTAGAAGGTTAGATCTGGCGGGCATATTACGATGTCATCCTTGACTGCCCTTCCGCTTTGGCTGCCCATTCTGTAATTAAAAGCGCCTTCTTCGACGATGAACAACGCCCAATGATCATACGTATCATGCGTTTTCTGAAAGTGAGGGGTATCCTTCACGTAGACATGGTATTGCAGATCGGGATCCAGAAATCGGCTGAACTCCATTGCATGACAACGCCCTTTCGCAGATTGAAATTATTTACAAGGAAAATCACTTTATCTTACATTATAACATGTTCGTTGGCCAAATATAATTAAATTAAATACAAGTAGGAGGTATAAAGAATGAAGACAGCCCAATTGGAAATACCGAAATTAATGGAGCAATTTCATGAACAGGGGTATTTGGTTATACCAGATATTTTGTCGCAGGAACAGGTGAGCCGGCTGAATGCCGCGATCGACGAAATTGTCTCGACGGAACCAGAAGCGCTTTCGCACAATATTTATAACAGCGTAGAACGCCATGCCGAGATTGCTGCATTAATCGATCAGCCTTCCATTCTTCCGTTAATCGTTAATTTGCTTGGCCACAACATTCAGCTTCACATTTCCCACCTCACGATCAGGCAACCGAATCCAAACGAAGCCCAAACGTCCACGCACAGCTTTATCGATTGGCATCAAGACGGTCCGCATCCGCAGTTTCCTGTCATTAACGGCTTGACGGCAACCTATTATATTAAGGTTTGTTATATTCTGAGCGATATGTCGGAGCCGGATCGCGGCAATACGAAAGTGATTCCTGGCAGTCACAAGCAGCCGTACAATCCGAATCAGAAGGATGTGCGCCAGCAGCTTGACGGAGAGGTGCAGGTGTGCGGAAAACCAGGTGACGTCTTCGTGTTCGCCCAAAACTTGTGGCATGCTGGCTCGCCGAATCGCTCCACATTCACAAGAAGGCAGCTGTTCCTGGGCTACAGCCCGATCTGGATGCGTCCTATCGACTATCATTCGGCGTCCGTGAGTCTGCTGAAGGACGCCGATCCGATACGCCGCCAGCTGCTTGGGCAGATCAGCGACAACAAATTCAATTATTACGTTCCGGAGGAGTCGATGGTGCCTCTCAAATCCATGCTGATCCATCCATCCTCGCAGTAGATTTTACTATCCATTGAATGGGAAGGATTTTCATCCCTATTGTTTTCTGTTAGAAGAATGAAGAAAGTTTGTTGTGTTGATACCACGGTGCTTGCATCCGGCAGCAACTTCAAAGTCCATTAAATATAGGGCAGGATAGATTGAGATCATTTGCGGTGAACCGTAATTACAAATCATGGCAAGTTTTTTTCGATTGACGGCAATAAGAATACGTGATACTGATGGCAGGATAATAAAGGCAATGCAACCTTCGGGTTCAACCTCGCTGAAAAGTGGGTTGGACCCTTTTTGCATTGCAAAACTAGGGGAGGATTCGGAATGTTGAGAACAGAATTGCTGTTACAGCGGCTGGGCGAGATCGGTAAGTCGCTCGAACGCAAGGGGGGAGCTCTTTTATTATTAGGCGTTGGTTCCGTGGGGGTCGAGACCGGACGGCTGGATGAATATTCGGATTTAGATTTTTTTGTCATTGTAGAGCCAAGGGAGAAAAACAGATATATAGACCGATTGGATTGGCTCGAGGACGTACACCCTCTTGCTTATGCGTTTAAAAATTCGGATGTTGGCTACAAAGTACTGTTCGAGGATGGTATTTTCGGGGAATATGCTGTATTCGAGGAGGGGGAGCTGGGGAATGCGACCTATACGGAAGTCAGAGTCATATGGAAGAACCCCCTGTATTCCAATACGGCCATCGCCAAACCTACCAACCCGGTCCCCAACCTAAAAGTGGATTCCTTGGACTTTCCTTTGAACGAAGCGTAACCAATCTATACGTGGGGCTCGGTCGCTTTGCAAGGGGAGAGCGTCTCTCCGCGACAAGGTTTGTTCAAGGTTACGCAGTGGATCGGATTCTATCCGTGCTTCATCTGCTGGAGCAAGAGGTGGACTACTTTCCCGACCCATTCGGCAATGAGAGGCGGCTAGAGAGGAGATACCCGCGTTTTGCTGAAATCATAGGAGATATGATACAGGGATACGATCATGTTCCCGAATCGGCTCTTCGTATTTTAAACTTCATAGAAGAAGTGTATCCAGTCAATCGAAGGTTAAGCAATGAGATACGACGATTGGCTCACCTGACTTGCTGATAGAATTCTGTCAAGGGACAAGAGTTTAAGCAATTGCCGTAAAGTACAAATTGCTGACCCATTTTTTGAAGGTACACTAAAAAAATGACCCTATTGCATTATGCAATCAGGGTCATTTTTACAAGATTCATGAGTGGCGAACCGAACCTCCATTATGCTGCGCTCCTGACAGACATATTCAGATTTATATTGATCATGCCGACATCCCAACATGCGTCTGTTTTGGGTTTATGACCGTCTGGCGAACGAGCTTAAAGACGCTACCGCAATACCTGTTTAATAATGTGGACCCCCTGAGCGGGTAATGGTTTAAAGGTGTTTCAGATAGGATTTAAAGGACTTTAAGCGCTATCTAAAATTTTTGGCAAAGTAGCACACTACAGGGCCCCCCATGTTACAAGTCCATTCGCAAACTGTGTTGGAAAAGACCAGAAATAAAAGGATCGACCTCTACTCCCTCTGGGCTGCCTCCCCTACAATAAGAGACAAGACAGAGAAAAGTAGGTGGAGATCGTGAGCAAACGTAGCGGAAGAGAAGGCACTCTCCTGTACGCCGGCGGACGGCGTTGGAAGCTGATTAGAGGCAACTTGGATATGTATTTGCTGCTTATACCGGGCCTTGCGTTCTTGTTATTGTTCAAATACACGCCGATGTACGGGATCGTTATCGCTTTCCAGGATTTCAACATTTTCGGCGGCATATCCGGCAGCGAGTGGGTAGGGATGGCGCAGTTCGAAAGGTTGCTGCAATCGGATGAATTTCTGCAAGTATTAGTAAATACGCTGCTCATCAGTTTGTATAAAATAACGATTTTATTCCCGATTCCGATTGTCATCGCGCTTATGCTCAATGAAGTGCGGCGCATGTTCTTCAAGCGGACGATCCAAACGATCATTTATTTGCCGCATTTCCTTTCCTGGGTCATTATCTCGGGGTTGTTCCTTAACATTCTATCACCTACCGGCGGTATCGTGAACGAAATCATCCGTTCGTTCGGCGGAGAGCCGATCTCGTTTTTTACCGACAACAGCCTGTTCCGCAGCTTGGTTGTCTTCACGGCAGGGTGGAAGGAAATCGGCTGGAACGCTATCGTGTTTATCGCCGCGATCGCGGGTATCGAGCAGGAGCAATACGAAGCCGCAGCCATCGACGGGGCGGGGCGGATCAGACAGATGTGGTCGATTTCGCTTCCGGGCATACTGCCTACCATCGTGTTGATGTTCATCCTGCGGATCGGCAGCCTGCTGGAGGCGGGGACGGAACAAATTTTGACCATGTATAATCCGCTCGTGTATGAGACCGGGGACGTCATCGGCACCTATGTATACCGGATGGGACTCGGCCAGCAGGATTACAGCTTCAGTACGGCGGTTGGCCTATTCAACTCAGCGGTCGGATTCCTGCTTATCGTCATCGGCAACATGCTCAGCCGCAAATTCCTGAATCGCAGCATCTGGTAAAGGAGGAACGACCATGTATAGGAAAACTGTCAAAGATTTCATGCTCGATGGCTCTATCTACGTTCTGCTCATCGCGATGGGGCTTATTACACTGCTTCCGTTTGTAAACGTATTTTCCAAGTCGATTAGTGAAGAGTGGGCCATCCTGTCTGGCCAAGTCGGAATTTTCCCGGTCGGCTTTCAGCTCGAAACGATGAAATTCGTCGTCACGAACAGCCAGTTTCTAAACTCACTCTGGATATCGGTGCTGATTACAGTCATCGGTACCCTCGCATCGCTGCTCATTACGGCGCTGACCGCTTATCCGCTCTCGAAGCGCGAGCTACCGGGCATGGGCATCATCATCGTTTTGTTCATCTTCACGATGATGTTTAACGGAGGCATCATCCCCAACTATCTGCTCATCCGCGAGTTGGGCCTCATTAACCATCTAGGCTCACTCATTTTGCCGGCGCTCATCAGCGTGTTCAACATGCTGGTCATCAAGAGCTACTTTGAAAGCTTGCCGGCCAGCCTGGAGGAATCCGCCAAAATCGAAGGAGCTAGCAATTTAACGGTTCTGTTCCGTATTATTTTGCCGCTAAGTGGTCCCGTGCTTGCGACGATTGGTCTGTTTTACGCCGTTTATTATTGGAATGACTACTTCAACCCGATGCTGTACATCAACAGCTCGTCGCTAAAGCCGTTGCAATTGTACCTACAGGACATCGTCATGAACGCCGATACATCTTCGGCGCTTGACAAGACGGCCGACGATCTCATGAACGTGCCTGCGGAAGGCGTCAGGTCAGCAACGGTCATCGCATCCACGATTCCGATTCTGCTCGTTTATCCGTTCCTGCAGAAATATTTTATCAAAGGCGTGCTCATCGGTTCCGTTAAAGGTTGATTGCAACCAAGTAAAGCAGCTTTCCGAAGGCATTAACTTTTCCAGCAGCGGCGATGAACGTCAAGGCATGACTTCAGGTACCGGAGAATCGCCCCGTCATCGGGACGTTGCGGGAGAATTAATGATATAGATTATACTGATTGCAGGAGGGTCTCATTATGAAAAAAGCATTCAAATTGATGTCTGTCATGGCCATGTCTGCGCTTCTGGCAATGACAATGGCTGCTTGTTCCGGCAACGGAACGAACACGAGCAACGAAGCGACGGCCAAACCGGATACGGGAAAGCCTGCCTTAAAGCGACTGAACGTATGGCAGAACGAAGAATACAATGCATACCCGGTTGCCAAGCTGCTCGAAGAAAAAACGGGCTACAAAGTGCAATACGATATGCTGCCTCAAGACAAGTGGGCGGAGAAGCTGAACCTGATCATGTCCTCCGGCGAAGCGTATGACATCGTCACTTCCTATAACGACATGGCTTTATATTCGGACTATGCGCAAAAGGGTGCGCTCGTCGACCTGACGCCGCTTATCGACGAATTTGGCCCACATATTAAGGCGGCTATAAAGCCCGAATCGATGGAAGCGCTTAAGGTAAATGGCAAGCTATACGCGCTCCCGGTAACCGTTACGTATGATATCAACAGTTCCATACTCATCCGTACGGACTGGCTCGAGAAGCTGGGTCTGTCCATGCCGACGACGACCGAAGAGCTGACAAACGTTCTCACGCAATTCAAGGAGAAGGACCCAGGCGGCAACGGCGACCGCAACGTGCCGCTTACGATCAAGGGTGACCAATCGATGATTGACAACCTCGTAGGCGCTTTCGGGATCGCCAATACTTGGAACGACGTAGACGGCAAGCTCGTGCCGCGTGTCATGGACCCGGCATTTAAGGATTATGTCGCTTACGTAGGCAACTTGTACGAGAAAGGATTGATCGACCGAGAATTCGTAGCCAACAAAGACGCTACAGCGAAGGAGAAATTCGCAAGCGGCGTAGCTGGCGCCATCGTTGTTCACTGGGCGGACATTCCGGCCATCTCGGATTCGCTTGCGAAGACCAAGCCGGAGGCCAAATTCGCATTCGTGCCGGCGCTCAAGGGGCCTAACGGAGAAGCCGGCTTCGCGGCAAACGCTGGATTTGACCGTCTGACGTTCATTCCGAAAGCATCAAAGCATCCGGAAGATGCGATCAAATGGATCAATGCAAGCCTGGAGCCGGAAACGTTCAAAAATATGGCCATCGGCGTGGAAGGCACGCACTATAAAGTTGTTGACGGGGCATACGAGCCAATCCAGCCGATCTTCACCGACGAGCGCAACTTGGCGAATAACTACATGGCGGGAACGGATGAAGAAAACTATCCTCAATATTGGCAAGCGCGCGTTCGCAAAAACCCGGTTATGTTTGACGCGTTTAACTTCCTGAACAACGAACAGCCAGCTGAAGTGAAAATTAAAAACGTCCTGGGTCTTGCTCCGTACATGCAGCAATATTCGAAGACGAATCAGCAATTGAGCACCATGGTTGGCGACTACACGGTCAAACTGATCGCCGGCGCAGAGTCCATCGATAGCCTAGCCGACTTTCAATCGAAGTTTATGTCATCGGGCGGGGAAGCGGCTTCAAAGGAAATTAACGATTGGTACGCAACGACTAAATAAAAAACAGGATAAGCGGAGGCGATCCTTTTTTGCGCATATCGCTTGTTCTACACTAAGGGAGAGATCATCATGAAACATGCAGTGTATTCGTTCGAACGTCAAGTGAAAGCCCATGCCAAGGCCGACGTTGTCGTCATCGGAGGCGGACCTGCAGGGACGGCCGCTGCCATTGGCGCGGCCAGACGCGGCAAACAGGTGATCTTGCTGGAGAAATCCGCTCAACTCGGCGGGATGGGGACGCTAGCCAATGTAAGCGTCTTTATGCCTGTCGGCAATGTGACTGGCATCTACCGCGAGATCATCAAGGAGATGCTGGCCGACTATCTGCCCGCCGGCCATGACGAATCGGTCGCGCCGCAGTATTCGCCATTTTTGCTTCGCCAATACTTGAATGACAAAATGAAGAAGGAAGGGGTATCGGTCTACTTCCATTGTGAATTCGTTGGCACGATCCGCAGCGGCAGCAGGATCGGTGCGGTTATCGTCTCGACGCGCGAAGGTCTAAGGGCGATAGAAGGCGATGTCATCATCGATTGCACCGGCGACGCGCGAGTAGCCATCGATGCGGGTGTGCCTTACCGCACCGGCCGCGAGTCTGATGGACTCACGCAGCCGATGACACTTATGTTTACGATGCAGGATACGGGAAAGCCGGTAGAGAAGATACTTCCGGAAGGCTGTTATTATTACGAGGAGGTATCCGATCTGCCGCAGGGGCGCAGGTTATATTGGAAACAGCGCGACGACGGCGTGTTGCTCATTAATATGTCGCGTGTCAAAGCGAACGGAGCCGATATGGAGCAAGTCAATTACGCGGAGACCGAAGCGCTTAAGCAGGTGTTCTCGATCGCGCATTATTTGCAGAGAACGGGCTTCGAGACATACGCCATCGCACACATCGCACCGCAGACAGGTGTCAGGGAGACCAATCAAATTGAAGGGCTGTACACGTTGACCGAACAAGATGTTGTAAGCGGCACTCGGTTCCTGGATGTGGTCGCCCAAACAAATTACGAGATCGATATTCATAGCCCGGACGCGGGCAAGACAACCGACGAGCGCCGCGTAGACGGCTACGATATTCCGTATCGCACGATGGTGCCTGTTGGCGATATCGACAACCTGCTCGTTGCGGGCAGATCGATTTCCGCAACGCATGTCGCAATGTCTTCGATGCGCGTCCAAGCGACTTGTTATGCGCTGGGTCAAGCAGCAGGCATTGCGGCCGCGATATCGCTCGAAGACGGCCTGCCCGTTCGCGAAGTAGACATTGACAAAGTGCAGGCCGAGCTTGCCAATCAAGACGCTAGACTGTTAGGCCGTTAAATTAGGAGAAGGGAGATGGCGGGCGATGTATCGATTGCTTATCGTGGATGATGAACCGGCGGTCCGAGCGGGCTTGCGCGCTTATTTCGATTGGGCCGCTTACGGAATTGAAGTGGCAGGCGAAGCGGATGATGGAGACGTGGCTCTTGAGATGATCGCCCGTGATCAGCCCGATCTTATACTAACGGATGTCCGGATGCCGAACATGGACGGTATTACGATGTCGCAGTGTATCTCGGCCGAATATCCGGCCATGAAGATCATATTCGTCAGCGGGCACGACGACGCCGATTATCTTAAATCGGCGATGAAGGTCAGCGCGGTCGACTATATATTCAAGCCGGTTAATTTGCAGGAGCTGGGTACGGTCATCAAGCGCGTCGTTGCCGATCTGGACGCGGAGAGCTCCGAACGGATTTATAAGCAGGAGCTGCTCGTTAAACTAAAGGAAGGTATGCCGCTCCTGCGTGAGAAGTTCCTGCTCTCCATGATCAGAGAGGGTGCGCCGAAGTCGGAATTGGCGGAGCGGGTGTCGTTTCTGGGATTGGACTTGCCCGTGAATGCTTCCTATTGGGTGATGGTCGTCTGCGTGGATGATCTTGCCGATGTGATGGCCAGCCGTTCCGAGCGCGACCGCCAGCTGCTGTGGTATTCGGTGCTGAACATCTACGAGGAGCTGCTGGATACGCATATGCGAGGGTATGCCTTCGAGCAACGTACCGGTGAGTTTGTAGGCGTGCTGCAGGTGTCGGAGCCCGGCGGCGATTCGGTAACCGAAGCGGCGGAGGCACTGTTTGCGCTGGCCGGCGACCTTCGCTCCAATCTGGAGCGCTGGCTCAAGATCGGCGTAACGATCGGCATTAGCGATATGGCAGGCGGCTTATCCGGACTGGCGCCAGCTTACAAGCAAGCTCGCGAAGCCGTCGATTACAAGTGGTACCTCGGCAAAAACCGTATCATCACAATGGACAGTCTGGAGAGCGCAGAACCGGAGGAAGGCGCCATGCGGAAATACGATTACGAGCTCCATGAGAAGCTGATTTCCGCACTCAAGGCGGACGATGAGGACAAGATTAGCGAAGCCGTGGAGATGATTTTTGCCAGCTTGTCCTACACCCGTCCGGACGGCCTGAAGTACGGCCGCAATCTGTGCATGCAGCTCGTGCTCGCGATCGGACAGCTGCTCATGGAGCTTGGCGCGGGGGACTCCGAACTGGAAGTTATGGAGGGAGAGCTGACAGAGGCGTTGTACGCGAAGGAGACGTTAAAAGATATGCGGGGGCTGATCGAATCGTATCTGGCGACTGTCGGGGAACACATTCGGGAGAAGCGGACTGGCAGGGTAGCAAACGTCATTGAGCGAGTACGCGGGTATATCGATCAGAACTACGCCAACGGCGGGCTTACCGTGGCCGATATCGGCAAGGCGGTCTATTTGTCTTCCACGTACGTCAGTCTCCTGTTTAAGCAGGAGACGGGGCAGACGGTGGGCGAATATTTGACTAAAGTGCGCGTGGACAAGGCGAAGGAGCTGCTGCGCGATCCGCAGTACAAGTTTTATGATATTTGTTACGCGATCGGATATACCGATCCCAGTTACTTCTCGAAGCTGTTCAAAAAGGTAACGGGTGTTACACCTAGCGCATACCGGAGTTCTCATGCGTAGAGCCTGGGTCGCCGTAGCCGGCTTGCTTTCACCGCTGCTCCGGCCAGCGGCGATTCGCCGTTTCTCGATCCCCCGTTCTTGGTTAATCGCGTATCTTCTGCTCATTGTGCTTCCGGCGGGCATTTTCTTGTATGGTTATTACGCGCGTTCCGCGGATATTCTGAGGAGCGAGGTCATCCGGACGATGCAGCAAGCGTTAAAGCAGGCCGGGAGCAATCTCTCCTACCGGCTGGAGCGCATCGAGGATATTAGCGACGCCGCATTCATGAACGCAAACCTGCATTCGTACTTATCCGTTAATTCGGATGATCAGTCAATCGGCACACAGATCAAGGTGATTGAGGATTTGCGGTATTTGGTCGAGACCGTACAGTCTAATTCCGACGTGTTTCATGTTCGGGTGTTCGTGGACAAATCTAAGCTGTATGCAGAAGAGAGAATCAATTTCTTCACGCTGGATAGCTTGATGGTTAGACCGTGGTTTCGTTCCATCATCGATGGAAACGGTGGGATCGTATGGACGGGCGTATACGAGGAGTCGTATCTCGGCGGCTCCAATGAGACGATATTATCTGCTGCCCGTATGCTGCGGGATCCGGATGATTATGAGAAAGTGTCCGGTGTGCTCATGATCGACGTCCGTCAAGACATCGTCTCCAATATTCTATCCGAGCTGCAGTTCGCACCGGGCACAGCCGTTTACCTTGTTGCTCAGGATGGCGCAATCGTGTATCATCCCGATGCGGCGCTTATCGGCACGGCGGTTGATCCTCACATGCTGGATTCGCTGAACGAGGGGGCGGAAGGAACAAAGTCGCTTCTGCTGAACAATGAACAAAGCGATCTGCTGTATACGACGCTTGCGCCGACGGGCTGGAAGCTTGTGGCACAGGGAACGAAATCCCAGCTGTCGCCCGCTACGCAGCGACTGACGAAGCAATCAGAGTGGCGCTCGCTGATCGAATATGTCGCGTTGTTCCTGATCCTCCCGTTTGTCCTTCTGGCGATTATCGTGCGGGGGATGAATCGGCGAGTCAACCACGTGATCACCGTCATCCGAAAGGAAGGCAAGGAGGGCAAGGAAGCGATCGACGGTCTGCATGAGTTACCGGCGGTTAATGGTGACTTCCATATGCTGGAGCGAAGCGTCGACCATCTGATCCTGAGGGTGCGTACGCTCGTCGAAGAAAACTACAGAGCTGAGATTCGCGAACGGGAAGCCCAGCTGTCGGCGTTGCAGGCGCAGATCAATCCGCACTTCCTTTACAACACGCTGGATACGATCAACTGGATTGCCATCGGTAAGGGGGCAACCGACATCAGTATGATGATCGACAGTCTCGCGAAGTATTTCCGTCTCAGTCTCAATAAAGGAAATACCATCGTAAGCGTTACGGACGAGCTGAGGCTGGCAGAGGTGTATCTCGAAATTCAGCAGAGCCGATTTTTCGGCTCGTTCGATTTCAAGGTGGCTGCTGGGGATGAGTTGAAGGCATATCGCATGCCTAAGCTTATCTTGCAGCCGATTGTCGAGAACGCGTTGCTGCACGGCATACGCAAGGCGAAGGACCGGAAAGGGCTTATCGATATTACGGTGGAGTTGGATCAAAGCGATCTCGTTTTCGTGATTTCGGACAACGGCATTGGCATGGACGAGGAGATGTCCCGCAGACTGCTGACGGAGGAGCGAGTCAGCCCTGGCGATCACAGGGGCAACGGAAGTTCCTATGGCTTGTTTAACGTGAACGAGCGGATCAAGCTACACTCTGGTGAGGGGTACGGCCTGAGCGTCTCGTCGAAACTCTGTGCGGGTACCTCTGTCACCGTCCGGATGAAAGCAGAGTTTATAACCTCCTGGGATGCTGAAGAAATTAAAGTTTAGCTGCATGCTATAGGGGATCGAAGTTATCCTGGCATCGTCTGCGAGCCATAATACCAGAAGACATTCGTTGAGTTCATTGAAGCGTGGAGACACCGTATCGGAACCTGTTAGAAAGTCGCTATTATAGCGGCGAGTTCATGTCTAGAGGACAAGAACTTGCATCGATTGCCGCAAAGGAAAAGAACATGAGCCGACAATGGATTAGATAAGTATCTAGTTATGTCTACATGCTTATTCATTCATAGCTTGAGAGCACAGTTCCTGAAGTTGGCGGCTGACGATCTGCTCCATTGTCTCCGGCGTGTAGAGCTCCGGGCGGAGCAAAGCGAGTATCGTTAAGCCTTCGACAATCGCGGCCAATCTTAATGTTTCAAGTTGTAGGTCTACTGAAGGGAGGAGAAGCTTCGCCTCAGCTAGGATGTCGAGGACGGCTTTAGTCAGGTAGTGGAGTCCGTCCGTGAGCTCGTCTTTTTTAGCTTGTAATGCCAGACTCGTGAGGGAGCGGATGGCGAAGACCCACCAGACGCCGCTGGAAGTTCGTTTTTCTGCATCCAAAGGGAGCAGTTGTAGCAGAATTTCCCTTGCAGCCTTCATCGGAATAGGGCTTATTTCGAGTCGCTCTTCTGCTCTGGCAACCCCTCTTGTCAAATAATAATCCACGATAAATAGCAACAGCTCGTCATGTGTTGAAAAATAATGCCGCAATGCGCCGGGTGATAACCCTGCCGCAGCAGCAATGGCACGGATGGACGCGTGTTCGATCCCTTTTTCTTTAATAATATTCCATGCTGATTCGGCGATTAGTTTTCTTTTTTGTTCGTGATCCACGACTTTCGGCAACGCTAACGCCCCCCTTGTCTGATTTAGCACAATGTATTAAAATAAATAACACAGTGTATTATTTAGAATTTATTTAGTTATATCGCGTTGCAGTAATCACGTCAATAGTACCGGACTTTGTCGTGAATGACAGGAGGGGATGCAATGCAAGAGCGAATCGATGGATTTTTTCGTCTTCGTACCACCTGTGATCATTGCAGAAAAGAGTTTTATGTCATTGAGGGGACTCAAGCTTACGACCGTGTGAAACGAAATTTCAAAGGAATGCATTGCTGCGAAGATTGCAAAAACAGGATCGAGCTTGAAGCACGATTGCAGTTAGGAAGACGACTGTTGACCGGCAGAGATTAGGTTTTAGGCCAGAAGGGGCCAAACCGGGAGATGTTGGACGGTAAACCGGCTTTTTCGAAAAGACTTATTCCTTATGTCGAGGAACCCCAAAGCAATTCGTTCATTGTATCCAAGTACGAAAACGTATATTCCATAGTGCTCGGTGGAACGACGCTAGATCAGTTGATCATGGGAGAAAATGATTGATTATTTAAACAAACTCATGCAGTCGTTGTTGAGTAACGAGTTGGTTCGGCCGCCGTGGTTTTAAACATAACAATAGCTCAATAAGAACAAGAAGGCAGCCGATCCAAGTAGATCGGCTGGTTTACTGACGAGAGACAAGAACATGGTTCTATGGTTATCTAAAAATAATTCTTTACCGATCGTTCTCAATATGGTAGGATACATTCAAAGAAAAACAAACCGGCTTTCGACCAATTAGAATGATCGTTCTCATTATAATGCTAAGAGTAACCATCCCGACATGATTCTTTATCGATCATTCCCAAAATGATATGATAGACATGGTATAGAATTTGGGGGGAAGATAGAATGGCTAGAAGCAAAGAATTTGAAGAAAATGAAGTCCTGGAAAAAGCCATGAAGCTTTTCTGGGAGCAGGGATATGAGAAGACGTCGATGAGTGATCTTGTCGAGCATATGGGGATCCACCGCAGGAGCCTTTACGATACATTTACAGACAAACACACCTTGTTTTTAAAAGCGATGGATCGTTTTGAGAAACGCACAGATGCCAGATTGGCAGCAGGAATAAAGCAGTCTAAAACAGCAAAGGAAGCAATCCAGTTCATTTTTGATTACATGAGCATCGGTGAGGAAGGCGCGCCGCCAGGGTGCATGTTTGTCAATTCAGCTGTTGAAATGGCATGTCGGGATGAAGTTGTAGATGCAAAAGCAGTAGGAGCCTTCGAGAAAGTGGAACATCTGCTTGTGGAGCTTATATCCTGGGGGCAGCAGAGTGGAGAGTTCAGCGATCAGTATACAGCAGAGGAATTTGCGGAGTACCTGCACAATGCCCTGACAGGGATAAGAGTAATGGCTCGAACCTCAGTATCAAAGGAAAAGCTCCAGCGCATATTTGTAATGACCATGCATACTCTTGAAAAATAAGACGAATTTAATTTTTGAGATATCTAGAATGATCATTCTTGTAAAAGGTTCACGGCAGGTCACAAGGCAGGAGAACCTCCTGTCTTAACCAACTGCTGAAATCCATCCCATTTTATTTCTAGAACGATCATTCTTATATAATGAAATGGAGCGTTTACTGTGAAAACATTGATTATTTGTGGCTCATCCCGACCTGCAAGGTTCACGAATTAATAAGGCCTTAACTGAAGCGATGAGAAGTCAGCCTGATACAACGGTACTGTTCTATTTGAAGTGCTCTACATAATGCGAACCATATTACGGATGAACAGATCACCGAAAGCCAAGTTGCTTATTTGCAGCATCTCCGAAGTGTACGACCTGTACAGACAGCCGATTTGATCTCGATTAACAAATAAAAATATATCAGTATAACCCATGAGGAGGAAGTAAAATGACAATTAAAATTGCATTGGTAACCGGCGCGAACAAGGGAATCGGGTTTGAAGTCGCCAGACAGCTTGGACTACAAGGCATTACGGTATTGGTCGCAGCACGGAATAAGGCAACAGCCGATGAAACGGCGCAAAAACTGAGCAGTGAGGGTGTTACATCGATCGGCGTAGAGCTAGAAGTGACGAATGCGGACCATATTGCGGCTCTAACCACATGGATCAGTACTACCTATGGACGTCTGGATATCCTCGTCAACAATGCGGGAGTATGGGCCGAAAAAGAGGAATATGACGGGGATGCATTTCGCGATACATTTGAGGTCAATACATTTGCTCCATATTACATTACGGAAGCATTGCTGCCGCTCCTACTGAAGAGTGAAGCCGGAAGA
Source organism: Paenibacillus sp. cl141a (assembly GCF_900109305.1). Classification (NCBI taxonomy): domain Bacteria; kingdom Bacillati; phylum Bacillota; class Bacilli; order Caryophanales; family Paenibacillaceae; genus Paenibacillus; species Paenibacillus sp. cl141a. Next base: position 44,777 of record NZ_FNZO01000018.1, read on the forward strand.
ATTGTGAACCAGAGCAGCGCATTGGGCTCCATTCAATTTATGCTCTCCAATGAGCTTGCACAGCGTATTGGTACACCAGCTTATTCAGCATCTAAAGCGGCATTAAACATGCTTACAGCATATTGGGCACAGAAATTAAAAGGAACCGCCCTGAAAGTAAACGCTGTACACCCTGGCCTCGTCAAAACCCAGATGGGTGGAGAAAAGGCCGAACTATCGGCTGAGGATGGAGCAAAGACGGCAGTTCGCCTGGCTACTTTGCCTGAAGTTGGTCCAACAGGCGGCTTCTACTATATGGACAGCGAGCTTCCATGGTAAGCCCTTATTTTGCTGGATAATTTCCATATCAATATTCTTATAAAAGGAGAGAGTTAGCCATGTCTAATGAAATGATGAAAGCTGTAGGATTATATCAATACCTTCCGATCGAGCATCCCAACAGTCTTGTGGATGCCGAAATTGAGAAGCCAGTTCCAACAGGGAAGGAATTATTGATCAGGGTGGAGGCTATCTCAGTTAATCCGGTAGATGTAAAAGTAAGAGCACCAAAGGAACGCATTGAAAATGAACTGAAGGTGCTGGGATGGGACGTAGCTGGAGTAGTCGAGCAAGTTGGACCGGACACTACATTGTTTAAGCCAGGCGATGAAGTCTATTATGCAGGCAGCATCGTCCGCCCTGGCGGGAACAGCGAATTTCATCTTGTAGATGAACGTATTGTTGGGTTAAAACCGTCCAGCTTGGATTTTGCAGAGGCAGCGGCCTTACCTCTAACCTCCATTACAGCTTGGGAGGGGCTGTTTGATCGGCTGGGAATACCGGTAGATAAGGCCTTGAATAAAGGCAAGTCCATCCTGATTATTGGAGCTGCTGGGGGCGTGGGATCTATTGCTGTTCAGCTGGCAAAGTACGCAGGATTAACTGTGATTGGTACGGCTTCTCGATCAGAATCGATTGAGTGGGTGAAGGAACAGGGAGCGGATCAAGTCATTAATCATTACAATCCATTGTTGCCACAGCTTCAGGCGGTGGGAATTGATCAGGTTGAATATGTATTTTGTTTAAATCGTACTGAGCAGCACTGGAGCAGCATGGCGGAAGTTATTGCTCCCCAGGGTAAAATCTGTTCGATTGTTGAGACAGATGAATTATTGGATTTGACACTTCTTAAGAATAAAAGCGCAACCTTTGTTTGGGAATTCATGTTCACACGCTCCACCTATCAGACAGCCGATATGATAGAGCAGCATAAACTCCTTAATGAGGTCGCACGGCTCGTGGGCCAAGGCATCATACGGACGACCATTGCACAAAAGCTGGAGCCGATCAACGCGGAGAACCTGCGTAAAGCGCATGGTCTTTTGGAAACAGGACGGACAGTGGGTAAAATCGTTCTGCAGCACTTTTAAGATCGTGAAGATACATGAACTAACATGAGATAGATCACGCTGAAAAAAACGGCTCTTGCTGATTAAATCTGATCTATCTGAAGCCCTTGCTGGAAGATGGTTTGACAACGACGCGTGAGTGAAATCCAGCAGATATCAGGTACCGATATGGCGATAGCCTGATATAAAAAGTCGCACAATGTGCGGCTTTTTTAGTGCACAAAATAAACAATATGATATCACGCTTGACAGGAACGACCACAAACTCATGGTGAACTTGTTATTCGCAATCAGGCATGGATTAGCACTATATCTTCTATAAAAAACCATTGAATTTAAAGGTCGAAATTACCAGCCATAACTTGATACAACCATGTAGATAATGAATTCGGGGAAAACAAAAAAGGAGGTATTCACATGAAAAAAGCAGCAGTTTTCGCTTTGTCCACTTGTTTGTTCCTTTCAGCTTCCGCAGTCTCCGTATCGGCGGCACCGGTAGAAAGCCACCAACACAAAGTGCATGTCAAAGAACACAAAGCGAATGAGCACAAATTGCATGTAAAAGAACACAAAACCAAAGAGCATCATAAAGCGAAAGAACACAGAATGAAAGCAAAAAGTAAAGCACACAAAGTGCATACGAAGAGCATTAAGCCAAAAGCATTGCCAAAAACAGGTTACGGCGGTGTGAGCGAGTAAGATTAAAGAGCGAAAAGAGGAAATTATGTTTCCTCTTTTCTTTAAACTAAGGGGATGGTACTTATGTCCATTAATCGAAAATCAACACGAATCGTATTTATATTCCTTCTTGTTTTGTTATTCTCCGGTTGTCAAAATCACGCATCAGACTCTTCTCAAAACAAGAATACTGCCCCGCGCAGCTTGCAACAAACGGATTCATCTTCTCCTCGGGAATATCCGGAGAGCATTAAGCAAAACGTAACGGTAAAGGACTTAAATAAGGATAAAGAAGAAAAACTAATAAATGACCCATCGATGTTTATAACTCCAACGCGATTGTGGATTCCATCAGTTGGCATAAAGGCTCCTGTTGAACCCGTAGGACTGTTAGAAAACGGGCAGATGGAAGCCCCCGTATCAAGCAAGGTGGCTGGTGTGTTAGTGGATGGCATTTTACCTGGACAAAAGGGAAATGCTATCATGGCAGGGCATGTGGATAACTATACGGGTCCCGCGGTTTTTTACCCGCTGAAAAAATTGAAGCCCGGGGAACCTGTAGTGTTATCGGACAATGAAGGAAAATACCTCGTCTTCAAGGTCGTGGCCGTAGAATCTTACCCTACAGCTGAAGCACCCATCGAAAAAATTTTCGGCGATACCGAAATGGAGCAGTTAAATTTAATAACCTGCACAGGAAAGTATAACCGAGCAAAGGGCGAGCATGAAAAGAGACTTGTCGTTTATACGCGTTTGTTAAAATAACAATAAAGATAAGTAGGAGAAAAAATGATAAAAACTGCTTACCTTAGTATGTTCACAACCCTAATTCTGCTGTTCGGAAGTTCACCCATTGCTAACACTAATCATTCAGAGGAAGAGATAAAAAGGTATTTAGATGAGTTATTCGCTGCCCGGTCAACCTTTTTAGTGAAACCTAACTCAAAAATGACGAAGTATTACGATCAAGCCACAAGATCAAGTCGGAATGCATTTCGAGTAGAGGAAAAGAGAAAGACATATCTAAACACTTGGGGAGAGCATAGAGGAATTCATTTTACGGGCTCTCAAAGTAAAATTCGTGTTACCCGAATTCAAACGGAAGGGGATACAGCGAAAGTGTCTTTAGCTCATTCCCAAAAATTAAGCTACATATATGTAGACAAAGTCTTACCTCCACAAAGCTTTGGGATTGGGACGTGGCATTCTCTAACCTTAAAAAAGAAAGGTGGAAGTTGGATTGTATTAAAAGAGTGGTATTTGGATCCATTAGATGAAAACCCGAAATTAATTGAAGGATCTATCGGAGATACTGTGAATTTTCCCCTGCACAATGAAACGATTAAAGATGGACAAAAATACAAAAGAAAGAAAGCCGTAGAATATGCAGATAAATATGCAGGTACTGCATGGGGGGCAGGCAATAAGGGACGCTATAATCCTAAATATATGAATTATAACGTAAAAGGTGGGGATTGCACGAATTTTGCTTCACAGGTCCTTGGTGATCAGGAGGAAGGGGGAGCACTCCAGATGAAAGGACCTTGGCGTTATCGTTATGGTGGAGGAGGCACTCGAACTTGGGTTCAGACGGATGCTTTCAAAAGCTTTATTATTCGATCGGGTTATGGAGAAATGATTGCAAGCGGAACTTTCGCAGAGCTTATAAAACCGACAAGCAAACACCCGGATACCGCTTTTGCCAAGCTGTTGCCTGGCGATTTAATTGCTCATGTTTTAAACAATGACGTAGACCATTTTTCCGTAGTAACCGGATTTGACGACAACGGCTATCCTTTGGTAAATTCACACACCGCGGATCGTTATCGAGCACCTTTTGATTTGGGCTGGGATAAACATACCCACTATATTCTTATCCACATTAATGACTAGTGCTTGTTTGGACACTGATGAAATATTGCTTCATTCATATCACCTTCTCCATGGTCATAAGATGATGTTACGGACAAGTCTTATGCAGTGGAGGAGAATGATGAGCTCTACTTTCATCAAACATACAGTGATTCGAATAACTGCAATTCTTACGGTCAAAGCAATCGGATTAATCGGCAAGGTCTCACTGACTCGAATGATAGGTGCAGAGGGAATTGGGCTTTTTCAGATTGCTTACTCTTATTATGGGCTAGGGTTCATGCTGCTAACTGGCGGATTGCCAACAACATTAGCTTTGTATACCGCGAAGCATCCCTCAGATGGTTGGATTTGGTTTAAATTCTTTTCCATCTACTTAATGATAATAGGAGGATGTGCAACTGCACTCACCTTTTATTATTCGGATTCCATCGCAAGGTTTCTTGGTAACGAGCAGCTTCATGTATTCATTCACTTTCTGGCACCAGCCTTCTTTGCGGTTCCATTATTAAGTCTGCTTCGCGGTTATCTGCAAGGCATTGAATTGTATAATGTCATTGCTTTCTCTGAAATTATAGAGCAAGCCATTCGAGTGGTGTTCATGCTGGTTATTGTTTTTCTTTTTATGCCTCAAGGTCCTGCCATTGCAACCGGTAACAGCATGATAAGTACATCATTGGGTGCGATTTCTGCTTTTTTCGTATTAATTTCATATTATCTATTCGTGAATCGAAAAAGTGATCAAACTCCGTCTCGTTCGAAAGATACTAGTTTCCAAAAGGAAATAAAATGGTTCTTACACAGCTCTCTCATTATATCTCTTACCCGATTACTGGTACCACTCTCAGATGTTTTGGACGCGATCATTATCCCTAACCGACTTCAAGCCGCTGGTTATACATCCGCAGAAGCAACCGCAATTTTTGGAGTTCTCACGGGCATGGCTGCACTTGTAGCCTATATGCCCACATTGGTCACTGCCGCGATTTCACATACATTAACCATGAGAATGGTAGCAGATTGGCAGGCAAGAAACTTTGATCGTTTTCATTTGCGTACGAGAATAGCACTGAAGATAAGCTGGATATGGGGCTGGACAGCGAGTCTGTTTCTTTATGTCTATAATGAGGAAATTTCACTTATTCTATTTGACACAATCGAAGCTGCAAAACCCATTCAATATTTATTTATCGTTCCGTTGCTTGTCGGTATACGTGAGGTCAGCACAAGCATACTTTGGGTCCAAGAGAGTAAAAGAGTTCCATTAATTGGCCTAATTAGTGGAATAAGTATATCAATAGTCGTTCATTATTTTCTTGTAGCGATACCTGGACTGAACTACAGGGGGCCAACCTTGGGGATTCTCATTCTGGAATTCATTGCGGTTTGTTGCAACTTAATTGTTCTATTCCCGATGATGAAGAACTTAAAATATGGCCGATTGATGATCGACGCCCTGGTCATAATATTGTTCATGTTGCTTATTAATCATTTTACTCATCATTCAGAATCTGAATTAACGCTGACCATTATCGGAATGATCATTTATATATGCGGCAGTTTAACTTATGGAGTCTTTCGTTTCAAATCTGAAACATAAAGGGGAAGTGAAGAGTGGTCTCCTTAAGACAAGGCGGCACATACACCGTAAAATGTAAATTCATGTCCTGATTCTCAAACGATCCTTATATTTCAACCGAATCAAAGGGATTCATGATACAGCATGACATATTGTCATAAGAAATAAATGAAATCCGTGGGCCGCTGTACGTATCGAATTTCTCATATGCGGCATTAGACTATATCAGGACTTCAGATCGAATGTCTTGGATCTACATTCCCCCGATATTAAAGCCGAAGCACCGCCGAGCTAGGAGTACGTATTACGAACGTGAAAATGAAGCAGGTCAAGCAATAGCGGCACCGGGATCTGCCGCCTATTACTGTATGGGGATATGACGTATGACGGGAGATACCCGGGAACGACCATTATCGCTCGAAAAAACGAACGTTTCCGGGTAAAGTGGATCTACGCGCTGCCCTGTAAAGGGCGTATATCCCTCGATCGTACCGATTTTCGCCAAATTTGTCCCCTATATGGGCAACTACGTTTGGCATTGCCATATCCTAGAGCACGAGGACTACGATATGATGCGGCCGCTTAAAGTCGTTCGCGGCAAAGGACGCCAAAGCAAAAAATGATTCGTTCGAAAATTGGTCCAGATTCGCTTTTAAGGAGGGAAGTCGGTTGAGTATGAGTCATAATGAACGTCTTTGCCGAAGGTTCGCCAAAATCATTGGTGGAACACCCGGATTTGCAGGCGGAAAATGCGTCGCAACCATTACGCGGAATCGAATTAAGGCAACGATTTTAAAGAAAAGGTTTATGTTAACCTCATCATTCTCGTTTGAATCATTAAATACTGTGACTGGTAGAGCGTTGTGTTTGGGAAGAGTTGTCCTATTGCAAAAGGAAACGGATCGGTTTATTACAAGTCTTCTTAAACAGGGCATCATCGTTTCGTCCATTCATAACGAATGGTTGTTCGAACGCCCTAGATTGATCTATGTCAACATCGAAGCGGTACAAAATCCGCTCCGATTCGCCAGAAAAGTCAGAAGAGCACTTGACTTGCTGTTACCACCCGGCTCGCCTTCGCTTGGACAGTTTAGCCGTAGTAGCTAATAGATTCACCATACAACAATAATCCAACTACACCGAAGTTGCGTAACGATAGTTGAATTAGGAAGAGAAGGCAGCTGATCAGGGCGATCGGTTGCCTTTTTATGCTAACGGGCAAATTAGATTAGCCATCTGTAAGAAACATTCCGAACTGAAGTGTACTATATTGTAGTTTAAGTTGGCCCCCTAAAGGCTAAAAGAATAAACGATAGACGCACACAAAGGAGTGAAGTTATGAAATTATTGCTCACATCTGCACGAAACGACATGGCAGAAGGGATTATGTTTCTAGAGAATAGACTTTCCGATTCCGAAATGAGTCAGGTGGAAGGGTAGACTATTTCTTGAAAAATTATGCTCTCATCGTTTTATTTTTTTAAAACTGCCCATACTTAAGATAGTAAATTGTAAACAGGAGGTATGGGTTCGTATGGTTGATCACATGATAATTCTGCTTCGCAGTATATCAGCATTCGTAATTCTGTTAATTATTACGCGTTTCTTAGGGAAACAAACGTTATCTAACATGAATTTTCATGAGTTTGTTACGGCCGTTATTTTGGGTGCAATTGCAGCGAATTTTGCTTTCAATGAAAAATTGCAAGTCATACCCTTGCTGATTTCGCTTGCCGTATTTACATTTACGTCATATTTTTTATCCATTATTGTCGTGAAAAACCGTAAATTCCGTATGTTGGCTGAAGGGACACCAAGCGTAATTATAGAGGGCGGAAAGGTTTTGGAAGACAATCTAAAGAAAAATAAACTAACTTTAGATACAGTCAATCAGATGTTACGTCAAAAAGATGTTTTTGACATTTCAGAAGTTGAGTACGCAGTATTGGAAATCAATGGAATGATATCTGTGATGAAGAAAAAGGAATACCAGAATGTAACGTTAAAAGATTTGAAGAAGGGATCGAAAGGGAACCAACAGTTTCCAATTGAGCTTATAATGGATGGACAACTTCTGGAAAAGAATCTAAAAATAAATGCCCTCTCTCCAGTTTGGATTACAGAAAAATTAAAAGCCCGCAACAAAAATATTGAAGATGTTTTTTATGCAGTCAAAGGGACTGACGGTCAACTGTATATCGATTTTTATAAGGATAAAATACAACATCCGATTGACGTAGAATAACAATTCGATGGGGATTATATAATTAATTTTCTGTCGATTGAGAAGAACATTTCCCCATTGAAAGTCGCTATGTTAGCGGCTTTTTTGTATTATCGGCTAAAGTTCTTGTCCCGATTGCCGTAATGGACAATAACTTGCGCAGAAGAAATGATACCCGATATCGAGGGGAGAAGAACTTGTACCGATTGGCTTTGCGCCTTATTGATTTATTAAATAAGGAGTAAGGCACGTGAAATATTCTAAAGCCGAATTTATTTTTCCGGAAGAATTTCTTTGTATCATTCAAGAATACGTTACGCTGAGATTCAATCCCTATACCGCAATGGAGTCAGCATAAGGGAGTTGGCGGATCGGTATCAATCCGTTAAATCGTCATATCGACGGTTTAGCGGATTTTGTGCAAAAGATGAATTAAATCAACTTATACATAGTAACCGCACCTCTAAATCGATAGACTCTAGTTGAGGTTGTTGTGATGAAGGACGGCCAGCTCATACGAAGGGGTGTAACGGATGAACGAAATCATAAAGAAGAAGCTGCTGGACAAAAATGAACTGCTGATCAACATGGTGATCGAACGCGCAAGAAGAGATTTTCTAGACGATATCGCAATTATTGGGCTTACGGGTTCGTTTAGCACCGGGGACTTTCACGAGAAGAGCGATCTTGATTTAATTATCATAAATAATACAAATAGGGGATGGGGAATATCCGATTGCTTCATCTTAGATGACGTTGGCTATGACATCTATTGCACACCATGGGATACAAGAATACACGAACAATCTCTCTTAGAGAGTCCCAACGTTTCGAGTCTAACCGAGCTCGAAATTCTCTATTATGCCAAGCCTGAGGATTTGGAGAAATTCAACGACTTTAGGCAAAAAGCTCTTGATGCGCTTGCGGAGCCAATAGGAGAAGCGTGTCTTAATCGAGCAAAAAAATGGATCGATCTGGCTAAGCAAGCATACTGCGATACGATGCTGGGTGATAATATCGGTTCAGTGAGACATGCATCTGCCAGCGTTCTGTACAATCTGGTCAATGCCTTGGTCAGCATGAATAACACGTGCATCAAACGAGGTGTCAAGCGATATTTAGAAGAAATACGCTCGTATCGCTTTGTTCCAGATGATCTGGAATCCTTATACATGTCAGTCATCGTAGCTCATACCATTAAAGATATCCGAATTGCTTCTTTTAATATGTTGAACAGCGTTACGAGGTTACATAGCAAGATGTGTGATAACTTCATTGTTAAACCCGCTCCGACCTTTGATAATCTGAGGGGAACTTACGAAGAATTGTGGTGCAACTACCGCAATAAAATCTTGAACAGTGTTACAACGAACGATGCCTCCTATGCCTTTCTTTCGGCCTTTGGAGCACAAGGATATCTTGATGAAATGACTGCGGAGAAAGGAACCAAGAAATTTGATCTCATGCAGTACTTTGATGCAAGTGATTTACCAGTAATGAAGGAGAAGTTCCTTGAAATCATGGATGAATATATGGACGAATATGGTAAGGTCGGCAGAGAAGTCGAACGTTTTACAACCTTCGAGCAATTATATGACCATTATATCAATCATTCAATTTCATTAAGCTAACGGGAAGGATATTTCCTTCGTTTCTCGAAAGAGCTATTTGTTAATCCGATCTCCTCCGTAATAAGCGAGATCGGTTTTTTTGTAGTCGCTAGGAGCTGTATGGATTGATGAATCCTTCGGGCTGCTATGTATTCCGTGATGCTGATCCCTGTCGCTTCTTTAAAGAGATGTGACAAATGGTAGGGTGATAAGTGCAGTGACTTCGCCATATCGTCCAATCGGAAAGGAATCGTATAATTCGTTTCAATCCAAGTAAAGATGTGCTCCACTCGATGATTTATACGGGGTTGGTAAGTTGAACTCCGTTCTTTCCGCTTATCCCAGGCTTTATTTCATAACTATTGTTACTAACGATCATGGTTCCCCTTCCTTGATGAATGAACAACACTTCTAGGCCAAGATGGGAATATACAATTTGACATGCTGTCATAACCGTACATAGCCATGCATATATATCCCCGAGAATGTAGGTAAGGGGGGCGGATCCATGGACGGTAACAAATCTAACAATCAGGCAAAAGCTCGAAGCTGGCAGGGAGGCAATGCTCAATCACAATGGAATGCTATGCAGTCGCCGGATCACCATTCGCAGACGGTGGGGGAACGGGGGCCGATTCTGGAACAGGACAGCATGCTGCATGAAACACTTGAAACCTTTGTCCACGAAAAGATATTAGAGCGTCCGGTCCATGTGAAGGGGTTTGGTGCCATGGGTTATTTTGAAACCCTTCACTCGATGGCCGCTTATACGAACCTGTGCTTCTTGCAGCAGCCGGGACAACGGGTACCCGTTACCGTTCGTTTCTCACTTGCGGTCAGCAACAAAGGGACACCAGACACATCCCGCAACGTGCGTGGATTCTCGACGAAATTTTATACCGAGCATGGCGTATTCGACCTGCTCTGTAATCATATCCCTGTGTTCCTCGTACGTGACCCGATCCGGTTCCCTGAGTCAATTCATGCTTTCCTGCCATCACCAGTTAACAACCTTATCGATCCGAATCGATTCTGGGGTTTCATTGCTACTGCGCCAGAGGCAACTCATTTCGTTGTACGTCTGTACTCGGACGAAGGGACGCTCAAGAGCTTCCGCCATACGCCAGGACACAGTGTTAACACCTATGTTTGGAAAAATGCACAGAACGTCCGCTTCTACGTCAAATATCGCTGGATTCCGTTGGCTGGAGAGCAATATATCGATGCGCAAGAAGCGGCTCGTTTGGCCTGCGAGAACCCGGATTATTCGGGTAAAGATCTGTATGACACGATTGCAAAAGGCACACCAGTCCAATACGGGTTGTATGTGCAGTTGATGAACCCGCAGGATGAGGCGAAGCTGTCGTTCGATCCGCTGGATGATACGAAAGTGTGGGATGTGCATCAATTCCCTCCGCTGCCAGTTGGTCGACTCGTATTGGATAAGAACCCTACTGATTATCAGGAGCAGATCGAGAAGCTGGCATTCTCTCCGTCAAATCTTCTAGATGGTGCCGAGCTGTCCGATGATAAGATGCTGCAAGGCCGCAGCAATATTTATTGGGATTCACAGCGGCATCGCCTTGGAACGGATTTCCGCAAAATTCCGATTAACCATCAAGCAAACTGGTCACCGACTGAACAGGTAACGAGCGGGGCAGGTCGCTATGTAGCCGGCCGGCTCGTTCGATCCGATATTCCGAAGGCCGATAATTTCACGCAAGCGGGACAATTCTATCAATCGCTCACACAAGTTCAGCAGGATCATCTTGTTCAGAACCTCGCTGATGACTTATCGGCGACTTCTCATGAGATTCAGAGGGTAGTGTTAGGCTATTTATTCCAGGCAGATGCAGCATTAGCCGAAAGGGTAGCACATCAGATCGCCACACCGAAGAAGGGATGATTCACGCAATTACATGAAGGAGAATGAGGTCAACCCATCCATTCGGTTGGCCTTTTTTGGTGTTGGCGGACAAGATCATTGTCCATTGAATGTCGCTATTCTATCAGCTTTTTAGTTTTATCGGTACAAGTTTTTGTACCGATTGCCGTAAAGTACAAGAACATAAGCCGATAACCGTTTAGATCCATATCGAACTGGTTTCCATGCAATTTCATTAAGCTAACGGGCAGTTTTGTCCCAATATGTGGTATTATCTGTATAACTTATTATCGCGTTACTTTAATTTCAGTACGTATGGGGGTGTGAGTAACATTAAACAGAAACATTTTGTTGGATTGTTCGGATCAATATTTCTCATTCTCTATGGTATATGGAAACTAAATCATTTTTTTGAACCAAAAGTTGGTCCAGTAGGTAACGGTCTTAGTGATACTGATGTGAAAATAGTGTGGATATTGTTTGGGATATCCATGGTTTTAGGCGTTGGTGGAGTGATATATTTTTCTTATTCTCTTCTTAAAAAGAAATGATTAATTAAGATTGGGGATAATCTCACGATTTATCTTGCGTCTATACATATAAGGACTTGTAAATATAGGAGGTTTTAGTGATGAAGAAATTAGTATTATATTCTTTTGCTGTTCTATGTTCTTCGCTTTTGTTACTTCCAACCAATGAGGCAGCCGCAGCAGTACATAGTCCAAAAGGAGCACAAGTTGTTGTGAATAATCATGACGTAGATTCAAAAGATATTCTCAACAAGAACAATCAGGTATTTATTAGTCTGACTTCACTCAAAGGTTTAGGTGGCTTAACCTTTGCCTGGAATAATACTTCTAAGCAAGTAACAGTGAAGGGGGACGGGACAAACTTAACGTTGACTATGAATAATAAAGTAGCACAAAAAAATGGAACTTCAGTTTCATTAAGTACTGCTCCATTTATTCAAAACGGTAAAACAATGATTCCCTTGCGCTTTATTGCTGAAGCGTTGGATGGTTCAATAACTTGGAATCAAAATAGCCAAACGGCGTTTGTTTCAAAACCGAGCACGAAACTGCTGACTGACGTTAAAAGTCGTTCATTAAGCACAGCCAGAAATGCTGCAATCAATCTTCCTAGAGTGTCACAGCTCCCGGAGGACTTTAAACCATTTATGGAAGCATCCAGTCTTCAGTATTATTTCCCAGTAAATACCATCGACCGATTCATCGAGGTCAATCATAATGTAATCCGCTATTATCAAATTACGAAGAACACAGCTTACCTTAAGTGGCAAGCTTTCATTAGCGAAAAGACCACTACGCAAGATAACCTTTATTTCATAAACCGCTCCTTTACAAAAGAGAGCGGTTCCCTGCCAAATTTTAAAGATACGACATTCGCCAACTTTCGCTGGATGCCTCATATTACTTCTACTGGATATGGATTAATCACTAAGGAGAACTGGAATGACGTTGTTCTTAAACAAGCCGAACTGCCTCAAGTTAATCTGAAGGAAAACTATATTATTGTTGACATTCCAGAAGAAACATAATATGAAATTGTCATAATAAGGAGTTTGCAGTGGACGCAATTATTATCGCTAAGTTTATTAGGAGTTGAGAACAGCATGAATTACTATAAAGGAGCAGTACCTGGATCAGATAACTTCATTTATTTTAAAAGCGAAGTCAAATTGAGGGAAAGCGATGTTGTTGTTTTAGAAGATAAGAGGTACTTCATTGAGCGTATGGATAATGGATTGTTGATTCTTCAGAGAGTTGGGTCAATTATATCTGTAAGTGTCTAATAGGCAAAAGGACAATAAGCTACTTATGCATCTTTGAAGAAGAAGCCGTCTCCGATTGGGCTGCTTCAGATCACTGGCTCCTTTTTTGTAAGGATCCGAAACGTGAAGCCGATTTTATCCGTTACATTGCCGCAAGCGGGGCTGAAGAAACTTGCCTGCAGCGGCTCATTCACTTGCCCCTCTTGTAGTGTTTCAAAATATGGGGTAGCCTTGTCCTTGTCATCGGAACATTTCTTACGAATCACATGTTCCAATTTCTTTCATCAAAGAGAAAGGGCTTTGTTTTATTTGTAAACTTTTCGATCTGTAGGTCTGAAATACCAGGAAGCAGCGATTAGAATAAGAAAAAGTATAGGGTAGGCAATAGTATCGCCTATAACAAGATGAGAAATTATCGCACCAGCTATTGTAAAGAAAAAACCAGCATAAGCCCATTCTTTGAGTAGTGGAAATTTTGGAACAAGTATGGCGGTCACGCCCAAAATTTTAGAAATGCCTAGTACCACGAGTAAATAAGAAGGGTATCCTAACTGCATCATTTTATCAACTTCTTCCTCCATTTTAATTAGTTGAACTATTCCGGTCGTAAGCATTCCTAATGAAAGCCAAACTGTAGCAATCCAATAAATAATTTTGTTTCTTTTTGACATGAAAAGCCCCTCCTTGATATTAATATTGATATAGCAGATAATATCATTAGACACCTTTTGGTGTCGTTTTGAATTATATGACACCTTTTGGTGACGTGTCAACACTTAGATACGAAATCTAAGTGGCTCAAATCTTGTGGACAGTGCAGAAATATTTATCGAGAACCAGGCACTACAACAAAATTTCATCATATATAGTTGATATCCGTTCGGATTTGATGAGGAGGATATCATGCAACCTATGTTACCTATGGAAAAATATTTTGGGCAGTTTGAACTGGTGCATGCTTTTTATGGGGCAATGCCCACAGGTGTCAGCGTATCCGAAACCGGTCGTATTTTTGTTTGCTTTCCGAAATGGGGAGACGATGTTCCATTTACTGTGGCGGAAATTGTTGAGGGTGAATTGCAGCCTTATCCCAGTTTAGAAACTAATTTGGTTAATGCTAGTAATATTACAATGTCTTTCGTTAGTGTCCAAAGTATCGTTGCGGATGGAAGAGGAACACTTTGGGTACTAGATACAGGGGCACCAAATTTTTCTGAACCTATTCAAGGGGGAGCAAAATTAGTTGCTGTTGATTTAAGCACGAATACAATAAGGAGAGTATTTACCTTTACAGAAGATGTAGTCTTGCCAACAACTTATCTGAATGATGTCCGTTTGGATTTTCGGGTTGGAAGAGCAGGGTATGCATATATAACGGATTCTTCTTCCAGAGGGCCAGGGGCTATAATCGTTGTAGATTTAGAAAATGGGAGCGCCTTTAGACGGTTAAATGGGGCAAAATCAACTTCACCTGATCCCTATTTTTTACCGAAAGTAGAAGGTGAAATTTTGATGAATCGAAACCCGGACGGCTCGACTTTCCCATTTAGATTGGCTTCCGATAGTTTAGCGATTTCTGCTGATGGAAAGGTTTTATTTTATGCTCCGCTAACCAGCCGTCAATTGTTCTCAATCTCAACAGAAACCTTACGAGACAGAAGGATACAGGACATGAATTTATCCCAATATGTGCAGTATTGGGGGGAAAAAGGTGCTTCTGATGGAATGATTACCGACGCAAAAGGAACCGTTTATGCGGGAGATTATGAAAACAACAGTATCCGGAAGATATTGCCGAATGGCGCAATGGAAACCATCGCACATGACCCGAGAATTTTATGGCCGGATACTTTTTCGATTGGCCCCGATCAATACTTATATGTCATTGTGAATCAATTACATCGGCAGGCGAGATTTCATTATGGAAGAGACCTGCGGGAAAAACCATATAGTTTACTTCGTATGAGAATTGATGAATTCCCTGCGCCTACCTTTTCTTAATAATCTTGAAACGAAGGTAGCTATCCCTTGTCAGGGAGCTGACTTTTTTGTCAGTTAAAATTATGATATTTTCCCGCAACTGGTCACCTGACCCCGAAAACGTTTGCGCAGCAAATAATTAAGGGCTTTTTGAGGTCGGATGACGATGGTGTACTTGGCGGGAAAATGTTGCTTCCTAGAAGCAAAAGCCCCTCCGCAGTTTTGCGGAAAGGGCCATCTCAAAACATGCTTTGCCTTAAGGGGCGCCCGTCTTTGACGTGAACCTGTTTGACTATAACGGGGAACATTTTGTTCTCTAAAGTCTCCGGATTAAATTAAAAACGTGCTTGAGCCATTGTGGTTTTATGCATTATGCCTGGACGAAATACGGTGTCAGGACAGAATGTTCATAGCGGTCTGAATGTTTTTCAGATCAAGCTGAATTTGCTCTGGAATTAGGTAGGGATGGTATAGGCCCCGCTGCATCATGTAGTTTGTTATCTTTTCATGGGAGTCTATGGCTTCTTCGAGCTGTTTCATTAAAATTTGCTTGATTTCAGGGGTGGCACATTCGGTCACAGCCATGGCGTAGTTTCTGACTCCGCTCTTGGCGTTCATCAATAAATCCATTGCGATCACGTCATCGGTCAGCATATGAAGACCTGTCATGTGTTCTAATATTGGGTTCATTTTTTATCTCCTATACCGTTGCTTTAGACAGCACTCCACCAAGCTCCTGAAGCTGCTGTTGTGATAATGTTACATCTTGTTGCAAAATTTGCATGAGCTCCGGGTCGGTTACCAGAGCTTGCATGGTCTTGGATTTAGTCATGCAAACCGTCTTGAACGCAGCTATTTCATGTACCTCAAGCATCTCATGCAAAGCATAATTGGAATTCATTCGGATTGTCCTCCTGTGTATCTATACATAATTTAAGGCTTTAAGATGACTTTAATGCAATCGTCCGTTTTGGTATCGAACACTTCATAGCCCCGTTTTGCGTCGCTGAGCGGAATGACGTGCGTAACAATGTCTCCTGGATCCACTTTTCCAGAAGTAACCAAATCATACATGTACGGCATGTAGTGGATGACCGGAGCTTGTCCGGAGCGGATGTTCACGTTTCGCTGCATGATGTCGCCGAGCGGGAATCCGTTATAGCGTCCACCGTATACCCCAGTGACTTGGATGGTCCCGCCTTTGCGGACAGCCTGAGATGCAATGATAAATGCGCTCATGGTGCCGCCTTGCAGTTTCAAACCACTGGCTAGAAACTCAAGATCGCTCATCTTGCCGTCCATGCCTACCGCATCAATGACGACATCGGCGCCGCCTTTAGTCATTTCCTTGAGAGTGTTGCCGATATTCTGATCCTGTTCGAAGTTCACGATTTCCACATGGTTCGTTCGCTTTGCATGCTGTAAGCGGTAATCGACATAGTCGACGGCGATGACCCGTTTCGCTCCTTTCAGCCAGCAGAATTTCTGGGCCAGAAGTCCGACCGGACCGCATCCGAGCACGATAACCGTATCTCCATTCTTTACGCCGGCGTTATCTACGCTCCAGAATGCCGTCGTCATGGCATCGGCGATCAAACTTAGCTTTTCGTCAGGTTGCTCGCAGTTTTCAGGAATCTTGAAGTGGGTGAAATTAGCAAACGGAACCCGTAAGTACTCAGCTTGCCCGCCAGGGTAACCACCGGTCGTTCCGGAGTAACCGAAATAGGCGCCCATATCCCCGTGTTCGTTTGAATTGTCGCATTGGCTTTCCAGCTGATTCTTACAATAAAAGCATTCTCCGCATGCGATGTTGAACGGGATGATCACCCGGTCGCCTTTCTTTACCTTGGTCACTCCAGGACCTACTTCTTCTACAATCCCCATCGGTTCATGCCCGATGACATAGTTTTCCTGAAGGTTAGGGATCATTCCGTGAATCAGGTGAAGGTCCGAACCGCAAATGGCGGAACTGGTGACTCTTACGATCATATCGTCCGGTTTTTGAATCTTCGGATCCGGCACCTCTTTGACCACGACATTTTTAATCCCTTGATACGTTACCGCCTTCATGCTTTGTGTCCTCCAATATGTTCATCTGGGGTCCGATCAAACATCCCTTTACGCGACGTATCATCCGGGAACAAATTCATCTGCCCGATCATCACCGTATTGTTTGCCGAAAGCTGGTCGAGTTGGTACTGTTCGTTCAGCTCGTAAGGATGGAACCATTTTTTACGAATCATGAGCTCCGTGATTTCTTGGTGCAATGCAATCCCCTGCTTAAGATGATTGTGCAGGAGGGCTCTTACATCTGGTGAAGCCGTTTCCGTCAGGGCGATGGACAAATTACGCACACCCTCCTTGGCACGAAGAAGGAAGTCCATGGCAAAAGTCATATCCGCCATTTCCGGCATATTTAATGAATTAATCGGGTCTAAATAATCGGTATTCATTTGATTTCCCCTTAATGTGTTATAGGTGTCGGGCTATTCGGAACAGGCGCTTGGAAAGGAGCTCTTGCGTAGATTGCTTGCAGCTCGGCGAGCTGTTGTATGGATTGGATTACGTCTTTCTGCATTAAGGCTTTTAGCTCTTGATCAAAGACCAGGCCTTGCATAAGTTTTGACTTAGCGAGGCAGAGCGTTTTAAAGTTTAACGCTTCATGCAGTTCCATCGATTCGTGCGGTGCTAGCATTGGATTTTTCATTCAGAAATGATCACCTCCTTTTTTCATCAACATTAGATTTTCCAACGTATCGGATCTTATACTAAAATGGATTGCAAGAGATGTAAGATCCGAATATTCCCATACAGTCGCAGGAATATAAAAAAATTCTTAAACTCATACCAAAAAACCAACCGCTATGCGGGTGGAGGGATCGAGGGTTTGACCAACATGACCATTCCGATAAAACCGTGATGGTCAGGCTCAAGGAATGGTGTGTCGGTCAAGGTCAGTAGGGGAGTGAGACAAGAAACAACACGTAGCGCGCAAGCACTCGTGTTGTTTCGCTGTTAGATGTAGTTTGTGTTCATCAGCAAAATTCTTCCCCGTCCATGCCTTGCTTCGCTTTTCTCCAGCGCTTTATCCGCTTGATTAAGCGGGAAAATGGAATCAACCTCTGTTTTAATCGTTCCTTCGGCCAGTAGCTCCGTTAAACTCTTCAAGTCCTCACGGGTAGGAAATTTAGTGTTGAATTTAGCTGTAACACCATGCTTTTAAAATCAACGGCTTGCCACGTGACCACAATTATCAAATTGCTTCGATTGCCGCTAAATCATAACTTCGCATATTACCACAAAAGAGTGATGAGTTGATAGGGATGGATGCGGTTGATCACGAGCATTTTCATATTTAAGATAAAAGAGAGACCGATTGATTGCTACGCTAACGGGATAATTTACATTATCAGATATAAAAAGGGCGAAGCCAGAGAAGAGAAGGAAATAATGGAGGGATACATATGATAAACATAATTGAAGAACTTAAGAAAATGTCCCAAAAAAGAGGCTATGAAAATAAAGACGAATTTCAACAGCTGCTGGAAAGAAGTAAGGATTTAACGTTGTCAAATGAAGATGTGGAATTTTTAATAGAGCTATATTTTAAGGCTAAAAATTTGTACATTCGCAACACAATATTGAAAGCACTTGTGTCCTGTGAAGATATTGATTTAAAGGAATTCTTCTTAAAAGCGTTTAAAAAAGAGCGCTACCTTGATATGAGGTTGACTGCAATTCGAGGCTATGCAAAGTATGCGACTGAGAAAGAAGTTGAGAAACTGATGTCTAAATTCATAGAAATTCTGATGAAGCGACCTGAAAGCACACCTTATAACTTTCAAGAATATGAGCTGATTCGTTCTGCTTTTGGGCTGCCGTATTTAGTAAATCAATATGGATATGCATGTTTTATTCAGGCATATGAGCAGGAAGAAAAACAATATAATGCCATGCCAGATGTTTTCAAAGGACATTTTACTTTAAATGAAAGAGGGGATATTGTCCAACTTCGTTCAATAGGAGAAGGGAAGAAGATGCTTGATGAATTTAGGAGCAGAGGTAAGTGAAGTTTTGACAGCATGGGAAAACGCGGATAAATCAAAAGATGAATAGTGTTAGAATCCGTCACTTACCAGTATCTATACTAATAAAGCTAAACAATAAACCCTGTAAACTCTGGACTCCACAACATCCCCGATTTTGACCAGGTTCGCATTTTCGCACAAGCTCTAATCCTCGGCTCAGCGTAGACGAAATTGTGATCCACTGGTAATTAACGGCTTTATAGCGCTATGTGTTGGCGCCTAGATCGATAATACCGGCTGGGCGCATTTTAGCGTTGTCTAGCGCAGGTACGGCCGCCAGCCAACCGAACTCTTCATTCTTATATCCCGTTATAAAAACATTCGCATACAACCGGTTAATCACCTTTGCGCCAAATATCCGATCGATGACCGGTTTCATACATGCATTCCTGTTTCTTACCTCCCCACCATGGCATGCGCTTCAATCTGCTGAAATAACGCTTCTCCGTGGCCTTTCAATTAACGGAAAAATCCCGAAACTTGCGGACGGCGCGGGACGGGTTGTCCTGGCTGCATGCCAAAGGGGGTAAGACAGAGGATAGACCGGGTGAAGTCTATGCAAAGTGCTCTGAGCTTGTAGTCATACGGCTACGCATGCAGAGGTCTATCGATGTGGCGATCTCATCATGGACATTTGTCGAAACGTCCAGTATTGATGAGCAGTTTATGGACGTCACGGGATCTATTCATCTCCATGCTGACGCCCCTTTAAGAGTTGGCCCATTTGATCCAGATGGGAGCGGACTTTGATTGTCCCACCGGCTTCTCCAGGCAAAAGAAGATAGAGGACCCGACTAACCATTCAAGCATACTGCCGGGACTGCAAGCTGCTGAAAGAGATTGGGATGGCTTGCGGGTTGGCATTAGCTTGACGCAGCTCACTCCCGAAAGTGAATCCCAGATGTCTCTGTTTGATACTGGCCCTGAGAAACAAATGGCATTAGAACGGACAACTGATGCTCTAAAAATGGAAATTCAACTGTGATTCGGGCGGTCTCAATGACGGCAGCGGGTCAAGCACTTGATCGATCAACTAAGATAGGATGTCATTATAAATGTCAATAATACGTAAAAAGCTCAAGGGAAACGGACTATGGGAGTCCAGTCGTGAGTCGATCCCATTATCTGTAGGTTCAACTCATTTTATGTCATGCTGGGATAAGTTTATACAGTCTTTTAATGCAAAATGAGGTTGTACAATTTTGAAATTGATCAATTGTCGATGAGTTACCTCATATATATTACAAATAAGATGTATCAACGTGAGGTGGGAAAAAGTCTGAAAAAATTCAAATCAAACCGCACACGGCCGAACTTAAGGCGTATCAAAAAAGAGATTAAACTTAGCCGTAGGTTGATTCGGAAACTGAAGTGTGCATTATATCAAAATCGGAGCGATGCAATTTCCAGAAGAAACAAGGCTCATGCGATAAGAAAAAGGCGTTTATCTCAAAAGAGAAAACGATGCAATCTAGTTCGCAATAAAAAAAACATTTTGGGGCCAAAAGGTGTTACTGGAGCCACTGGGGCTACGGGGCCTACAGGTATGAGCGGGCTACAAGGTTCTGTAGGTTCTATTGGGGCACAAGGAGCTAGAGGGGCAACCGGTATTGGACTTAGCGGCGTTGTCCCTTTTGATCCGAATATGAGTTATTTGTATCCCCAAGGACAAGTGGTTACTTATAACGGAAGTACGTATTTGACTAACGTTGCTAATCCCGAAGGATTACCCGGAATGTCCCCAGACTATACTTTACTTGCAGCGGAAGGAGCAACCGGTGCAACAGGAGCAACGGGAGCGACAGGTGAAACGGGGGCAACTGGAGCGACCGGAGCAACCGGTGCAACGGGAGTGACAGGAGCAACCGGAGCAACCGGTGCAACGGGAGTGACAGGAGCGACAGGTGAAACGGGTGCAACAGGAGCTACAGGAGCAACGGGAGCAACGGGTGCAACCGGAGCCACCGGAGCTACAGGAGCAACGGGGGCAACAGGTGCAACCGGAGCAACGGGAACAACGGGAGCAACCGGGGCAACAGGCACAACTGGGGCAACCGGAGCTACAGGAACAACCGGAGCTACAGGAGCTACAGGTGCAACAGGTGAAACGGGAGCGACTGGGGAAAGAGGGGCAACGGGAGCAACAGGAGCCACCGGCGCAACGGGTGCAACCGGAGTAACAGGAGCGACAGGTGAAACGGGTGCAACAGGAGCAACGGGTGTAACAGGATCAACAGGGGTAACAGGAGCCACAGGAGCAACGGGAGTGACAGGAGCCACCGGAGAAACAGGAGCCACCGGAGCGACTGGTGCAACCGGAGCTACAGGAGTCACGGGAGAAACAGGAGCAACGGGTGCAACAGGACCTACAGGAGCAACGGGTGCAACAGGACCTACAGGAGCAACGGGAGCAACCGGACCAACAGGAGCAACGGGAGTAACTGGAGCAACTGGTGCAACAGGACCTACAGGAGTAACAGGAGCAACAGGGGTAACTGGAGCAACGGGGGCAACCGGAGAAACCGGAGTCACAGGAGCCACAGGAGCAACGGGAGCAACAGGGGTAACTGGAGCGACAGGAGCAACGGGGGCAACGGGGGCAACGGGGGCAACGGGGGCAACGGGGGCAACCGGAGAAACCGGAGCCACGGGAGCAACGGGTGCAACAGGAGCCACCGGCGAAACAGGAGCAACGGGGGCAACGGGGGCAACCGGAGAAACCGGAGCCACGGGAGTGACAGGAGCGACGGGAGAAACAGGAGCTACAGGAGCGACAGGAGCGACGGGGGCAACGGGGGCAACCGGAGAAACCGGAGCCACGGGAGCAACGGGTGCAACAGGAGCCACCGGCGAAACAGGAGCAACGGGGGCAACGGGGGCAACCGGAGAAACCGGAGCCACGGGAGTGACAGGAGCGACGGGAGCAACGGGAGCAACGGGAGCAACCGGAGCAACGGGAGCCACGGGAGCAACGGGAGCAACCGGAGCCACGGGAGCAACGGGTGCAACAGGAGCCACCGGCGAAACAGGAGCAACGGGGGCAACAGGAGCTACAGGAGTAACAGGAGCAACAGGGGTAACAGGAGCAACGGGAGCAACGGGAGCAACGGGAGCAACGGGAGCAACCGGAGCAACGGGAGCCACGGGAGCAACGGGAGCAACCGGACCAACCGGACCAACAGGAGCAACTGGTGCAACAGGAGCTACAGGAGTAACAGGAGCAACAGGGGTAACTGGAGCCACTGGAGCGACAGGTGAAACGGGGGCAACCGGAGCTACAGGAGCAACAGGGGTAACAGGAGCAACGGGAACAACGGGAGCAACCGGACCAACAGGAGCAACAGGAGCAACCGGAGCAACAGGAGCAACCGGAGCAACCGGACCAACAGGAGCTACAGGAGCAACCGGAGCTACCGGAGCAACCGGACCAACAGGAGCAACCGGACCAACAGGAGCAACTGGTGCAACCGGAGCTACAGGAGAAACAGGAGCTACAGGGGTAACAGGAGCAACGGGAGCGACCGGTGAAACGGGGGCAACCGGAGAAACGGGAGCGACAGGTGAAACGGGGGCAACCGGAGCTACAGGAGCAACAGGGGTAACAGGAGCAACGGGAGCAACGGGAGCAACAGGAGCTACAGGAGCAACCGGAGCAACAGGAGCCACGGGAGTAACAGGAGCAACGGGAGCGACAGGAGCAACGGGAGCAACAGGTGCAACCGGGGCAACGGGAACAACGGGAGTCACAGGAGTCACAGGAGTCACAGGGGCAACCGGGGCAACGGGTGCACCCGGAGCAACCGGACCAACAGGAGCAACCGGAGTCACAGGAGCCACGGGAGCCACAGGAGCAACGGGGGCAACCGGAGCAACAGGAGCAACCGGTCCAACAGGAGCAACCGGAGCCACAGGAGCAACCGGAGTCACAGGAGCAACGGGAGCAACTGGAGCAACGGGAGCAACGGGAGCCATAGGAGCAACCGGAGCAACCGGAGTCACAGGAGCAACGGGTGCAACAGGAGTCACGGGAGCAACCGGAGCAACAGGTGCCACGGGTGCAACAGGAGCGACAGGGGTAACAGGAGCAACGGGAGCAACGGGTGCCACGGGGGCAAACGGAGCCACCGGAGCGACTGGGGAAAGAGGAGCCACCGGCGCAACTGGAGTCACAGGAGCCACGGGGGCAACCGGAGCAACAGGGGCAACGGGAACAACCGGTGCGACAGGCGCAACTGGAGTAACAGGAGCCACAGGAACAACGGGAGCAACCGGAGCCACAGGAGCCACAGGAGCCACAGGAGCAACCGGGGCAACTGGAGTCACAGGCCCAACGGGAGCCTCAGGTATATTCCAGCAATTCCAAGTATCCGAGAATACTCCTAACACCTCTGGAAGCTCTGCAATTTTGCTAACTGCAGCACCAACTACACTTAAGACGATTACCGTTACGGCGATCCCTGCAGGGAGCAGGGTTTGGTTAACAGGTATAGTTGGTTGGGAATCAACTGCAGGAACCTCATCAATTCAGTTACAGATTCTTCGCGGAGCAACTGTTATCTTCAGTACGAATGCCCATGCTGCAGCCAATAATGCGTTTGCGACAACAAACGTTAACCACGTAGACACAACACCAGGGACTGGCAATGTCACGTATTCATTAACTGCTTTAATGTTAGTGGGAACCGGTACGGCAATAGGAGGAATAACTTTTACAGGCTCTTTAATCAATCCTTAATAAAGTAAGCAAGGATATTGTTTTTGGGCACTGAGTGATGATGAATAGAATGAAAGACAAGAACCATCTAACTGTCGTATACGAAATATCTGTGGGGGACTGGAACCCTTGTGCCGGAGAAAGGTCCCCACGGCTTATGCTAACGGGGCCCTATTTTTTTACTCTTGAGATTTGTATATGTTCTCATTGAAAGTCGCTATATTGGTATTATCCCCTTTTAGTAGACAAGTGAAAAAAGACATCTGTTAAGATGGACTTAATCTTGCCTAACGAAGGGGATTTTTTCATGGCTAAAAAAGGACAAACTTACCGGCGGTACTCCTTGGAATTAAAATTGGAGGCGGCCCGGCTGGTCAACGAAGAACATATGAGTATACGTGAAGTAGCGAAACGTTTGGATATTCAAAATAAATCTCAAGTACAAGTATGGGCGGCGAAAACAAAACGTGGAATGAGCCTAGAACCTGCCACATCCAAACGGGGACGTCCCCGAACGAAGTTTTCCAGTATGGAAGAAGAGATGGCATACTTGCGAGCGGAGATTGAATATTTAAAAAAGCAGTATCCAAATCTGCACAAGGAGTGACGAGTAAAGCTGCTAGATTTCAGATCATCGAGGACCTGCGAGTATGCCATCGTCTTGTTTGGCTCTTGAAGTTAGCCGCGGTTTCCCGTTCAGGCTATTACAAGTGGAGAAAAAGCTTGCAAGCGGCAAAAGAACGTAGACAAAAGCAGCATGAATTGGAATCGCATCTGCTTGCCATCCATCGCATACATCCCTACTTTGGTTATCTTCGAATGACGGTAGCTTTACGGAGGGAAGGCATTAGGGTCAACCACAAAAAGGTGTACCGATTAATGAAACAATTAGGAATCTGTTCTGTCATTCGAAAGAAGCGTCGATTCTTTGGAAAACAAGCTTCTGTGGTAAATCCGAATCGGCTTCAGCGCCAGTTTAAGGCGGATACGCCACGAACTAAACTGGTCACAGATATTACCTACATTCGTGCTGGAGAACAATTTGTGTACCTGTCTGTGATTCAGGATTTATACAATAACGAGATTGTAGCTTGGCATCTTTCGGAACGAAATGACCTCGCTTTGGTTCATGAAACGCTGGATCGACTCCGTCAGCACGTGGATGTGAGTGGGGTAATCCTACACTCGGATCAAGGATTTCAATACACGTCAAAACCATTTAACCGTAAGCTGAAACAACTCGGCATGCTAGGCAGTCACTCTAGACGAGGAAATTGCCTAGACAATGCCTGTATCGAGTCGTTCTTCTCTCATTTAAAGACCGAGAAAATATACTTGAATGAGGCAGCAAACAAAGCAGAGGTTGAACAGCAAGTGAATGAATACATTCTGTTCTATAACCAGGACCGATTCCAGAAAAAATTAAACGACCGTTCCCCGGTAGAATACCGAGAAACGGCCGCAGCTTAAATCTTGTCTTTTTTGTACTGTCTACTTGACAGGGTTATGACCATATAAGCGGCTTTCGTATTATCAGGTTAGCCAGAATC
>NZ_FNZO01000023.1:0-24382 GCF_900109305.1 Paenibacillus sp. cl141a
TCCATCTTTCTCTGCCAGGAATACAACATGGAGAAGTCCGGAAGCTTAAACAATGCAGCGGTATCCATGAGAGAAGCGTCTGATTGAGCCATATGATTGAGTACGTCCAGTTTAAAGCTTGCCGGATAATTTGTATAGCCGTTAGTAAAGACGGCCTCACCATGCATCTCATAGAGCTTTAACCAATATTGGAATTGAGACTTGGTAACGCGCATTTGATTTGCGTATTCTGACTGAGATAGAAGACCCGAGTCATACCCTTGAATTAATGCCAATTTGCTGTCCTTAGTAAATTTAGTCATAAAAAACTGCACCTCCAACTGTTAGATGTGTCTAACAATTGGGGTGCAGTTCACGTATGCGGCTTTTATCGTCCTCATGTTCTTGTTGTCCAACACGATTCAGAAGAGTCAGGGTTATCTAACAAATCCGTAAATTACTTCTGCACGATCTGAATAAGATTCCCGCAGGTATCGTCAAAGACAGCTATTGTGAGTTCGCCCATTTTTGTCGGTTCCATCGTAAACTTCACGCCTTTTTCCCTTAACCGCTCGTACTCTTTGCGAATATCTTCAACGCCAAACATGGTTGCCGGGATACCTTCGGCAAAGATCTTCTTTTGATACTCCTTTGCGGCAGGATGTTCATTCGGTTCGAGCAAAAGCTCGGTACCGTCTTGAACATCGGGCGAAACAAGCGTTATCCACCTGAATTCTCCGACAGGAACATCCTCCTTTTTAACAAATCCGAGCTTCTCTGAATAAAACTCCAGCGCCCTGTCTTGATCCTGCACGAATATACTGGTTACAATGATTTTCATGATTTTTTGGACTCCTCCAGCATTATAAAATTAAAAATTACTCTATCCATCCTTTCAGCAAATTCTTCAGTGGTTCGTTGATAAAGATAATGACTCGATATTTCCCCTTACGCTTTGTTTTTACGAGTCCGGCATCTTCCAATACAGCAAAATGTTTAGCTATCGCTTGCCGCGAAAATCGCGGCTTCATGTTGGTATTTATTATAATATTTCCACATACCCCTCTGTTCCATTCACGCGAATGCGCTGTCCATCCTTGATCCTTTTGGTTGCATTCTCGACGCCGACAACGGCAGGCAACCCATATTCACGCGCAATAACGGCTCCGTGGGTCATCAGTCCACCCACTTCGGTGATCAATCCTTTAATGGATACAAACAGGGGCGTCCAGCTAGGGTCCGTAAAGGCAGTGATCAAGATGTCTCCTTCTTCCAGATCAGCGTCTTCCATGTTTAAGATGACACGTGCTCTTCCCTCAATAACGCCCGAGGAAACTGGCAGCCCTACAATGGCTTCAGCAGGAATATGTTCCCGTTTGTACTCACCAACAATGATCTCGCCATCCGATGTGATCACACGCGGAGGAGTCAGTTTTTCATATAGTTTGTACTCGTCTTTTCGTTTGTTGATCATTCGGTAATCCAGTTTATTTGTGCGTACGATATCGTGAAGTTCTTCAAAAGAGAGATAATATATATCTTCTCTGTCATGAATAACGCCCGCTTCTACGAGTTGTTCGGCTTCTTTCAGTAAAGCCTGCTTATATACGAAGTAGCGATTAACCATGCCGTATTTCGGATACTCCCGATAACCAATGAAATTCCGGACAAGGTCGATCATTCGTTTGGTTTCTGCGGCTTTTTGTTCACCATCCGGTAATCGGTTTAATCGTTCCAGGAGTTCTTGCTCTTTATTCAGCGCTTCCTGTCGTCCTTGCTCAAACTTTCGATGGCTGGCATTAGGCTCAAAGTTTTTGATGTTACCCAGAATCAACGGGATGAGCGTAGCGGGTTTTTCGCTCCAACGTGTTCTAGTGATATCGATTTCTCCGGCACATCGCATCCCGTATTTGCTGAGAAAATCACAGATCGCGTCTCGGGCTTCACGCCCGCCATCAATCGTAACCAGCTCATTTAAAAAGTCATCATGTTTGACTTGCTGCAAATAATCAATGACTTCCGGATAAGGACGAATCGCATCTGCGACATCGAGCAGCGCCAGGCCCATTTCCGAAGTAATGTTATGGGGTACAGACTGAGAAAGCGTATCTGCTGCGTTTTTTTCACCTAGCCACTCGTTCATTTTTTCATTGATCCAGGATGAAGCATTCATGGCAGCCATAAAGACAGCCGAGCTTTGCGGGTCGAACAGAATCTTCTTCAATTGCTGGATATCTTCCAGAATGAAATCAAATAAATCCGTCCCAGATTTCGTCTCGATGTTATGTTTTAACTCTTCGATCGATGTTTGACTTCGTTGAATCAGATCATTAACGATTGTCGGCTCGTTTTCGAATTGTGGGGGAGCACCGGCAGGGGGCTTAGCATTACTGCTTTTAACGGGACTCGCTTCTTTATTGTCATCGGGTAACGAATTAATAAAATCTCCTCGTTCTATGATGGTCATAAGTGCGTCTTTCATGAGCGGATCGTGCTGTTCCATGCTTTTTAAGAAAAATTCCCTGCTATTAGGCGATGCCAGTTGATGTGTGACATCAACAAACAATCTTCCGCCGGCTTTGCGCATGGGGGCAGGAGTCGTTAGCAGGAAAAAAGACAATCCCAGCGGTTTCATGGGATCCGTCATCATTTGTTGATGACCAACAGAGATATAGACGCGATTTTCTTGGTCACTCGCTTCAGGGATCGGGTATAACGTCGTGATCGGCCGGCTCTGAACGATATAAAACACGTCATCGGCCAGGCACCATTCGATATCTTGCGGCCGGCCGAAATAAGCTTCAATCTGTCTTCCGATGCCTGCCAGCCGTAAAATTTGTTGTTCGGTAAGGGTTTGAATCTTTTGCTGATCCGGGGCAATCAACTGGGTCTCCGTTCCACCCTCCTGCCGTCCATAGATCGCCAATGTTTTGGCGGCTATCCTCTTGTCCACGATGACCTCATCCTGTACTTTGTAACAATCGGCAGATACCAAACCGGAGACCAGCGCTTCTCCGAGACCAAAGCTGGCATCGATGGACAGCAGCTTTCGATTGGATGTCATCGGGTCTGCTGTAAATAGTATCCCTGAAGCCTGCGGGAAAACCATCCTTTGAATGATCACGGATAAATAAACTTGACTGTGGTCAAATCCATTTTGCATCCGGTAGATCACGGCGCGATCCGTGAATAGGGATGCCCAGCATTTACGGATATGCTGCAAGACGGCCTCTGTCCCGATGATATTTAAATAGGTGTCCTGTTGACCGGCAAAGGAGGCATGCGGTAAATCTTCAGCTGTCGCACTGGAACGCACGGCATAAGCATGTTCCTCGCCATACCGAGAGAGATAATGAGTTACGGCTTTCACGACGTCGGCAGGAATCTCTGCGTCCATAATGATTTGCCTGATCTTCCTGCTGACTTCACCAATTCGCTCTCGATCCTCTGCTTTTAGCATGGCTAGCTGTCCCAGCAAATCTTGATAGGTTTCGTTCTGTTCGATGGCTTTTTGATATCCCGCGGTTGTAACACAAAATCCTTCCGGTACATGGATTCCTTCGATTTTTGCTAATTCTCCTAGATTCACTCCTTTTCCGCCAACGAGCAACAGCTGGTTTTGTTCCATGTCTTGAAAATCGAGAACCAAAGAACGCATTCAACATCTCTCCTAACCATTAAATTGAGAAAAAACATTTGACAAGGGCATTTTAGCGTGATACAATTAAATTGTAAGATGAGATATTTATACCCTTAACCCTGATTGTGTCGCATTCAGATTGTATCATCGTGTCCATGTAATTGCAATAATTAAAGAACCTGAAATCAGAGGATTCAGGTTCTTTTTTGGGTTTTCGTTATTTATTTGACTGCTCACCGCTCAGTATTCCTTTTTAATTACAAAGAACGAGCCCCGAATGGTTCCGGCTAATTTGGACTTCTGCCTTGCAAACTTAAACTTCCCTTCCAACTCCTGCGGTACCTCCATCCCCTCCGAAAGCTTAAAACCGACAGCCCGCTTCTTCGGATCATCAACCGTATACATGACATTGACCGCGAGGCCATCCTCATAAAAGACGAAAGCCCACTGGATATTTTCCACTTGAAAACGAGACGTCTCCAAAGGTTTGGCCGCAAACTCAAGATCTCGTTCTTCTTTCAATATTCGGTTCACATAATCCAAAGTCTCCTGGCTATCGCCGGCTGGTACAACCATAAATTCATGCTTATATTTGTTCATGAAGTAACGCGCCTCATTCGCTCGTAAACCAGCAAGCGCTTCCGCTAAGGGCGAAGACTCCAAACCAACTGTGGATACATTTTTAAAATCAACGATATAAGCCATTCTACTTCTCCTTTGATCTTATTTATTTCCTTACGATGGGAATCCACAATTCGCCACATACGAAGCCGTCCCGCTCTTCCATCTCCACCGTTGCATTCGGCCCGCCGACATAGGCAAAATCCTTGGCTGACGGCAATACTTGACCAAAGGCAATGCCAGTAAGTTTATTGCTCAGTTCATCCGCCGTTTTCCCTTCCCCTTTTACAACGAGGTATTCCCCTTTAGGGAATTGAATAACCCTAGTAGCTTCTGGTAACGACTCCTCCGTCATGACGCCGGCATAATACATCATCTTGTTATTGACCGCCTCGTTCACGGCAAAAATATAATCATTTGCAGCTATGGCCTTTAAGGTATCAAGCCTTCCGTCTTGCTTCACCGACTCCCAAAATTCCGTTTTTTCCTTGTTGATGCCGGCATAATCCGTGTAATCGCTTTTAAGTTCGGTTCCAATCCCTAATACGATAAAGCTGTCTTTTTCCTCAAGCGTATAATTTTCCATATTCAAAACCTTCCTTTTTAAAATTTTTCAAATGATTTGTCTTTTCACTTGATAGGTTTATAATAACCTTAAATCATGTCAAAAAATGATACTGTTTAGGAGAGTCCGATGAAAAAAGTTGAGCGGATTAATACCATCATGCGGTATATCAACAACCGCGCCCACTTTACCATTTCTGAAATAATGCGCGAATTTAACATTTCTCGCTCGACGGCGATTCGAGATATTCGAGAAATCGAAGCCATGGGGATGCCGCTTGTCGCTGAAGTTGGGAGGGATGGGGGTTATTTTGTCATGAACAACTCCGTCCTGCCCACGGTCCGCTTTACCGACACTGAAGTCAAAGCTTTGTTTATCGCCTTTATGGCCACTCGAAATCAACAGCTCCCTTATCTAAAGAGTCGCCATTCTTTGGCTGAAAAATTACTCGGCCTCATCTCGGAGAACCAACAAGACGATCTTGTTCTATTAAATCAAATATTGCTGTTTGAAGGTACCAATCCTCATAATCCCGACTTGCTTGATCTGTCCGACCTGCCCCATCCGATGTTAGAAAAACTCATCCAACTCCTTCTGCTGGACAACTATTTATTGGTAACCATCCAGGAAGAGAAGGAAATAAAGTCTTATCCCATTTATCTCCTGCACCTTTATCGTGAGAAAAGCTTATGGTTAATTGAAGGCTTTGACTTAGCGGAAGAAAAGAGACGGATTATTCCTGTCGACAATCTTTCCGACATAGAACGATTCCATACGAAAAAAAGGGTTGGCAAGAAAAAGATCTTAGAGCAGCTGAGTAAGCAGGAAGAGTTCATCAACCTTGTCCTTGATCTTGGTCCAAAGGCGATAGCCCAGTTCAAAAAGTACCATCCTGTAAAGTTTTCCATTGCATATACGAATCCTTACCAAACCACAGCCGTTCTTAAGGCTTTTATCGATGTGAACAAGGTGGAAGAATTGACCGAAATCACAAATTGGCTGCTATTTCTAGGTGGGGATATCAAGGTTAGGGAGATACCGCCCGAAGTGTTGGATGGTATACAAGCGAGACTAAACTTATTCTGTCCATGATCCGTACCAGATAAAACCAACTCGTGATGAGTTTTTTTGAGATTGACAATTTAAGGAAACCGGTACTCCAGGAAGAGGATAACCACCACTTCATGTTGGTTCAACAGGCCCGCACTTCAGACGGCGTACTCGAGGAAGCCAAGCAAATCATTGGCCAGAACAACATCGGGGATTTTAGCGATCAGCTCATGCCGTTATGAGAAATCCCAAGGATTAATACGAGGGTATGCTCGTATTCTCATCCAAAAAGGACGGAGTCAGTCTGAATAAGAGCGCTGATTCAGCTAGTCACATAAAGAAAAATCCCATCTTGAGCGCGATGGGATTTTTCAGATCTTTTACTTTGAAACGTACAACTTAAATACCTGATTTCTCATTTTGTGCTTATTGAGCGCCGAGACCACCGTCAATTACAAATTCGGAGCCGGTGGAATAACTCGATTCGTCCGAAGCTAGATAAAGTACGAGATTCGTTACTTCTTCCGGGTGACCGACTCGGCGAATCGGAAAACTTGCCTCCAGTTCGTCGTTGATGAGCGCTTCTGTCATTGGCGTCCGGATAAAGCCGGGATGCACGGAGTTGACGCGGATTCCGTAATCGCCAAGCTCCAGTGCTGCCGCCTTCGTCATCCCGCGAACCGCAAATTTGGATGCGGTATAGGCAATTTTTTTGTAAGCTCCAACGATACCGGCAAGTGAAGAAATATTGACGATCGAACCGCCGCCCGCCTTGCGCATCGAAGGCACGACGTAGCGCATGCCAAGAAATACCGACAGCTGGTTCACATCAATAACCCTTTGGTATTGGGCGACGGAGACCTCCTCCAAATCAACCGCCGGAAGGTCGATCCCCGCATTGTTGATGAGTACGTTAATCGAACCGAAAGCTGTTTCAGCTTGCTTGATCACAGCCTGCCACTCGCTTTCGTCCGCAACATTATGTTTTATAAAAAGGCTGTTTGGTCCAAGTTCATCCTGAAGTTTCCGTCCTTCTTCCTCCAAAATATCGGTGAATACTACCTTTGCGCCTTCGGTAACGAATCTCCGCACATGTGTCGCTCCCATTCCACGCGCAGCTCCTGTAATGACAACCACTTTTCCATTCAATCTGGACATTTGCTCATCTCCCTGTCTGTTTCTCTATATCGTCTCTCGGGCTGTTCATTATGACCCAACAAAATTATAATAGAATGAGGAGAAATCGGTTACAATCCACAACACTCTTCAATTTGTTGGACTTCCGACAAAAGCCATGAAGGTGTTGGAATAATCGTAAATTTCAATCATAGGATGTGATTCTGTTGGCTTATCTTCACAGACAGGAGCGCAAAAGAAGGCAATCGACAAACGCTTTAAAAGCCGCTTTCATCGATCTCATTTTAGAAAGTAATGATGCAAATGCCATCACGGTATCCGAAATCGCGGACCGAGCTGACTATAATCGCAGCACCTTCTATTTCCACTATAAGGACAAGCAAGAAATACTGGAGGATTTATTCAAGGACGCGATCGAAGGCTTCCGCAACGCAGTTACTGTTACCTTCAGCAAAGTCCAGTCGGTCAATCTTGACAAGGTGTCTCCGTCAACCCGGCTGAGCTTCGAACATGTCGAGAACAATAAGAAGTTATTTAAAGCGCTGCATGCCATCCGAAAGACGGATTCGCTATATGAAAGACTAGAGCAGTTGTACATCGAGATGTTCACGGGCAACTACTATTTTTCACGGCGGCATGATGAGCCCACCATTGACCAGGAAATGACCGTTAACTATCAAATTCACGCAATGATCGGCATAATTAAATGCTGGATACAATCTGACTTCAAATATTCAGCCAGTTATATGAGTGAACAGATTACGAAGGTTCATGTCAATCGTCCCACCGATATGATCTATATGCAAACGTAAGCATCTATTCCAAAGTGCATCACCGTGCAGGCTCTGCGTTCGACACGCCCTTATCAATCCTCTTCGGCGATACTGGACTTAAGTCGAGGTCTGTTACCTGCCGCGGTCTGTTCCGAACCACGGAGATATTCGTTACAATATAGCGAAGACGTTTAGAGGAGCGATTGATCATGAATTACGAGCATAAAGTACAGAGGGAGATCGCCGACTGGGAACACCAGATGTTCAAACCGCCGGGCTGGCTGGAAAAAACATCGAAAACCATCGGCAGCCGGATTAATCATTGGATTCCCCCGAAGGTGCACACCATCATAACGACCACCATACGATCGATCGTGCGTACGGCACTGTTCGGAGCAGAATATACGCCTAGCCGGCCGGTCCAGCGTTCTCTGGAACTGGAAGCTGCCGATCAAGAAGCGAAAGAGTTGTTTGCTCTGTACCAAAAAATCGCGGTTGCCGAAGGAGCTGGTACCGGAGCCGGCGGCATCATGTTCAGCATGGTAGACTTTCCGGCTTTAATCGCGATCAAAATGAAATTTTTGTTCGAGCTGGCGCATGTTTACGGTTATGACACCAAACACTTCTCCGAGCGGGTATTCATCCTCAAGGTATTTCAAATGACGTTTTCGGGGCCCGAAAACCGTGCCAGGCTGCTCGATTCCGTCAAGCGTTGGCATATTGAAAAGGAACAATGGCGCTCTGATACCGAATATGCCCGGAATATGGACTGGGAAACCTTTCAGATCGAGTATCGAGATGCCATGGATTTCCGGAAAATGCTGCAGATGGTACCCGGGATCGGTGCTTTCGCAGGCGCATGGGCGAATTACACCATACTTGAGGAGCTGCGCCAATTCGCCATGAACGCTTACCGCCTGCGCAGATTGCACGATTTCGAGGGATTGGGTTAACCCTATCCTATACATCTTAGAAACATGAACGAAGCATACCACAAAAGCAGCTCATCCATAGGATAAGCTGCTTTTTGGAGTGTTTCCATTGTCATTACCACGCGCATATTTCCATTTCCGAAATGACGAACCCCATCCCGAAATTCCGCTACTACTAAATTTTGGTAAACGGATTTATAATCTTTTTGTCATCGCATGGATTGCCATTGACTGTCAGCCAACGATCACGTCAAACAAAGGAGGGATGCCGTTTCAGTCCCGGTTGCGAAGTTATTTTAATCCCAAGTTCAAAGGAGGAATTTTTGATAATGCAGAAGGGAATGCGTTACCTGCTGATTCTGTCGCTGCTGCTGACCTGTTGGTCCGTTTTCGGTACGAGAGCCGAAGCTGCGGACTATACACGGGGCGTTGAATTATCCGGCAGCACAGCCACCGTATGGTTCAAATCCGCCGTCAACACTAGCTGGGTCGATATCCATTATCGAGTGAATGGCGGCGAACAGCAAAATTTCAGAATGTCTTACCATGCCGGAAAATCCCGATATGAACAGGCCATCTCAGGCATTGCCGCCGGCCACGTGATTACGTATTCGTTTACTTACAATAACGGGATCCCTGCCTACGACACGGGTGTATTCTCTTACACTGCCGGTTCCACGACGCCTCCTTCTTCTTCCGGCTCCATATATGACATTCATCCATCCACCATACCCATGCCGCCAAACGGTGCCGTCTCGGTCAAGATCATGAACGGGACCCAAGGCGCTTATACCGACCAGCAAATATACTGGGGCGTTCTCGGCATCAATCCCGTCAACAACCAGTGGAGCTATTTGGACCTTAACGGCAATCTGATCCCGATCTCCAGCGCCTTGAATGATGCGCCAGGCCATTTAACCAAGAACGGCATCAACTACGCCAACATTTATCATAAAGTCAGCGATGCTTCTTGGGTCACATTGCCCCAGATCACATCGGGCCGAATGTTCCTTAGCGTTGGTACTCCTCTGTATCTGAAGACCTTTAACGATGGATTCGCCGGCCCCGATCTGAACAATCCGACCGACCCGAACCGTGATATTTATTTTGATTTCGTTGAATTCACGATTGACGCCGCTGGCTATCACGGCAATACGACACGCGTCGACGGATTCGGTTTCCCCCTCCAGCATCGTCTGGTCAATAAATCCGGTTCCTTTGACCAGACTGTAGGCGAGCTGGAATCCGAAACCCGAAACGGAATCTTCGCCAAATTCCAGGCGGAAGTTCCGGCCGCCTTCAAATCATTGGCTACGATTCAAGCACCGTATCGCATTGTCGCGCCGATTCACGGTTCTTTTGCCCAGGGTGGCGTGAATGCCAACTACTTCGGCGGGTACGCTCCGTACAGCACCCAGGATATTTTCCGGTGCGACGGCGCTTTAACGGATGCGGCAACTTGTGCCGCCATTCAACGTCATGTATACACGGCCACCGACTGGAATAACGTTTCGAATTACTATCAAGCCGCCCCGGCCAATTATTACGCAAAATTCTGGCACGACCACAGCATTAACCGCTTGGCCTACGGTTTTCCGTATGACGATGTCAACGGCCAGGCCGCTTACCTTGAAGTTGGCGACCCGAAAGGCCTGATCATCCGCATCGGTTGGTAAATCTCCCATGATACCCGTGTGACTGAGATTGCAAATTGTCTACTCGCTTTATTTATCATCTTTAGCCCAAAAAAGCCGCGATTTTGGCGGCTTTTCATGCGTTTTAGGGGGCCTCATAGTTTTTTAACGGCATACCTACATATTCGCGGAAGGAGGCAATCCGCTCTCCCTCGAACTCGAAGACGATCGCAAGCTCATTACTAAAAGAGCGGCCATTCAACAAACCTTCTGAGCGAAATACCACCGTCCCGTGGTCCGCATTCTCAATCAAGACGAGCGGAATCAGCTGCATCTGAAATACGGAACGCTCGAGCCTGACCAGCTCCTCGAACCGCTCTTTGCCTTGCTGCTTGTGATCCCACCCATCTAGCGGGAGCGGAACAAAGAAATGAAAACCATCTGTAACCTTATCAAGAAAATCCGCTGTATGCCCTGTTTCTAAAGCCTGTTTAAAAGCTTCAAAACTTTCAGTTGTTCGGGTTGATACGGAGTCTACAGATTTTTTCATGTAGGCTTCCTCCTTATGGTTAATGGTTAAAATGCAAGCTCCATTCATGGAGCTGTCGATCATTCGCCTTTGTTTACGCTTTCCAAGCTTTGATTAACACGTCTGAACCTTTAGCTGGCTTGATATCGTTTCGAGGTGAATGGCTTCGTGAAGCAGCGCGAAGTTGAACAGGTCCCCAGCCGTGCTGAATTGGAACGGGCCCATGACATACGGAGTTGAAAGCTTTTCGTCAAGCATATCAGAATTCAGCCCAGATAGGCGTGAAAGCTGAGCTGTTAACATCTCGACCAGTTCTTTTTTCGATGGAGGAGCCACCTTCCAATCCGAGGGCTTGGTTCCGGAGTTAAACAGTAAAGCATACGAGTCCGGAATGGCTGATGGGGAACCAAAGCTCAGGGTAGCATACGTATCCATCCAATAAATGATATGGCCGACATTCCAACGGATGGTGTTGTTAAATCCTGCACTTTGTATGTCGAACCGTTCCTCCGGTATAGCCCCCACCTGCTGCAGCACCACTTGACGTCCAATCTTCGCCGTATTGATTATCGCTTCGGACATGTTCATTTCCTCCTTCGTCATAAAAAACGTTTGTTATGCTCCCAAGTATAGGTCGCACGGAACGTTACATCAATGCAGTGAACATTACTGGAACGTTAAGTATAAGTTAACGATAATGAATTGACAGATCAGGAAGATAACGCCACAATAATCGTGAAACATCCATTCCAGGATGCAAGGGAAAGCAGGTGTGCAGGATGGAGTTAAAACAACTGCAGTATTTTATGGCTATATGCGAAGAGCTTCACTTCTCGAGAGCAGCCGAAAAAATGGGAGTCAGTGCTCCCAACGTAAGCCAGCAGATCAGGAGATTGGAAGAAGAATTAGGGGTTTTGTTGTTCGATCGCGCGGGAAAAACCATTGTTCTTACTGACGCTGGAGCGATTCTTCATGAACATGCCGCCGCCGTGTTCGGGCATCTGCAGCAAGCGGGCGATGCCATTGCCGATCTGAAGCAGATGCAAGGTGGATCGCTATCGATCGGGGTCTTGCCCGGTGACGCGGATCTCATGTTTAATGCCTTGCTGCTGGATTTCCATCAGTCCTACCCCGCCATCTCGCTGTCCCTTCTGGAAACCATGAAGGTAACGGAACAGGTTTTGGACCGAAGCATCGATATCGGCGTAACCATCGGACCCGTTAACGATGAACGTCTCACGTCAATTCCCCTGTTTCACGAGGAATTCTCATTGGCTGTACATAGGGACGATCCTCTTGCCGGGGAGAACTTCATCCCCTTGAACAGGCTGCGCTCCATGAATATGGTCATGTTTCCACCCGATCATCAATGCCGCAAGCTGATCGACCGCTTCTGTATAGACAACGGCTTTGCAGTGCAGCCGCATATGGTGACCACAACATTATCCTCCCTCCTCCAGATGGTACAGAGCGGAGTTGGCGCGTGCGTTTTGCCGCGACTTCTACTGGATAATCTTCGCAATACAGAGATCAAAGTCGTGCATTTAAGGAATCCTACGCCTTCTCAAGACATTTGTCTGATCTACCGCAGCGACAGATTCGTGGGATATGCCATGCGCACATTCATCAAAAATTTGAGGGCTTACATCGAGACAGCCATCCGTCATTCGAAGTCTTCATAGATAGGGATCTTTCCGTGTCCAGTTGTGCACATACTGGATAAGAAATCAAAAAGCCTGATAACTCAGGCTTTTCTTAACGAATAAATGCAGCATTTTTGTGACAAATGCTGTCCCTAAATTAAACACGCAATCCATAACTTCTTCAAATGATTTGCTGCGCAATCTCCCACACATGCCCTGCAGGATCTATGAAGGCAGCGGTTCGGACACCCCACGGCCGATCCATTGGACCGTTAAGCAGGGTAACGCCGCGTGTTTTCAATTCGCTGCAAACTGTATCTACATCATCCAACCGGATCGTAAACTGGAACCGAGATCCGGATTCCCGGCTCGCGACAGTTCCAGGATAGATCAGACCATGGGCTTCGGAGATATTCAGGAGGTTAATGCTCATATTTCCGAAATTGAACACCGCAGAAACATCGTCTTCATAAACAGCGGAAAAACCGAATACTTCTTGATAGAACACCTTCACATTGTGCAAACCCTCCACAAACAATGTAATTACATCAACATTCAACGACCCTAAAGACCTCATACATACACCCCTTCACCTTAAATCAACTCATATTTATCATAATAGGATTAAGGAATTGATATTTCTTTTTGTTTGCTATGTCATTCCTATGAATATCTCATTGTTAAATAATCGTATCCGGTCATGGGAAATATGATGTGGTTGATGGCTTTATGGGGAATTTGTTCTGTTCGATGGCCATCAAGACCATTCCCGAAATAAGCTGTACTAGGAGTGATGCAGCCGTGTTACAGATGAACAAAAAAATCCGCGGATTCCGCGGATTTATAATGCATGTATGTTGATAAATTGCCGCTGTTTTTGTTATTTCCACCAAACGGCAGCATGATCAGGCTCTGTAGAATATTCCGATGGAGCTATTACTACCGATTCCCCAATTTGAGGAGTGAGTATGTGCACTTGTTTTTGTTTAGCAGCCATAGTCACGCGTTCGATCGGTTCATTCCAGTCATGCAAGGCCAACGTAAACCCTGCCCAATGGATCGGAAGCAACCATTGCCCTTTCACATCCAGATGAGCCTGTACCGTCTCTTCAGGCATCATATGAATATTCGCCCAACGCTTGTCGTATTGACCACATTCCATGAGCGTCACATCAAATGGGCCGTATTTTTCACCGATCTCCTGAAAATGCGGACCATACCCGCTATCCCCGCTGAAATAGACTCGGCTCTTGTTGCTGATAATGACCCAAGACGACCATAAGGTTGAATCACGGTCAAACAGGCTTCGCCCAGAAAAGTGTATCGCTGGCGTGCAGATAAGTTGTAGACCGTCTAACCCGGATGCATCCCACCAATTATGCTCGGTAATACTCGATTTTGAAATCCCCCAGCGCTCCAAGTGACCACCAAGGCCAAGCGGCACATAAAAATGCTTAACCTTCTTCATTAGCTTCTGGATGGAACTGAAATCCAGATGATCATAATGATCATGAGACAAAACGACGGCATCAATGGGAGGGAGCTTGTCCAGATCAATAGGAATATCCCTGCTATAACGTTGATTCCCAAAAACAGGGACTGGGGATGGAGACGTTCCTAACATAGGGTCGAACAGCAGCGTTTTCCCCTCGATTTCCAGCATGAATGCAGAATGTCCAAACCACGTCACACGTGTTAGGGCTTGTTGTTGTATACTTGCGGGATCTACTCGCTTCATCGGTAATGGAGAAGTCGGCTTCCGATTGGTATTCCGTTTCATGTAATCCCGTAATAATGACATGAAGTCTGTGGTTCCCATCCTCATGGAGGTATGGATTGGATTCACAAAATGATTACGGTCGAAATTCGGGAGTTTGCGAAATTCGTTTCGTTTCTCCCTAGATACTCTTTGGCCGAATGGCGGATAAACTCTCAGAAACAATGTAATAGATAGGATTAAAGCAGCGCATATCAAGAAAATGGTCATAGGGTTCTACCTCGATTTGTCCAATCTAGTCTAAGATAAAAGAATCGGATTACATTAATTGTAATGCTCCTTCTTGCGTTTAAGCTTTCACTGCATCCCAGCTCATAACGATAGCTGCTTCCAATTCCCGATTGCCAAATCGGGTTCCGTTCTTCAGATGTGATTTCGCCAATTCGGCTACGGGTAAAATCGAATAAACGATCAACATATCCACATCTTCCGCTTTCAATATATTCTGCTTCTTACCCGTTTCAAACATCTCGAAAATAGGTTGGAACAGGCTTGCGGTCTCGTCCAAACACCATTTCTGCGGCAATGGAGAATTCATGATTTGCTCTAAAAATAGAAAATAGTCTTTGTGCATATGTATAAACTCAACATACTTCCGGATGATCGATTCAAAGCGTTCTTTAACCGATCGCGTATCATCGA
This sequence comes from Paenibacillus sp. cl141a, assembly GCF_900109305.1. Classification (NCBI taxonomy): domain Bacteria; kingdom Bacillati; phylum Bacillota; class Bacilli; order Caryophanales; family Paenibacillaceae; genus Paenibacillus; species Paenibacillus sp. cl141a. The sequence continues at coordinate 14,923 of NZ_FNZO01000023.1, forward strand.
ATCCCTGTAACATGCTCTTACTCATCTTGCCCTTCACTTTTAAGTAAGTTTTAAGCAGCAAATCCTCCTTATTCTCATGATAAATATAGATCGTTGCAGCCGATACGTTAGCTTTTTTAGCTATTTTGGAAATCGACGTTTCCGCAAAACCAATCTCATTCACTAATTGAATCGTCGCGTCAAAAATGGCTTCCACTTTGTTATCATCTCTATGTCTCATGAAATAATAATAAGCGATCATTCATTTATAATCAAGAAACCGGGTCGGGAACCCTCCCGAAACCCGGTTTCTTGATAAGTTAGTCTGTCTGCTTCCTGAGTGCATTTTCTTTTTTCATGATGGTCTGTTCATATCTTGTAATTTTATCGTTTAGGCGCTCCAGTGTGTTCGTCATTTCTTCGATTTTGTCCCCCAGTCGATTGCGCTGTTCAATCAACAACCCCTTTCGCTTTTCAAGCGTGTCGTCTCCTTGTTGAAAAAGCGAAACATACTCGATCAGCACCTCGACCGGAAGCCCCGCGCTTTGACGCATGCATTTAACAAAATCCACCCACTTGATGTCTTCCTCCGTGTAATCCCTGACACCGTTTTTGTTTCGGTTTACAGGAGGAATCAACCCAATGCGCTCATAATAGCGCAGGGTATCCTGGGAAAGCCCGAACCTTTCGCTGATTTCTTTTATCGTCGCCGTCATGTCTTGATTCACCTTCTCTGTTCAATGCCGTTTCCTAAATAAGTTAGTTGTTAAAGCTATAAGGCGCCCACAACCCGGTGAGGTATGTACGGCTCTTCCAGGGAGGCCATCTCCTCCGACGTGAGTTTGACTGTAAGCGCGGCTGCAGCATCCTCCAGATGAGATATTTTGGTCGCGCCGACAATGGGAGCCGTGATCGGTTCTTTCTGCAGCAGCCAGGCGAGCGCAACTTGAACGCGGGGAATGCCCCGCTCTTCCGCAATGCCTGCAAGCCGTTCCACAATAACCCGATCGGCATCCGCCGTGGCATCATACTTGGATTTCTGAACCATGTCCGTTTCGGAACGCTGCGTCGTCTCCGACCAGTCTCGCGTCAATCTTCCTGATGCTAATGGGCTGTAGGGGATCACGCCGATTTTTTCGGATTGGCACAGCGGCAGCATTTCTCGCTCCTCTTCGCGGTAAATGAGGTTGTAATGGTTCTGCATCGAAACGAACCGGGTCCAGCCATTCTTTTCAGCGGTATGCTGAGCCTTGAGAAACTGCCATGCATACATGGCTGAAGCTCCGATGTAGCGAACCTTTCCGGCTTTCACCACATCATGAAGGGCCTCCATCGTTTCTTCGATAGGCGTATCATAATCCCATCGATGAATCTGGTACAGATCAACATAATCGGTACCCAGCCGCTTGAGGCTCTTGTCGATTTCGCTCATGATTGCCTTCCGGGACAGCCCCATCCCATTGGGACCCTCGTGCATACGGAAATGAACCTTTGTCGCCAGGACGATTTCGTCGCGATTCGCATATTCTTTCAAGGCGCGGCCGACAAATTCCTCGCTTGTACCGTCCGAGTAGACATTCGCCGTATCAAAGAAATTGATGCCAAGCTCCAATGCCTTTTTAATAATAGGACGGCTGCTGTCTTCATTTAACACCCATTGATGCACCCAGCGCTCTGCTACGCCAAATCCCATGCACCCAAGACAGATGCGGGATACATCGAGACCAGTGTTCCCTAGTTTCACATACTCCATCATAATCCCTCCTTAGACTTAAGCTTATCACTTGGAGTTAACTCCAGGTCAATACGCAATAAACACTCATGATGTTCCGTTTGACGCTAACCTGCAAAACAAAAACTCCGCGTTCATCACGGAGTTTTTGCTGCAGGATTGTGTATTGCCAACTTATGAATCGCTTTGAACCGTAGATAACGAAACGAGGACCGGACCGGCAAAGTCCGAAGCCTCCTCGCCTTTTGGATTGTGAAGACGGAACAGAAATGCGTCACCCGTTTCAGACTTCCATACGATATAATCGTTAATCCCTTTATCGCCCGCGGCTTGAAGGTATAGCTCGGCGGAACCCAGCGGATGCTCGACGAGTTCTCCACTGTTGAGTTTATTACCCAAGAAGTGGCAACGAAATCGGGTTCGCGTTAGAAAGAGATGGATTTTTCGTTTTTATCCTGACCTTGCGAAAACACAACCGGGATCAGAAGCAGGGCGAGTATGCTCCCGGCAAATGAAAGTGTGGCATAGCTGGATTGAGCAACCACCATACCTGAAAGGGCCCCACCTGATGCCCCCGCGAGGGCAATCAATACGTCAACAGACCCTTGCACTTTCGCACGGTTTGTTGAGGTTGTTGCATCTACGATCAATGCCGTTCCGCTGATCAAGCCAAAATTCCATCCCAACCCTAGAAGAGACAGGGCGACAATCAATACGGTCATGGAATCAGCCGGTGCCATGGCGGCAATGACCCCTGCAAGCAAAAGCGTAACCCCAGAAGCCATCGCCATGGCCTTACGTCCGACTTTATCGACCAGGATACCGGTAATCAGGGATGGAAGATACATCGATCCGATATGAAAGCCAATGACAAGGCCCACTTCGCTTAGTCCATGACCATGATGTCTCATATGTACGGGTGTCATGGTCATAATAGCTACCATTATAATTTGCGTTAAGATCATAACCACAGCACCGATTGCGATTCCACGCTTTCCGGATCCAGCAGTACCCATTTTTTTAGCCGAAGCGGCATGCTTATCCGATTTTCCCTGCAGTGCTATAGCATTTGCTACCAACAAAGGATCGGGACGTAGAAAAATGAGCAAAACGATGCCCGCAAGGATATATGCCGCAGCTGCCAATAAAAAGGGTCCTGCCAAACTCGGTATCCCCACCGACAGGGCGAAATCGCCAGTGACATTGACTAAATTCGGGCCTGCTACTGCACCAAAGGTAGTGAATACCATGGCCGTACTGGCTGCGGTTGCTCGTTGCTTAGAGTTGGCCAGGTCCGTCCCGGCATAGCGTGCCTGCAAATTCGTTGCGGTGCCTGCACCATATATCAATAGTGAGATTAAGAGCAGAGTCAGGCTATTCAACACGGCTGCTAACACGACTCCAATCGCTCCTATGCCTCCCGCCAGAAAACCGAGTCCCAATCCCAAACTGCGTCCATATCGTTGGGAAAGACGGCCAACCAGCAAGGCCGCACCTGCTGAGCCTAACGTAAACAGTGCCGTTGGTACACCCGTAAAATTGTCGGTTCCCAGCATATCCTGAGCCAAAAGCGCCCCTACGGTAATGCCTGCCGCAAGACCAGCGCCCCCGAAAATTTGTGAAATAACAACGATGTTTAGTGTCCGCCGGTACAATTTACGTTGTTTTTCGGGTGAATCCACATAGCTCTGCAGCGAAGCCGGCAGCTTCGTCATGTCTTTTTTCGAATACATTCAAATGACTTCCTTCCGTAGAAATACGATATGAAGTTGCCCCTCTAATCACCTTGAATCATGACCGGTTCCACAGACCTTAAGCTCTCCATTTCGTCGTCGTCAACCTTTATGATTGGTGAATTGATAAATGGAAGGACGCTTGTTTACGAAATGTCCTGTTCTTCGCTGTTTCGCTTATTCGCAAATGCTTCCCAGTCCTGAACCCTCTTGCTTAAGCGAGCCGCATCGATTCCTTTGGACTTTAGTATCTCGATGGCTTTGACAGACATTAAACAGTGAGGACCTCGGCAATAGGCTACGACTTTGGCCTTCGCAGGCAAGGCATGCAGCTGTTCGGCCAGCTCTTCTATAGGTATCGAGATAGCGCCAGGAATATGAGCAGCTTCATATTCGTCCTTTGGACGAACATCGATCAGCGTCACTTCCCCTGCTTCCATGCGGCTCAGGAGCTCTTCAAATGATACTTCTTCTATATCCGATAGCTGACCCAGGAATTCGTTTTTAATATGCTGGACTTCAATAAGTTGTTTTTCTGATAAACCATACAGAGAGTCTAAAAAGTGCAAGACTGCAGGATCAGCGATTTCATAAATCACGAAATTTCCTCGTTTCTTATAATCGACTAGTTTGGCATGATGGAGGGTCTGCAAGTGTTGAGAGACATTCGCTATAGACATGGATGTGATTTTTGATATAGCTTCTACGGATTTTGGTCCTTGTGTCAAAACATCCAGAATTTCTAAACGTTTTGGGCTGGAGAGGCACTTTCCAATTCGTGTAAATTCCTTGTATAATTCGTCTTTAAGCTCTCTTTCGTTCATGGATTCAACACTCCTGCAATAAACTGTTCAATTGATATATTGAATAGTTTAAGTGGCATTCTGGTTGGCGTCAATATTCTAATAATAAAAAAGAACAGGTTGCCGGTTGAATGAACCAGCAGCCTGTTGCCTCGGCTTGTACTCTTGTTTGGAAGAACTCCGCGCATAGCGCAGCGTGTAATCCCCAATATGTAAAAATATCTAATCGTTTAATCCCTTACCATTCAGGATAAGCGGGATATATTTTTCAACCCTTGACTCTCGTGTTTTGGCTTGCTTGGGTGCAGAGAAATGCAAAATGTACGCTCTTTGCCGACCTGGCGTCAATGCTTCAAAAGCCTCTTTTAGGTTAGGCATTTCCTCGAACTTATTTTCCAGCTCTAAAGGTATGGTGTAATCCGTATTCTTTTTATAATTCACTTGCAGACCGGCTTTCTCCACTTCAATGGCTTCCGTAATATAAGCTCTCACGATCAGTTGCATTTCATCTATATCTTGAGCATTGGTGAACCGAATTTGGCGCGCGGCCTGAACGTTCTCCGTTTGCTGGATCAGGATCCCATGGGGATCTTTTAGCAATGCGCCTTTGTGAAACAGAAGCGCACAGTAATCCTTAAAACCGTGGATCAACACGATATTTTTATCGTCGAACGTGTAACAAGGATGCATCCACTTAAAATCCTCGGTCAGGCCGCAGTCCAGCGCAATTTCTCTCAATAGCCCGAACTCTTCCTTCCACTTTTTAAGCTTATTAAAATACGGATCAATCTTTGTATTCCTTTCACCTTTTGTCATCAAGGTGCCTCCTCTGCGTTTGGTGGTTCAAAAACGGCATCTGGCCACGGTCTCATACTATACGACACCATTCGGTGACGAATTTATTGTATGACACCGTTAAGTGTCGTGTCAACGGAGGTAATTAATCCCCAGGATGCACCGAGAGCTCCTTAAGCCGTAGCATGTTCTGACAAGTCACTCAGCGCCAAGCCAGAGAGAGGAACAGTCCCGCCCCTTCTATAGATGTATTGGACAGACTAACAAAATCAACAAAAAAAATAACCTTGGCCAACTTAATGGCCAAGGTTATGGACATACGAGCAAATTATGTTGTTTTCTCATACAATTGCTCAGGCACTGCCTGCACGAACGGAGACCACTCGCCCGTCGCGTAAAGATGCAGTCGGTGCATGGCCCGCGTACAGGCCGTATAAAGAAGCTTGCGTTCGTTTTCCCTGCCGTAGGTTTCGGTCGAAGCATCATAGACCAAGACCGCATCGAACTCGATGCCCTTTGCGAGATATACGGGGACAACCATCACCCCGTTTTGATAGGTGACGGTCTCCTTCGTAATGAGCTGCAAGGCTTCGCATCCCTGCAACCGTAATGATTCCAATGCTTGTCGGCTTTCGGCCGCAGTCTTCGTAATGATGGCAATAGAGTCGATGCCGTCGGCTTTAAGCGCCGCGATGTCTTTCATCAACTGCGCATCACGTCTCTCTCTGCCTTCAAACCCAGCAAGAACAGGCTTCGGTCCGCTCCTCTCAAAGGGTACGATGTCCGACTCATCGGTAAGCAGTTCTTTCGTGAATTCCACGCTCTCCCGTGTAGAACGATAACTGCGCACTAGACGAATCAAGCTTGTATCGGCTTCACCATAAAGCCGAAGCAGCGGCGAATCGTCCCCTTGCAGCTTTGTGGACTGCATGAAGATCGCCTGCCCGAAATCGCCGAGTACCGTCATGCGAGCACGAGGGAACAGTTTTTTGAGATACTCGTATTGAAACGGCGAGTAATCCTGTCCCTCATCAACGAAGACATGTCGAATCTCTGTGTTCGTCCGAACGCCTTCGATCAATTCTTTTAAATACAAATAAGGAGTCGCATCCTCATAGTATAATTCGAGCCGATCCAGCTTTTCTATGGTTTGCTTGCAGATTTCAGGCCACATAGCAGGGACATCGGATTCCTTCGTTTTTTCCCGATATGCAGCTACATCGCCGAACAATTGGACGTATAAGCCATGGGCATCGATAAACGATAATTTCCTCACGGTTTGCCTCAGCGGTTTGAAGCTCTTCTTCACGATCCGCTGGCTGAGCAATTCTTCTTCCCGTCCGGCGAAGTCAAAATCGCCTTCATCTCCCCGGCGTTTTTTGCTTTTTATCTCGTTCACTACGGCGTAATGCTCGGCAATGTCAAAGACTTCCCGATCCTTGTGCAGCTCGCCGAACACTTCCGCATAAAGCTCCGTATCGAGGTAACTCAGCTCCTCGACTACCCAGGACGCCTTACGCTCATTGCGTTCCAATAGTGATATCTCCTTCTGCAGCCATTTCTGAAGCTGCTCAACCCGATTGGCCAAGCTCAAGGAAGGGTCGTAGCTGTAAAATTGGGCTCTCATTTGCTCCGCCGTAATCAGATCACGCTCCCGGAATCGAATGCTTTTGAATAGCATCCCTTCCCGGCCCAGCCACTGCGCATAATTCTGCAAAGCTTTCATGAAAGACTCCGATGCCTTGTATTGAATTCCCTGAAGACGTATCTCGTAATTCGGGGTTGATTGTGCGGTCAGCACATATTCGATCTGATCAAAGGGATCCTCCAGTCGCAAGGATGGACCCAGCCAGTATTCGAGATATTCCTGCAGCGTCGTCTGCTGCATGTTCTCCTCGCCAAGCTCGGGAAGAACAGAGGATACATAGCTGTTAAAAATCGGATTCGGCGAGAAAAGAACAATCTGGTCAACCTTCAGCGAATCGCGGTTTTTGTACAGCAAGTACGCCACGCGCTGCAAAGCCGCTGAGGTCTTCCCGCTGCCGGCCGCGCCTTGTACGATCAGAAGCCGGCTGCGATCGTTTCGGATGATGGCGTTTTGCTCCCGCTGAATGGTGGATACGATGCTTTTCATTTGTGAATCTGCGCCTTTGGCAAGCATTTGCTGGAGCAGCTCGTCGCCGATCGTCAGGTTCGCATCAAACATATTTCGAATGTGACCGTTGTGAATCTGATACTGCCGTTTCAGCTCCATCCTACCCGAAATCTGCCCCATCGGGGTGATGTATGAGGCCGCGCCTGGGGAGTGGTCGTAGTAAAGACTTGCGATGGGAGTACGCCAATCATATACCAGAAAGTTCATTCCATCTTCATCGATAAAAGATGATACGCCGATATAAATCTGCTCGCTCAGGTTCATGCCGTCTTCCAGAAAATCGACGCGCCCGAAATAGGGAGAAGGCAGCAACTGATTGAAGTTCTTCCATTGCTGGGTCAGAAGCCGCTGCCGGCGTTCCCGTTCGGATAATATCGCGGCCTGTTGTTTGATCGTATAGAATGTTTCTTCGAATTCTTCATCCGTGCTTGTGTTGACTGTTACTTCTTCCCAGAATCGTCTGCGTATCTCAGCAGCCTGATCGCTTAGCCCGGTAACCACAGGTTCCAACTCGCCAATCCTTGCTTTCAGCTTTTCCCTGACCTGTTCCAGCCGTTCTTGTTCTGTCTGCCATTCTTTTGCTTCCATGATGTTCTGACACACTCCCTTTACCATTTTATGGGGATAAAAAAGAGCATTGACAAATCAGAGGTCACTGGTGTACAATCAAATTAGGAATAGTAATGATAATGCCAGTTAACTTGATTTTTTTCAATTGCGCTATAAATTATAACATAGCGTCTTTTTCATGTTCAATATTTTTTTTATTGTCGCTTGGCTTATGGCCAAGCTTTTTTATTTCTCCATATGACGAACTTCTCCGCTCTCCCTCTTAATTTTGTCCCTTCGCGTATCCACTTCTCACCAACGATCCATCCGTCCGTTTCATGGAGGAAATTTAATAGTACTTAACAAAAAAGCAGCCGATTACGCGTCGGCTGCCTTCTCAATATGGATCTATCGGATTTCTTGCAGTTCCGGTATACATTCGAACAATGCGATTAGCCGGTTACGCGATTCACGATTTTCAGTACGGCATCCCTCGTTAATTTGCTTCCGCCAGCAGATATGAGATTTACTGTGGCATGAGCTAAGGATAATGGGATTTTGCAAAATTTCAATGCTGGACCATCCTTCAAATCGGCAATATATGAATCGGCAATTTGTAAATTTCGGCGTGTGTATTGCTGCATTTCCTTAAATCCCCAACCATCCGGATAGAAGTCGACGCCGCGATGAAGATCCTCTTCTCTATTGCGAAGGATATTTACCGCTTGCAGTCCTCTTCCGAAGGCAATTGCTTTGGTTGAATCAGACTGCGTCCCGTCATGCCAGAGCCAAAGCTCGGATAACATTTCTCCAACCATCCCAGCCACACTATAAGTATATCTGTCCAAATCCTCTTCCGTGTGGATATTCCACCCGCTTTGAACCCACTGCGCCATATGTAACGACATCTTGGCGATGTAACGATATACGATCGGGACGCCGGATGACGGACAAAGAAGCGCCCAGTCATCGATCTGCATCGTAACGTCCGGTAATATTTCTTGGTAAGGTGAGAGCAAATGTTGAGTTTGGGTTACCATCATATCCTCGGATTTGAATATATCATGAATGCCCAGCAGCAGTTTCACTTTCAATTCGTCCGTGAGTTCTTTATGGTCCTCGATTTCGTCAATTGCCCTCATGCATAGATAGGCAGATGTAACAGCCTCCTTTAATCCCAGTTCCAAATAACTTATGGGTATATAAAAAGTCCGGCTCGTCTTCTTTAACATGATCATCGCTTCATTCAGGGTAACGTTACTAATGAGTATTCCCTCCAAGTATCAGGCTCAACTTTATATTAATTATTACTATGATAACATACATAGATATGGTTAAAGCAAATTTGCTGACGTACATCGTTAAAACAAAAAAAGCCGCGGTTTTGAACTTAACCCTGTCAAGTAGACAACCTTAAAAAGCAGCCTTAAGCAACCTTAGTTCGGTACTCAATTGGACTAAGGTTGTTTAGTTTTTGTTGAAAACGTTCGTGGTTGTAAAAATGGATATATTGTTCAATTGCCATAATAAGCTCTTCCTCGGTCGAGAACGTGGCGAGTCGAAAACATTCCGACTTCAGGTGTCCAAAGAAGCTCTCGATACAGGCGTTATCCCAACAGTTTCCCTTACGCGACATACTCACTTTCATTTTCTTGCGCTTCAACAAGGCATGGTACTCCTTGTGGGTATACTGGAAGCCTTGGTCGCTGTGGAG
>NZ_FNZO01000015.1:0-150723 GCF_900109305.1 Paenibacillus sp. cl141a
CATATGTCTTACGTATTTCGCCCATGAAAAAAATCCCCTCCAAGTAGACGTTAATGCGCTTTTTACACACTGTCTACTTAAAGGGGATAATATCAAATCAGCGGCTTCTAATGTTACTATGTTTTTGTCACCCGACAAAGGTTAAAGTAGTAGAAATCACACTGGATTCGGCACGAAATCTCCGCCGCGGCACCGTTTCAAGTAATGGAGCGCATGCACCTGTCCGGTCATCTCCAGCTCCCCGTTATAGACGGGATCATGCCATCCCTCGATATCAATCGTGCCCTGATAATCCGCCTGGCGCAAAATCGTAATGATATCGGTCCAGTCGGTGTCGCCGAATCCCGGCGTACGGTGCCATACGTAAGGCTTCGGCCCGTGAATGCCGTATTCCCTCACGATATCCCAAGCGATCGTCGCATCCTTGCCATGGACGTGGAATACTTTATCCACCCATTTCCGCAGCTGCGTAATCGGATCGATCAAAGACACCATCTGATGGCAGGGCTCCCACTGCAGGCCGATATGGTCCGACGGGATGGCGTTGAACATCATCTCCCACGCCGTCGGGTTATGGGCGATATTCCAATCCCCCGTCGCCCATGTTCCGCCCATATCGCAGTTCTCGAACGCAATGCGGACGCCTTGATCCGCCGCCCTTTTGGACAGCTCGCCGAACACCTTCGCATATTGCGGGATCGATGCATCAATGGATTCGCCCGTCAGCCGTCCAGTAAATCCGGATACGATATCGGTGCCGAACAGATGGGCTTGATCGATCAGACGCTCCCAGCTTGCCAAAGTATCTGCATTATCGCCTGTTCCAGTCAGCGGATTTCCAAAGATCCCGAGCGTCGACACGATGAAACCGTGTTCAGCTTGCAGCTCGCGAACCCGCTTGGCCGTCTCCGCAAGATCGGTTGCGCCCGTCGTCTGCCAGAAGGTAAGGCTGAACGATTCGAAACCGTGCGGCGCAATCTGGGGGATGATGCGGACAGCGTCCCCGCCGCCGACCAGCGTCCCGATGCGCAATGAATTCATCGTCATGTTGATTACCACTCCCATTTTGACGTTTGGTATGCCTAAGCAACTTTAGTATAGCCGGATTCTCACGCCTTTTCTCGTCGTATCTTGTGCTATACTAGTTGAATTTTGCGGGAGTTTATCGGACTTGACTCCCCCAGCCAATCCGGAACGTGGGCATAATAATTGGTTCGTTGCATTGGATCGTTGCACCCAATAGCTGCACCCATTTGCGTCATGGAACGGTCTCGAGGAAGTCCCTCGCGCTTAACGATCTAAAACCGCCTTTTTGCCGAACGTATAGGAACGTCCGGCCTCGCCCGCAAACGATACGGGATCGAAACCGGGGGCTTCCAACCGGCATGGGCCGGAAACACTGCAGGTTACGACGGCTTCCGTAACCCGTCCCTGCGCCCAGACGAAGTCGACAGTATAACCGCCCCGGGCCCGCAGCCCCTTAACGCTTCCGTCGCTCCAGACGTCGGGCAAAGCGGGCAGAAGCCGGATCGCACCGTCATGGCTTTGCAGCAACATCTCGGCAATCCCCGCCGTGCCGCCGAAATTGCCGTCGATCTGAAACGGCGGATGGTCGTCGAACAGGTTAGGCAGCGTGGAGTGATCCAAGAGCGCTTTCACGTTGTCGTAAGCTTTGGCTCCGTCCTGCAGGCGCGCCCAGAAGTTAATGATCCACGCCCGGCTCCAGCCGGTGTGCCCCCCGCCGCTGGCCAGCCTGCGTTCCAATGTCGTCTTGGCGGCCTCGGCCAGCTCCGGAGTGCGCTCCACGCTAAAGCTTTCGCCAGGGTAAAGGGCAAAGAGATGGGAGATGTGGCGGTGCCCCGGCTCTACCTCTTCGTAATCTTCCATCCACTCCTGAATTTGGCCGTATTTGCCGATTTGCGGTTGGGGCAGCCGCTTCAGCGCGTCCTTGAGCTCCTCGCGGAACGCCTCATCCCGCCCGATAATTTCCGCACTCTGCATGCAGGCATTAAACAGCGCTTCGATGATCTGAAAATCCATCGTGGCCCCGGCGCACAGCACCCCTGTCTCGCCGTTTGGCAGCTTGTACCGGTTCTCCGGGGATACGGAAGGGCAAGTCACGAGCCGCCCTTCGCCGTCCTCGATCAAATAATCGAGCAGGAACAACGCCGCCTCCTTCATCGTCTCGTATGCCCGCGCCAGAAAATATCGGTCCTGACCGAACCGGTAATGCTCCCACAGATGCAGGCACAGCCAGGCGGCGCCCATCGGCCAGAAGGAAGCCGGAAGGTATGTATCCTGCGGGGCCGTATCCGCCCAAATGTCCGTATTGTGATGTGAGGTGAAGCCCCGGCAGCCGTACATGACGCCGGCCGTAACCCGCCCGGGCTCCCGCATCCGTTCGATCAGCTCGAACAACGGCTCGTGGCATTCGGCCAAATTGCAGTTTTCCGCATGCCAATAATTCATCTGCGCATTGATATTAATTGTGAATTTGCTGTCCCACGGCGGGGTAAAGCTGTCGTTCCAGATGCCCTGAAGATTCGCGGGCAAAGAGCCCGGCCGGCTTGAGGCAATGAGCAGGTAGCGCCCGAATTGAAAATAAGTCGCGATCAGGCCGTGGTCTTCCTCGCCCTGTTGGAACCGCTTCAACCGTTCGTCGGTCGGGAGCGCGGCTTTGTCCGGATTCTCGGGCAGCTTCAGTTCGACCCGTCCGTACAGCTCGCGGTAATCGGCGACATGCCGGGCTAACAGCTCGGCATACGGAACTCGGCTCAGCTCCTCCAGCCGCCGTTTGCCGTCAAGCTCCGGGTCGGGATGCCGGAACGTCGTTCCGGCGGCAAGCAGCAATGTGACCGAGCTTGCGCCGTCCACCAGCAAATACTCGCCAAGCGTGCGGCAGACGCCGCCTTCCGGGACCGCCTTCAAGACGGCGCTGAAGGAGCTGCCTCCTTCGCCGCCGCAATCCCCGCGCATGACCAGCCCGCTTGCCTCCCATTTGTCCGTCTTCTCCACGTACCTCCAGTTCCGGCGGTTGAACCGGGCTTTGAACGTGACCCCCTCCTGCTTGTCGGCGGTGATGCGGATGACGATCGCCTGATCCGGATAACTGGCAAACAGCTCGCGCGTATATCTGATCTCGCCGATCCGGTAGCTAACCCGGGATACGCCGCGCTCCAAATCAAGCTCCCGCACGTAATCCTCGGCAGGCTGGCCATACTGGCCGAACGACAGCAGCAGATCGCCGAGCGGCACATAGTGCCGCTGCGCTTCGGGCAGCCCCGCCATCGTCATCGCCGCCAGCTCCTCCGCTTCCCGCAGCCTGCCTTCCATAATCAGCTTGCGGATCTCGGGCAAATGGGGCAGCGCATCTTCATTGTTGCGATCGCGCGGGCCGCCGTACCATACCGAATCCTCGTTAAGCTGCAGCTTCTCCTCGGCCGTGCCGCCGAAGATCATCGCGCCCAGCCGGCCGTTTCCGATCGGCAGCGCCTCGTTCCATTCGGCCGCCGGTTTCCTATACCACAAGCGATGCTTCCGTTCCATGCCATTCCAACTTGTCATGCTTCTCCTCCAATCCGCTATCGCTATTTGAACTAGTGCAGCTCCACCAACGCCTTGATCACCTTCGATTCCGGCAAGAGCCAGCTGTCGAACCTGTCGATCATGTCCTCGAGCGAGCTGCGGTGGGTAATGTAATCGCCGATGTCAATGCAGCCGTCGGTTATGGCCGCAATGACCCGCTCGAAGTCCTCCCGCGTCGCATTACGGCTGCCCTGCACCGTCATTTCCCGCGCGTGAAAATCGGGATCGTTAAAGGTGATCGTGCTTTTTACCAACCCGACAAACGTCAAGGAACCGCCGTGGCCGACGAGCCCAAAGGCGCTTTCCATCGACGAGGCGCTGCCTGTAGCGTCGATCACGCATGCCGGAAAGCTGCCGTCCGTCAGCTCGGCCAGCCGTTCCTTCGGCTCCCGGAGCGCGCTTACCGTATGCTCGGCTGCAGCCCGGGATTTGCAAAATGCTAGCCGCTCCTCGTTCACGTCCATCGCAATCACCTGCGCGCCGGCGTAGCGTGCCATCGCCATGACGCCCAGCCCGATCGGTCCGGCACCGATGACCAGCACCTGTTCGCCGGCGCCCATCCCTGAACGCCGGACGGCATGCGCGCCGATGGCCAGCGGCTCCAGCATCGCCGCCTGATCGAGCGTCAGCCCATCCGTCTTGATGAGATTTCGGATCGGTACGGCAATCCGCTCCCGCATGCCGCCGTCCACATGGACGCCGAGCACCCTCATGTCCTGGCAGCAGTTCGTTTTGCCGCGGCGGCAAGCCCGGCAATTACCGCAATAGAGGTACGGAATCACGCTGACCGGATCTCCCGCCTGAAGCCCCTCCCGGTTGTCGCCAATCTGCTCGATCGTCCCGGAAAGCTCGTGGCCGAGCACGCGCGGGTACGTAAAATAAGGCTGATTGCCCCGGTACGCATGCAGGTCGGTCCCGCAAATACCGATGCGCCGAACCCTTACGATCGCTTCGCCCTCCCGCATGTACGGTTCCGGCAGATCCTCCCGAACGACGAACCGCCCAATATCCTCGCAGATGATGCCCTTCATCAGGATCGCTCCTCGCGCTGCAAGGCCGGTTCCCCGCCCCACTCGGGACGCCCGCTCGGCCACGTTGCGCCGTCGATCGGCTTCAGAATCTCCAGCACTTCGCGCAGCAGCTGTTCGTCCATCGGTTCTTCGGTCCACAACACGTTGCTCTGGATATTAGCAGGATTCGCCGTGCTGACCAGCGTCGTCGGAATCCGCTCATCGGCCGTCGAGAACTGGACCGCGAGCTTCGCGATATCCGCGCCCCGGCTCCGGCAATGTTCGGCCGCGCGCCGGCAGGCTGCCTTGATGTCCTCGCCGGCGGGATGCCAATCCGGCACGCCGCGGTTGCTCAGCAGCCCCATGGACAGCGGCGACGCGTTGATCAGTCCGGTTCCGTTCCGCTCAAGCGCCGGCAGGATCCGAAGCAGCGATGTATCGTTCAGGGAATAGTGGCAGTACGATAAGACGACATCCGGAGCGGTATGGGACAACACCGCCTCAAAGACATGAAGCGGCAAGGCGGATACGCCGAAGAAGCGGATCTTCCCTGATGACTTCAACTCCTCAAGCGCCGGGATCCCTTCCTCCACCACCTGCCCCGGCGAACCGAATTCGATGTCGTGCAGCAGCAAAATGTCGAGATAATCCGTCCCCAGACGCCGCATGCTTTCTTCCGCGCTCCGGATCACCCGCTCCTTCGAGAAATTGAACTCGTCCTGTCCGTAACGCCCCGCTTTCGTGCACAACATATACCGGTCCCGCGGAATCGTCCCCAGCGCCTCGCCCAGCACCGTTTCCGCTTTCGTCAAGCCGTAATAGGGCGAAACGTCGATCAGATTGATGCCCATGTCAACGGCGGCATGAACCGTACGGATCCCTTCTTCCTTCCGAACGTTCCGGAATACGCCGCCCAGCGAAGACGCTCCAAAGCTTAACGCCGATACGTCCAGCCCCGTGTTCCCCAACTTTCTGTATTTCATCGCCTGGTTCCTCCATTGTTAATGTTCATTCAATTTATAAAATTTGGCGGCGTTGGCGCCGAAAACGGCTTCAATCGCTTCCGGCGTCAGCCGATCCTGAAGCGCATGCCGCAAGACGTCAACGACTTCTTCATAGGTGGCTGCCAGAAGGCAGACGGGCCAATCGCTGCCAAACATCACCCTTTCGGGACCGAACAGGTCCAGCGTTTCATGGACGTATGCAAGGAAATCGTCCTTGTTCCAGCCCTGACGGTCGGCCTCCGTTACCATCCCCGAAAGCTTGCAGAAGATGTTCGGGTATTGGGCGATTTCCGCCATATGGCTTCTCCAGGGTTCCATGACTCCAGATGCGATCGGCGGCTTCGCCAAATGGTCAACAACGCCTCGAAGCCGCGGCACCCGCTCCAGCAATTGAACCAGCTGCGGCAGTTGGTCCGCCAGCACCAGCAAATCGACCGGCACGTCTTGTTCCGCAAAATATGAAAGCGCTTCTATATAGGCGGACGATAAAACGGCGTTCGGATCCGCCATATCCTGGATCATGACGCGAAACCCGATGAATTTCGGATGCCTGTTAATGCGGAGGAACTGTTCCTTAAACGCAGGGTTCTCCAGATCCAGCCAGCCGACCACGCCGGCGACGAAATCGGCCGTTTCGCTTAATTTCAGAATGAATTCGGTTTCCTCGATCGTCGGCGCCGCCTGGACCAGAATCGTATGGCCCATGCCGTGTCTCTGCAAATGCGGTTTGAGATCGGAAGGCAAATAGTCGCGATAAAGCACCGGAATTTCGGGCGTAATCCATCCGTAATCATTGCGTTCGATTTTCCAAAAATGCTGATGGGCGTCAATGCGCATCGAACACCACCTCCATTCCACCTTATTGTAACATCCGATAACAGAATAGAAATTGCCGAATCCCGCATATTTGTACCTTTTTTTGATGTCTAGCCTCCGGATCAACAATCACGAAACGACAAGCCCGCAGCGCGAGCTTGTCGGCCTATGGTTAAATCCGTCAGGCAGCGGACCAGGGGCTGAAAACCCAGCCATAGATCTCAATAGGAGATACCGTAAGTCGCCCCTCGTTCTGTCGGGATCGTATAGACATCTTCCCTTCCGGACTGAATCTCGACGAGGATGCCAGCCGGCAACAATGTTACACTCGGTGCATGAGGGGCCTTCAATACAAGGGCATTGCCTCCATGCGAGACGACTTGGGCTTCCGTGAGCTTCCCATCGTCCCATCGCATGCTGACCTCAAAAGCACCGCGGGCGCGCAAGCCCTTTACGCGGCCTTTCGGCCAATCGCCCGGCAGCGCGGGCAGCAGCTGCAGGAAGCCTTGATGCGACTGGAGCAGCATCTCGGCGATGCCGGCCGTGACAGCGAAATTGCCGTCGATTTGAAAGGGTGGATGCGCGTCGAACAAGTTCGGATATACCCCTCCGCGGAAATAGTTCTCCAATTCGTCATCCCGAACGAGATTCATCAGATTGCGAATGAGCCCGAGCGCCCGGTCGCCCTCGCCGAATCGGGCCCAGAGCGAAATTTTCCAGCCTAGGCTCCAACCCGTTCCTTCGTCTCCCCTGCGCTCAAGCGACCGCCGGGCAGCCGTGAACAGCTCCGGCGTCTTTCCTTCGGTCAACTGCCGTCCAGGGTAAATGCCGAACATCTGGGAGGCATGGCGATGATGCCGGTCCTCCTCCACAAAATCCTTCGACCATTCAAGCAGTTGACCTTCCGAGCCGATCTGCAGCGGAAACAAGCGCCCTCGTGCGGCGGCCAGCTCCCGGCGGAAATCCTCATCCACAGACAACGCTTCGGAAGCTTCGATCAGGTTGGTGAACAGATCCCAGATCAAGGACAGATCCATCGTCGATGCTGCGCCCACGCCGGCGAATACGCGATTCGCCGTTTCAAACTTGTGCTCCGGCGAGGTGGACGGGGAGGTGATCAACCGCCCGCTCCCATCATTATGCAGCCAATCGAGGCAGAACAGGGCGGCTTCCTTCATGATCGGGTAGGCTTGATTGCGCAAAAATCGTTCATTGCGTCCGAAAGCGTAATGCTCCCATAGATGCTGACATAGCCATACGCCGCCCATTGGCCACATTGCCCAGACGGGATCGCCGTGGCCAAAATCGCCGACCGGGTTGGACAATGCCCAGATATCCGAATTATGATGCGCCGTCCACCCTCTTGTGCCGTAGTGAACCTTTGCCGTCTTGCTCCCATTCTTGGCAAGATTGCCGATGAAGGTCAGAAGCGGCTCGTGAAGCTCGGCCAGGTTGGTTGTCTCGGCTGGCCAATAATTCATTTCCGTATTGATATTGAGCGTATAATTGCTGCTCCAGGGCGGACGGGTCTCCTCGTTCCAGATCCCCTGCAGGTTTGCCGGCTGTGTGCCGGGGCGCGAACTGGCAATGAGCAAATACCGGCCGTACTGGAACAGCAGTTCGACAAGTTCCGGATCCCGTCCGCCCAGCTCGGCAATCCTCCTGTCGGTCGGCCAGTCGCCGGATGCGCTCTCGCCTAGCGACAGCTCGATTCGGTCGAAGAAGCTGCCGTGATCAGCCGTATGGGCGTTCCGAATGGAAATGTAATCACGTTCGGCGATTCGCGCAAGCGGGGCTTTGCAAGCCGTATCCGGATCTTTCCCCTGGCTCCCCGGCGGCTTGTCAAAACCGACAAAAGATGTCGCGGCACTGAAAAACAACGTTGCGGCCGTGGCGCCAACAATATGGATCCCGGACGTATCGGCCAACACCGAGCCTCCTTCCGCACGAACAGCAAGCCTTCCTTCGAATCGCATGGCTTCCGACTTGCCTGCCGTGCCGTACACGATCGGGCGACTGCTGGAATAATAATTAGGCCAAACTTGCTCCGGCGCCATTCCCCTCATCACGTATTCCCCTTCCTCTGCGAATACGGTATGGCGAAGAGGGCTGTCGAGCTTCGCATGGCAGCTGAGCGCCCCGGGCCGGCTTGTCGTAAGGCGGACGACAAGCACTTGATCCGGATGGGAGGCAAACGCCTCCCGATGGTAGACCGTTTCCCCGACCGAGTAGGAAACCTTGGATACGGCCTTTGCAATATCGAGTTCCCGCTTGTAGGAATGCTGGCCAGGCAAATTGCCATGCTCCATCACAATGTGCAGATCTCCCAGCGGCATGTAGGATTGGCTGTAAGCCCCCAGCATACGCTTCGACACCCGGTCTGCTTCCTCATAGTTCTCTTCGCGAATCAGCTCCCGAACGACCGCAAGCAACGCCTTCGCTTCCTGATTGTTTCCATCGCGCGGATATCCGGACCACAGCGTGTCCTCATTGAGTTGAATGCGTTCCCGCTCCACGCCGCCGAACACCATCGCGCCAAGCCTGCCGTTCCCCAGCGGCAGCGCCTCCGTCCAAGCTCGGGCAGGCTTGTCATACTGTAGTTTCATAGGTTGTTCATTCCTCCCGGGTACTCAACGATTTATTTCGATATTGTCGATGAATCGTAGGCAGCCTGCATGATTTCAATATAACGCGGCATGTTCAGACCCTCCAGCCCTTTCACGTAATCATCCCAATCCTTATCCAGGCTCTTGGCACCGGTGATGAACAGCAAGGCGTTCTGGTCAATATAGTCCTTGATGTTCGTCTGCATCATGCTGGCTTCGTCGGCAACCAGCGGGTCGACCCATAGCGCCCAGTGCGGGAAGATATCTTGCGGCTCCTTGCCTTCCATCAATAGTGTTGCCTCGTACAGGCGGCGTTCGTAACCGTCATCGGCGTAAATATCCGTGCCCTGAACCTCGGCATCGCGGTATGCCCGGTGATGGTTATATTGGGTTAATGCTCCCCAATTGTCATTGCGGGGCTGTTCCCCGGATTCAAGCGGGATCGCTTTATAAAGCGGCTCCACTTTATCGTTCAGCGCGATTTCTCCATCCTGCGGCTTGCGCCAGCTTGTGCCTTCTTCACCGAGGTAGGAAAGCATCGCGCCTTCTTGCGTGTAGAAATAGTCCAGCATCTGAATGGCGGCGATTTGGGCTTCTTTGCTCGCTTTATTCGTCAGGACGAAGGATGCGCCCGGATCGATCGGATAGTTGAATGTTGCATAATCGGCATGCGGTCCTTGCAAAGGCGGAAGCGGGTTATAGTCCTTGCTGTACGGCGCGTCTTCTCCCGTTGTCAGGAACAAGGCGGGATGCATGCCGGCCCCGGCGCCCAACAGCTGTGCGTCCGCGTTATCCCCGATTTTTTTGTACGCGCCTGCATTTTGCGTAAAGGCTCCCGGGTCAATGAGCCCCCCATCATAAAGCGATTTGATGTAGGCCAGCGCTTCCTTCCATTCCGGTTTGTTCGCGGCGGTGTCTACCTGGCCCTCCTTCATGATGAGATACGTTCTGTCGTCGTTGTATATAAAGCCATTCATGAGGTACGGAATTACGTGAACGCCGAAATTTTCGACGGATCCGCTGAGCGGCACTTCGTCCGCCTTGCCGTTGCCGTTCGGATCCTGTGTCTTGAAGGCCTGGAGAACCGCTTTGAATTCTTCCGGCGTCGTCGGCTGCTCAAGTCCGAGCTGATCAAGCCACTTCGTATTGATCCACATTTTATTCGGGTAGGAGCAGTGGAAGCATTCGTTTAAGCCGGTCAATCCGTAAATGTTGCCGTCCGGCGCGGTGTTCATCGCTTTATAATATTCGTTGTTCTCCAGCACTTCCTTTATGTGCGGAGCATGCTCATCGATCAGGTCGTTCAGCGGGATGATCACCCCCTGCTGTCCGAACTTCAATAAGTCCGTCTGCGAGAAACGGTCTACCCAAGGAATAAGCATATACAAGTCCGGATAGTCGCCGGACGCTAGCGAGATTTGCCGTTTTTCGGCCGCGCCGTCAAACGGAACGGTTGTCCAATTGAATTTGATGCCGAATTGCTCTTCCATTTTTTTCGTAAATTTGTTCGTTTTCAGATCCATATCCGATCCTTGATGGGCAAATACGTTGATCGTTACCTTCTCGCCGGAATCCGGCATGCCGACTTCCTTCCCTGCGCTTCCCGGGTTGTCATTTCCGCCGGAGCATCCGGCAAGCACGAAACTAAGCATCAGTATGAGAACAAGCAGACGAGTTGCTGTTTTTCTCAAATCAATCTCCCCCTCATGAATTGGTAATGCAACATAACGGGCTCTGCCCACGATCAGCCCTTCACGGAGCCAATGAGCATGCCCTGCACGAAATAGCGCTGCACGAACGGATAGATCACCAGCACCGGGAGGCTTGCCACCACAATGAGCGAGTATTTCATCAGCTCGGCCATTTGCTGCTGCTTCACCATCTCCCCGGCGTCCATATTGCCCGTTCCGCTGCCCAGGATGAGAATGCTGCGGAGAATGAGCTGGAGCGGATAGAGCGATTGTGATTTCAAGTAGATCAAGGCATCGAAGTAAGCGTTCCACTGCCCCACCGCGTACATAAGCGAGAGCACGGCGATAATCGGTTTGGCAAGCGGAAGAACGACGCTGAAAATGTAGCGGATGTCGCTGCACCCGTCGATGTCTGCCGCCTCGGAAAGCTCATCCGGGATCGAGGTCTGGAAGAAGGTTCTGGCAATAATGACCTGCCATACCCAAACGGCATTCGGAATGAGCAGCGCCCAGCGGGTATCGATCATGCCCATCGATTTGACGACCAGATAGGTCGGGATCAAGCCGCCGGAGAACAGCATGGTGAATGTAATGAAAATCATAAGCGGCGTGCGGCCGAAGAACGACTTTTTTGACAGCGGGTATGCGACCATGATAGTCAAGGATACGCTGATGAACGTGCCGGCAACGGTATAAAACAGCGAATTGGCATAACCGGTCAGCACCTGGCTGTTCCGGAACACCGCCTCATACCCTGCCAGCGTCACGTCGACCGGCCATAGCCATACCTTGCCCGCGGAGACGGCGCTTGGACTGCTCAAGGAAGAACTTACGATGTAAATCAGCGGATACAGCACGGCGATTAATACCAAAGTCAGTATGATGTAGGTCACGGCTAGAAAGATGCGGTCCCCCAGCGACTCCTTGATCTTGATCCTCGTGCTCCGCCGGCTTCCTTGATGGGTTTGCAATGAGTTCATGTCACTCCCCCCTTTCGCGAAATTTACCAGAGACTGGTATTGGAAGCCCGCTTGGCAATGGCATTGACAACCAGGAGCAGCACCAGATTGATCAAGGAATTGAATAGTCCGACCGCCGTGGCGAAACTGTAGTTCGCGTTCAGCAACCCGATTTTGTACACATACGTGGAGATGATTTCCGACGTGGACAAATTCAGCGGATTTTGCAATAAGTACATTTTCTCGAAGCCGAGCGCCATGATGTTGCCTACGCTGAGAATAAGAATGATGACCGCGGCCGGCAGAATGCCGGGGAGATCGACGTTCAGAATCTTCTGGAACCGATTGGCGCCGTCCACCTTGGCCGCTTCGTATAATGACGGGTCCACTCCCGCCAGCGCAGCAAGATAAATTACGGCGGAATAGCCCATCGTTTGCCATACGTCGGACAGCACGTAAATCGTACGGAACATGCCCGGCTCTCCAAGATAATTGATCGCTTCGAAGCCAAGCGCACCCGCGATCGTATTCACGATCCCGAGGCGTGGGGACAAGAACAGCATGATGATGGACACCATGACCACCGTGGAGATGAAATATGGCGCATAGGTGACCATCTGCACGGTTTTTTTGAAGCGTGCGCTCTTCACCTCGTTCAAGGCCAACGCCAGCAGGATGGGGATGGGAAACCCGACGATCAATTGATAGAACGAGATGTACAGCGTGTTTTTGATCAATGTCGCGAATGCCGGATTGCGGAAAAACATCTCGAAATACTGCGTGCCGACCCATGGGCTCCCCCAAATCCCTTTCACCACGTTATAGTTCTTGAAAGCAAGCACGGCGTTTGCCATGGGCAAGTACTTGAAGATGATGAAGTACAAGACCGGCGGAATGACCAGCAGATACAGCTGCCAATGTCTTCGGAAGCTTCGGTAGGCGGCTCTTCCGATTTCCGAGCGTTTGCCGTTCGGAGCTCTGACCGTTTTGGACTTGGAAAATAGGGTACTCAGTTCCATCCCTCCTTCGATGTGGTTGCTGCCGTTGAATCAAGGAAGACTTGGCAGCGCTTTCTTGTGCGTAATCATAAAATTGCACGCTCGGCGTCGTAAAGACACACTTGCTCCCTCACCGTACAATTTCGGAAATGGATGGCTTCCAAGCCTTGATTTTCCTCGTTTTTTCACTTGGCGAATTCTTTAAAAAAACGTCAGTCGATACGTTCGATCGGTTCGTCAGAGCAAGAGCTGACCTCCCCTTCCGTATCAGACGGCGGAATCGCTGTCTCCTTAATCGGCCATGTGCCGAAACGTGCTTGGCGACACGCCGCGAACCCGCTTGAAGGCCCTCCGAAATGAATGGGCGCTGTTATACCCCACCTGCACGGCGATCTCGTCAATTGTCAACAGATTTTCCTGCAGCAGGTCGGCCGCCTTGCCAATCCTCACCAGCTCAACGTAGTCCGAAGGATTCTTCCCCGTATGTTCCTTGAACAATTGGGAGATATACTTTTCGGGCTTGCCGATATGCTCTGCGATCCGATACAGTGTCAGCTCCGCGTCGGAATATCGCTCATGGATGTAGCGGATGATCTCACCCACGGTCTCGGCATGCATATCGCATTTTTTCTTCCGGGCGTCCATGCAGATATCATGAATGAGCTTCCCGAATCTGCCCCTGAGCTGATCGACCCCGTCCGTCGTCGAAACGGCAGCGATCTGTTCCTTAATATGGTCGGTCAACGACTCGTCGTGGAATATTTTTTGTTCGGCCAGCTTCAAAAAGGTTCCCTTAAGCTCCGTCACAAACTGCTGCGTCATATCGTACGACAGCTCCCTCTCTTCAAAGTTACGGCTGAACAGCTGGTCAAGAAGGCGGCTTGTTTCCTCCAGTTCACCCGCCTTTAGCGTATTGAGCATACGCTGTTCGGATTCAATCGGATAATAGTACAGCTCCGTTGCTTTCATCGCATCCTCGAATCGGGTGATGCCGGCTGCTCGAGTGTAGACGGCATATTCCAACGCTTGCTGCGCTTCGTTGAACGAGTCAGCTACGTCATTCCACGCGTCGAACACCGAACCCAGCCCGATCGTGATCGACAATCGATGCTGCCGATATACGGTATCGACCAGTTCGAGCAAACCGGCTTCCAGGCGACGATGTAAATCGTCCAGCGGCTCTCCGACCAGCGGATGCACGAAAGCGATCTGGTCCGAACCCCAGTCCGTAACCAGCACATCAGGATCCAGCCGGCTCAACGCATGCCGGACGATCAGACGGGCAACACTGAGTTCCTGAATGATTTCCTCGCTGTCGGCGCTGCCGTATCCGGCGACCTTTAGAATGCCTGCGCGGCCGTGCTCGCCGAAGAGCGGGACGCCCGTTTGACCAGAGACCGCCTCGAGCTCGCGCAGCGTATAGAAATCGCCTGTCAGCAGCCGTTTGATAAACGCATCCCGAAGCAGCGGGAGCTGATCGTTCAGCGAGGACTCCAGCAATTTGTTGTTTGCGATCAGAGCCGCTATGTTGCCGGCCAGGAAATCATACTCGTTGCCGATCTTCTCCCTGGAAGTGTGATTTAACTCGCGAAACGCGGACAAGAGCGAATGGATAGGAGCACTGTGCCGGTACGCGAGCAGCAGTCCGATCAACAAGCCGATGACCAGCGCAGCCAGCGTAAACGTGATCGTCACCTGCTGGATTCTGTCGGCCTTCGTCATCAGCGCCTGCTCGGGGATTCCGGCCATATAGGTCCACCCGTTCAGGTCGGACCGGATGGAAATCAACAGCCGGCCGTCTCCCGTCGGGCTGACTTCGCCGTTCTCGCCTCCCGTGGTCTCGATATAGTTCCTGGCTTCGCTTTCGCCGATTCCCCTGGATAAGATCAGGCTGCCTTCCCGGTCCGCAACCAGTGCCCAGCCGCCGTATTGGTCTACGATATTTTGCAGCAGGCTGCCCATATGATCCTCATCGATCAGGACGCCGATCATTGCCTGCGGATTGTTGAAGCTGTTGAGCGGAATCGACTGCAGAAACGTGATGGCCGGCGTCTCGACGAACACCGTATCGCGGATTTCCCGCCTATATTTCTTAAGCGGAATCATCTCGTTTAGATGCGGTTTCTTCAATACGGCCTCCTCCCACTCTTCGAACGTCCACCCTTCAAGCCGATTCGCCGCGTAATAATGCTCGGGCCGATAATAGACGGTGTTCGGCGTAATAATGGCATTGTAATTGCGTATGTAGATGAAGAAATTGGACAGGTAGTCGTTCGTACTGCTGTACATGGACAAGCTGCGCTGCATGCGTCCCAAACCGTAAACGTTGTTGCTGTCGAGCGGCTTGGGATCGGCGATCAGACGATATAAATCCTGATTAATCGCAAGCTGCTTCGTGAATGCCTCCACCTCCACCAGATGCCGCTCGATGATCTCTTTTCCCAGATTCAATGAACTCAGACTGTTTTCGATCGAGCTTGATTTTGCTACTTCAATCGAAGCCCTGTACGATGCATAACCTGCGATTTGGGGGATTAACAGCACAATCAGGTAGGAAATCAGAAATCTGCGGAACACCGGGGAGAACTTGGACCATAAACGCTGCATACGTACCCTCCTCAATAGAAAGCGTTTTCAAATATGAAGCAATTCGATGATACACTTGACTGTTCGCAAGAAAAAGGTACAATTCCTTCCTCGGAGTACAATTTTATACGATATGGCAGGCTAGGAGCGAAAGGACGCAAAATCCTTTACGAGGCAATATGATCATTCGGAGTTAATATAAACATTAAAGAGGTTTGGCAGGAACCACTGCGAGCTATGTGTAGGCACTTCGTAGATTTCCTTACTGATTACCAGCCAAGAACAAAGAGCTGCCCTTCCAAGTCACCCTTGTGACTTGAAGACAGCCCTTATCATACGCTTTGTTAACAGTACCGTAGACAATGTGTTACCGTCCGAGTTCACCGACAAAAGTCGTTACGCTTTGCGCGGGAAGATGAGCCCAGAAATTGCTCCCTGTTACATTGAGAGACGTTCCGGGTTGAAGATTGCTGCTGCTGCTCGTGATCCATCGGGATACCTGCGAAACGGATCCATTCTGAAGGACAAAGTTCTGATTGACCCCGAAGCTGCTCCGGTTTATGGCAACGATAACGATTTTGTTGTCACCTTTATAGGCCGATACGTAAACGTTCGTTTCTGGATTTTTCGAAGCATCCACCCTGATATAGCCGGGACGGACAAATTTGGAGAAATGAGCCATATTGTAGCCGCGTTTGCTGATCGTGCCGTCCTCTTTCATCGGACCATATGATCTCCGGATATACCACCATACATAAGCTTGAAATTCTCCTTCAACCATCGCGTTGTGGATATGGTAGGACACATCCAGGGCTTCGGGCCAGTGATCTGCCGAGTTGTTGTCGCTGTTCGGGTAGTACACCTCGGTCATCCAGAGGTCTTTTCCCGCTCCTTTTTGTTTGAATAGTGGATACGCGAAATTGCTAACTTGGGTTCCGTACAGATGAGCGCCAAGAATATCCATATTGGCAAGCGCCTGGGGATCATTTAGAATCGGGTCCGACATATTTTTCAGATATTGGAACGATTCCGGTGCGATCACTCTGCTGTTGATCGATCCGGCATTTTCTTTCATAAAGCGAAGCATTTCCTGCGGCGTCCACCACGTCCAGTCATGCGCATAATCGGGCTCGTTCTGGACGGAAATCGCGTAGAGATTCACGCCATTGTTTCTCATGTAGGTTACGAAATCGTTAAGATGCTGGGCATACGCGGCATACTTGTCGTAACGAAGTCGCTTGGCCGACGTATCGCCGTTGCGGTTGAAGGTCTCGACCATGTCGGCGGGCGGATTCCATGGCGAAGCGAATACGATAGCTCCAAGGGCAATCGCTCGTTTGGCCGTATTCAGTTCACGGTACCACTGATTTCGGTCTTCGTGCACGTAGATTCTTAATATCGAGAATCCTAACTGGCTGTTTCCGTTTCCGAATGCGGTTTCCCTCTGTATTGCCGTCAAATCTCCGATCCATGCCGGGTGGTTGATGCCCCCGAAACCGCGTATCACTTGTTTCTCCGACGATACATTCACAACGGCGTCGCTGGCTGCGGCAACATCGCCAGGTGCCGGCAAAAGGGACAACGCAAGGACAAGGGCCAAATATGCACTTATGGCTTTCTTATAACGTGAAATCAAGAAACGATTCATGAGACTGCTCCTCCCAATTTTTTTTGGATTCGTGTCAGGATGTACTCGGGGTGAATTCATATCCGGCCTTTCAATTCCACTCCATCCCTTCCTCAGCTAGCAATCGCTTTATCGCTTTGGAAGCCTCGACGAATAGTTGGGGATTGGTGAATCCCTCGAACCTTCCGGCGGCCCGCAGATGCGGCTCCAAAGACAGAAAGCCGGAATACCGCCTGCGGCTAAGCTCTTGAAGGAGCAGACGCAGCTCGCCGTCTCCATCGCCTGCGGGCACGACCATCCCCTTCCCCATCATGGCGTCTTTGACATGGATATACGCCGTATAGTCGCCGAACAATGGGTAGGCCTCGCCTACGGGTTTCACGCCACACTGCACGAAATTCGCTGGATCGAATGCCGCCCGCAAATGGGGGGACGAAACTGATTGAAGCAACTCCAAGCATCGCTCGCCGGTGTCTCCGTAAATATGGCTTTCGTTTTCATGAAGCAGTACAATGCCTTCCTGCTCTGCCAACTGAGCGAGCCGAAGCATGCGCCGTATTACCTCTGGCCGATACTTCTCATGGTCTCCGTAGGGAATGTAAAAGGAAAACACGCGGACATATGGCGCCTGGAAATACTTAGCCAAACGAACGGCATACTTGGCATGTTCGAGATGAGGTTCAAAGTCGTCGGTGATTTGGATTTTCCCGATCGGCGATCCGATTGAGGAGACTCCGACCCCCCGCTGCGATAATCGTTCTTTTATGCCAGACAACTCCTCTTCCGTCAACTGCAGCACGTTTTTCCCCCATACGCCTCGAAGCTCAAGATAACGGATGCTTTCGGATTCAAGGACATCCAGCTGTTCCTCCAAATCCGGGGAGATCTCATCCGCAAACCCGGTTAACGTGATCATTCGACCATTCCCTTTCTTAGCTGATAATTTCGATAATCGCATGCGGCGATTCCATGGTAAAATTACAATCCAATCACAGGTTGTAAAAGTTCATTAGGACGTTACAATTTTTTTAAAAGGAGGCGATCTTCGCTTGGAGCTTGAATATCACCCTTATCTCGTACCGAATATCTTTCTGTTCGTAGACCGCAGATGTTATCCGGATTGGAAAATTCAGAAGTCCCGAATCGGATTTCATGATTTGACGTTCGTTGTTGAAGGCCGGGCAAACTACTACATTAACGGCAAAAAATTTGCAGTCGAAGCAGGCGACCTGGTATACGTTCCCGGAGGAAGCGTACGAGAAGCCCATACATGTAAGGAGTCGCCCATGCATGCTTATCCGTTCAATTTTTTCTGGGCCGAGCCGCATAATCATATTCAGCTTCCGTTTGGCGTGGTCACAAAGAAATTGATCACCAAGGAGATTCTTGCCTACATCCGGGAGTTCAACCAAGTGTGGATGAATAAACAACCGTTTTATATGATCCATGCGCGCGCATTGTTCGAACTCATTCTCCATCGGCTGCTCCGCTGCATGCATCGCCAAACGACGATGCTGATGGATCCCCGGATCAAGAAACTGACCACATTCATCGAAGAGCACTATGCGGAAGACTTGACGTTAAACGATTTTGCCGAGCAGCTCAATCTCCACCCCGTCTACCTTGGAAAACTATTCAAGCTGAACACCGGTTCGACCTACAAGGAATACCTGCAGCGCGTTCGCGTAAATAATGCTGAAATCATGCTGGCGACCGGCAATTGTACTGTTACGGAAGCCGCGGAATGCTGCGGTTTTTATGACCTTTCCTATTTCAGCAAAGTGTTCAAGGAATCGAAAGGCTATCCTCCCTCTGCCATTAAGTGGAATTAATCGAAATCGATTTCCAACACGAATGGCTTTACCTGAAGCCGCCCTCCTAATCGAAAGAGGATGCGAGGGCAGCTGTTTTATGCTTGACGGTCTCTGCTCACTTTTTCCAAATCGCATCAATCGCAGCCTGGAACGGCGATTTGTACTTCTCGACAACCGTTGATACCGGGATGCCTTCCATGATTTCCCCGATAAACTCGTAATAAGGCATCGATGGATATCCGTTGTCGGTATCGATTACTTTAATGCTCTCACCGGCCATCTTGGCATTTTGAATATCGTCCTCATTGCTGAATAGTGTTTCTAGCGTGGATTGTTTCGGATAATCGTAGATTGAGTCGATATCGTTGATTTTCTCGTAAATGTAAACCAGGCGTTCGGGGTGTTCTACCGCGCTTGGTATCGTCAGATAGTTCGGGATCGTATTATGCGAATGATACCCTGTGGCGCTTGGCCCTTTCGGGAATGGAAGAAAGCCGATATCGTAATCCGGCATGTCCTGCTTGAAGTTCTCCATTTCATAGTCGCTGCCCGCAAGCATCAATGTGTTGCCTTGGCGGAAAAATTGGCCCGCCTCAGTCCAGTCCCCTCCTTCCGTAGGCCTGCCAACCGCCTCGGTTGCAAGTCGCGATAAGAAGTTCAATACTTCCAAGGTTTTTGGATCCTCGAGTCCTTGCTGATCGAGAATGACCAGATTCGCCTCGTTCGAAGCCATGGCAGGAACCAGCAGGGAAGCGGTTGCAAGCCCCCAAATATCCAACTTGCCGTCGTTATTTGAATCTTTGTTCGCTTCTTTCGCGACTTGAATGAACGTGTCCCAGTTCCAGTTGTCTTCGTTGACGTATTCCTGCAATGGCTTTATGCCCAATTGATTCATTAGCGTGCGATTATAGAAAATGCCGGATGATGCGCCGTTGATGCCGGTCCGAAATCCGTAGCCTCTTCCTTCGTATTGGGAGTACTCGTTCGTGTACTGCTGTATGAATACCTTCTCATTCTTGGTGTATTCATCCACTGGCGCGAACAAACCTTGATTGACCAGTGTCGGAATCATCCATGGCCTTGCAACCCGGATGATATCGCCGATCGGTTCGCCCGCTACCAGCGAAGCTGTCACCTTGTCCTGATACTCGCCGAAATCCACGGTTACGTATTCCATTTTAAAATTATGCTTTTCCATTAACTCTTCCAAATTTCGTTTCCGATTAATGTTGTCAGGGTTGTCTTCCTGAATGGACTCGTCATACCAGGACACCCATTTGATGGTGCTGCCGCCCATATCAAAATCCATTTCCGGCGTACCGGATATGTCTTCCTGGCCGCTTGGTTCGACTGCCGGTTCCTCGTCTTTCACTGCAGGCTCGTTGACGGCCTCATTCGCTATGCCGGGTTCGCTCGACTTCAGATCACCGCCCGAACCGCTGCTGCATGCCATCATGAACACCAGAATCAGACTGCAGAACAGCAGGCTGATCTTTCGCATCCACATGCGTTATTCCCCTC
Source organism: Paenibacillus sp. cl141a (assembly GCF_900109305.1). NCBI lineage: Bacteria > Bacillati > Bacillota > Bacilli > Caryophanales > Paenibacillaceae > Paenibacillus > Paenibacillus sp. cl141a. The sequence goes on from NZ_FNZO01000015.1 coordinate 20,218, forward strand.
CCTTGGTCATGGCTGCATTCATGTTGCAGCGCTTACATTTTGTAGCTACCAAGATCATATAACTGCTTGCGTTAACGGACCAGAGAGAAACTAAACATGATTTGTAAGTTCTAAACGTGTTGATGCTCTGGGTAACGTAAAGGGCCGGAAAGTGGAAAGCGCATGAGCGTCGGCTAGACGGTGTGCCCAATCTGAATCCATCATTGGCAAAGGATTAACCTCGGGTTCACGTCGTCAAAACGCAAAAGAAGCGCTGCGTACCCGCACACGGGAACACGGCGCTTCTTTTGTTCTTCATGTTCAACAATTCGCACAAACCCAGAAAAGTTGTTGTTCCGTCAGCCTTCCACCTGCACATCCAGGTATACGGACGCAAGCGCTGGATTCAGGTCCTTCTCTTCCGTCAAGCCCAGCATCGGTTCACCGTCAACGTCGAAATGCACGCGACGGAGACCCGAGCAGCGGGGTTGGCCGATGCCTGGACGAGCGTGATATACGCTCCAGATCGTTCCTTCCTCGTCCTTCATATAAGAATTGTGTCCTGGCCCGTATTCGCCCGGCACGCTTCTGGAGGTTAGCAGCGGGTAATTTCGCTTCGTCCATGGGTTCGGGTCAAGCAAATCAGCGTCAGAATTGACGCTGAGCATGCCGACGCAATACGTGGCATCGACCAGAGCACCGGATATCGTAACGAAGATCTTCCGGTCTGTCATGAGTGCAAAGGGCCCTTCCTCCACGAACGTTTGATTGTTCGCCCAGCCGTAATCGGGCTTGGACAGCAGGACAGGCTCCGATATCAGTCTCCACGGTTCCCTCAGATCCGCCTCGGCGATATAGATCCACGAGCCCAGGTCATGCGGTACCAATTCCCTTTGCGCCCAGAGCACATATAAACGGCCTTTCCGCTCTAATACGGTCATGTCCAGCGTTATGCCGGCTTGAAACAGCGGGCTTCCGTCATGCCTGACGGCCCGGATCGGGGTCCCCCAATCCGCAGCCATTCTCGGATTGCCGCCATTCTTTAACCGCATAACATGCGATTGAATGTCTTTGAATTCGCCGCTGCTGCCGGCAAGAAAAATATACAGATCGCCGCCGATGCCATGAAGCTCAGGCGCCCACAGAAATCGCTTCAGATGATCATGCATGCCTGTATCCAGGATTTTGGTTTCTTCTGCCAAGACCAGACCGAATATGGAATCCGCCTCCCGGATCGATATCGTATGGTTGCCGTCGACATCATTGGTCGCGACAAAATAATACCTTCCGTCCCACTGCGCAATGCAAGGGTCGGCACGGTTCATCGCCATCGGAAACGTATAGCGATCCTGCCGAATGCTTCCAGAAATGCGATAAGTTCCGGGACGGCTCCAATCGATCTCGGACGCATCCCACTCAATCGGCTTGATCGCGGTTGTGCCATCACTGTATATCGCCGTCACTTTAACGGCTTGTAACTGTTCTTTGGACGTAACGGCCACACGCTCCGGCAGTTCATTACGCACATGAACCGGTACCGTAAGCTTATGAATCAGCCTCTGAGCCACGCCTCGCGATACACGAATCGCATTGCGGGGCACTGCTCCTTCAATGTCGACGCGTCTCGGGCTTAGCGTGAAAGCTTCGCACGGCTTCGGCTTGGCAGCGTCGTCCGGGCATGTCACGTCCGCCATTTCCCTTTGATAATACCTACCGTCTTCTTCACGCCAACGAAGGATATACCTTCGTGAAGCATGTTCATATTCGCACATGATATCTTGTACATGAAGCCCGTTCGTTAGGTTCAACAGACCGAGCTCCCGATACTGCAGCAAGTCCGGGGAAGTGAACAAAAGCACCGAGCCCTTGCTCTGCTGATCGGGAGAACCGTCCGCTTCCGTCTGAATGGCCAGTACGCCAAAGTTTCCGTCAGCCATGTGGAACAGGTACGGATTCTTCAAACTCTTGGCGGACAGCGTGGCGTTTGAGAGCTCGGCGGCTTTAGCGAACAGCACCCCCGAGTTGTGATTAAGCTCCCGATAACTCATCCCGTCATCGGTGTAAGCGAGATGCATGCTATATGCAAGCTTCGGGGAATAGATTTCCGGTTCAAGTGGTTCTCTCGTATAGCAGAGAACGCTGTGAATTTCATTTACCATACGCTGCTCCTTCCCTCCTAACGGATAAGGCTTTTCAAGAATAATCTCTTCCAGCTTTGCACCCGGCTTCGAGTAATGAATATTCACTCCGATCGTCCCCCCGAACAGGAACGTTATATGAGACCTCCGACAGCTTACATCTCTCAAATCTTCATTACGGAAATGCCAATTTTACCGATCTCAGTATCCGCCTGTTTGATCGTACTAGTCCTCAGCCTAGATCTATCGCAGGAATGGATGTTGATCGGCTGGACACACAGAATATTTTATTTTCTCTCTTCACTATAATTTTGTACGCGTTACTTTGAAGTAAATTTGATAAGGTTCGTACCCGATATCCCGAATTCGTTTGAACGTGATGGCAGGTTCCTGGTTGACTGTCTTGAAGAAATACCGCCAACTCCCCCATTCACGTTCATTTTCGTTCTCGATAGCGGACGCAATATCCTCATCCTTCATATAGAGCTGCCGTTCTGATTCGCACAAGCCTGCCAACACTTCTGGCCCGTATCGGAAGGCACCTGTTCGTTCGTCGTCCGGTAGCGGAACAAACCGAATGCCGATTGGCAGCATAATCGAGACGGTATCGCCTTCCTTCCATGCTCTGTGAATGTCATAGAAGTTCTCGCTGTCCAGAGTCGTCCCCTGCAGAACGTCATTGACGTACACGGATGCTCCCGCCATGATCCACTCAGGTATGCGGAAGCGGAGCGTGAATGTTGTCGGTGCAGCAGCAGATACAATGAAATCGTATTTGCGAAAAGTAGGTATATTTTCATTTATCGACGCTGTATCATTAATAGCTTGGTACCCGGCCGTGTTAGACGAAGATAGGAGGCTCCCGCTCATTTTGTCCTGCGTCTGTACGATCCGTATGAGGGTTCCAGCGATACTTGTGTCCAACTCGGAATCGAAATATTGATTGATATAGACGATATCCCCGTCCTGATAATAAATTCCCATGTTCCAGGCCGCATTCGCCTGAACCATCGTGCCGTGGCAGCAGAAGAAGCTGTCGGTTTCCGTGCTCCACTCCTTGCGCAGACCGGCCTTCATGGGGAGGAAATAGGTCAGCAGGCCGGTTCTAGGATAGTTATTTTGACTACCAGTCAAACCATATTCCTGATAATAGGCTTGCGCCATAATGCCATTGTATAGATTGTACTCGATATATTGCGCGTAGGTAGGGTCGCCAGATTGACGAAATAAGAAATCTGCTAGTCGGATCATGTTATAGACAGTACAATGCTCCTGATTTTTGTCACCTAGGCGGGCCTTCATCTTCATCTTCGGCATCCAGACCTCTCCAGCGGTTTGACCGCCTGTCGCAAGGCTTCCCCTTTCCGTTACAGCGCAATTCCAATACGCTTGGACGATGGACAGCCACCTGTCATCTCCGGTAACCTCATAAGCTCTCGCACAGCCGAGCACTTCCGGTATCGTAGTGTTAGCATGCATATTCGTAAGCGGATCCTTGCCCTCCAGCAAGGGTTGAAACAGCCGACTGCGATAATACCGGTCTAACAGCACACGATATTTGTCCGCTCCGGTTATGTGCAACAGATCGGCCCAAACCTCAAGCATTCCGCCTGTCTCCACATCGAGAATATCGTCGAATTGCTCTCTTGTGAATGTGCCGCTCCATTCGACAAACCAGTCCGCGAACCGATCCACGATATCCAGGGCCTGCCGATTACCGGCATATTGCCAGGCATCGACCAACCCCATTAATATTTTGTGCAAATTGTATTGGGGCGCCCAGATGCTTTTTCCGCTTGCAATCCAGTGCAGATATTTTTCGGGAATCGGACCGACCCACTGACCGCCGTTATCGCGTTGGCATTCATGCAACTCATGCACAATAGCATCCAGTTTGGCCTTTAATTCGATGTCGCCGCTTTCTTCATAATGCAACGCCGCACCAGACAACCAATGACCAAGAAAATGGCCGCGCAATTGGCAGACCGGCGTTTCCCAACCGCCGTGCGCACCTTCGGGAATCGTTCTCCCATGAAATCTTCCGGCCTCCAAATGATAATTAAACAACAGATGACCGCTGTCCAGCTTCATCAGATAGCTTCTGTTCGCTCTTTCCCTGCGAATCAGTTCTTGCTCTTTCAAAATGACCTGTTTGCCTCTCAATGCTTTCATTGAGTTCCTCCCTTCGATATGTTGGCAGAACGAGCTTTTAATCTTTCAGCCCGGATACCGCAATGCCTTTAATAAAGTCCTTTTGTCCTAACATAAACAGCATAATAGGCGGAACGAGAACCATCGTGGCCGCCGCCATCAACAACTCCCATTGAGCTGTGTAATAGCCAATAAATTGCTGCAGGCCAAGCGCCAGCGTGAACTTAGATTCCTTGTTGTGATGTAAACAAGCGGGCCCAAAAAATCGTTCCACACACCCAGAAACTGAAACAGCGCAACCACAATGACGGCCGATTTGGATAAAGGAAAAATAACATGCGTGAAAATGTAAAAATAACCTTCTCCGTCAACAAGAGCTGCTTCGTCAAGTGAATTGGGGATCGTTCTATGAACTGCCTTATTAATAAAATGTTAAACGCTCCGCCACCGAACCAGGCTGGCAAAATCAAGAGCAAATAACTGCTGGATTCGACCACCATTTTCCAACCGGGAAACGGGATAAGCGTGACAGCAGCCCTCTAACTTTCCCATCGCTCCAGCTGTTACGCAAAGCGGACAGCAGACGGATCAAATCAGCGTGGATTGGTGGAGCATCGCTCTTACGTATCGTAAGCTTTGTCGGCATCCGACGGTTGTACCCAGAAGTTGATGAACCACGCTCGGCTCCAGCCGGTATGTCCGACGCCGTTAGCCAGCTTGCGATCCATGTCGTTCGAGCCGCTGCACAGTCAGCTCGGGCGTGGAATTCACGTTAATACCTTCGCCCGGATAAAACGCAAACAAATGGGAAATGTGCGATGACCCGGCACCACTTTCTCATAATCATCCATCCACTCCCGGCTGGCTGGAGGTAATAAGTAAATATCGGCCGAATTGAAAATAGGTTCGATCAGCCCCTTATCCTCTCAGCCCTCCCTTAAACCGTTTCAGCCTGTCTCCGGTCGACAGCGTGTTTTTTTTCCCAGCTATCTTGCAGACTAAGGGTCACCCGGATGAACAGTTCAGTGTAATCTTTACTATGTCGGGCAGCAGCTCAGAATAGGAAACTTGGCTCAATTTCTCCAACGTTCATAAAGATCCATCTTTGTGTTTTCCATATCGTCTTTTTCACAGTAAGCATCTGGCGGCGTCATACCACCACGGAAGGGTCGCTCTTGCGGGACATGCCGCGCTGGGCGGAGATCAGATTGTAGTAGATCCCCCGCTTCTCCATCAATTCGCGATGCGTGCCGATTTCGGCGATCCGCCCCTTGTCAAGGACAATAAGACGATCGGCATTGCGCAGCGTAGAGAGACGATGCGCGATCGCGATCGTCGTGCGGTTTTTCGTCACCCGTTTCAGCGCCTCCTGGATGGCCGCTTCCGTCTCAATGTCTAGCGAAGCCGTCGCCTCGTCCAGAATGAGGATTCGGGGATCGTTCAGCACGGCGCGCGCGATCGCTATGCGTTGTCGCTCGCCTCCCGACAAATTGTTCCCGTTCTCTTCCAGCCTCGTGTCGTAACCGTCGGGCAAGTTGATGATAAAATCATGCGCGTTGGCGATTTTGGCCGCCTCGATTACCTCTTCCGGTTTCGCGCCCGGCTTCGAGTATTGAATGTTCTCCGCAATCGTCCCGCTGAACAGGAAGGTCTCCTGCAGCACAACGCCGATCTGCAAGCGCAAATCCTCCTGCCGGATCATCCGGATATCGATGCCGTCGATCCGTATCTCTCCTTCATTGACATCATAAAAACGGGAAATCAGGTTGATCGTCGTCGATTTTCCCGAACCGGAATGACCGACGAGACCGATCATTTCCCCCGGCTTTACGGTGAGATTAATCTCCTTCAGAACAGGCTCATACGATCGGTAACCAAAAAAAACGCCCGAGAACTCGATCGAGCCCCGAATCCGGTGCCCCACTGCGTCCTTTGCATCGATGACTTCCGGCTGTTCGTCGATCACCGAGAATACGCGATGCATCGAAATGACGGCATTCGCTATCCAGCGCGGCATGAACATCAACCAGGAGATCGGCCCGAATATCATTGCCGCATAGGCGCTGAACTGGATCAGCTCGCCCACGTTCATTTCCCGGCCGATAATCATGTAACAGCCGATCATGAGAACGAGATATTGCCCGATCTGAATCAAATAATTTGAGATGGGAGATAAAATGCTGTACAACTTCTCGCTCTTGATCGCGGCAGCGGCGAATTCACCGTTGTATTCCCGAAATCTGCGGATCTCCCGCTCTTCCTGGCCGAACGTCTTGACGACCCGAATGCCGCTCAGGACGTCATGAAGGAACGAGTTCGCCTTGTCGGAGATACGCCACTGCTTGTGAAACAGCTTGTGCAGCACGTGTCTCCAAATATAGTAGTGCAGATAAGCAACGAATGGCGCCGGAAGCAGCACGATCAGCGCCAGCCGCCAATCCGCCGAAAAGAGCAGCGTCGCTGAAGCGATCAGGATGATCAGTTGGTAGATGGCCGTTGTGCACATCTCCTGAATCAAATGACGGATGCGGTCCGTATCGGCCGTCACCCTGTTCATCAGGTCTCCCGCCCGCTGCGACGTCAAAAATCCGAGCGACATGTTCTGAATCCGATCGAATACCGTTTTGCGCAAATCGGCCGCAATGCCCGTGCTGACGCTGGCCATGATCCGATTTCTGGCGATGCCGAGCAGCTCGCCGAAGGCCAGGGTGAACAACATCCCCGCAAGTGCAAGGAAGAACACTCTAACGCTCGCTTCTTGCCCGGCAGGGGGCACCAGCGCAGCGTTGACGAGTTGCTTCTGGAAATAAGGTCCCGCCATCGCCAGCGCCGAAGCGGCGATCAGGACGCCAAGCCCGAGCATCAAGCTACGCCAGTGCCTTCTCGATACGAGAAGCAGTCGTTTGAAAGCGGCTGCCTTGCTCATACAGCGGGGACATACCCGCGTACCCGGGACGAGCGATCGTCCGCATGCTGCACAAACCGGGTCCGCTTCGTCATGATAAATACGGACGGGGCGACTGGCGGCCATGTCGTTCAAGATTTGGGCGATATAGCCGTACCTTGCCGCATGCTGCATCGTCACCCTGACGACGATTCGCTTCGTCTCGTTCTCCGTGGCTTCGAGCACCGCATTGCCAACGAACGGCACCAGCTTATAATCGCTGGCGTCCGCGATGTTTCCCTCGTCTCGCACCTGGCCGTCTTGCACATACGCCCACCTGCCACCGCCGATCGCAAGATAGCCTTCCACCCGCCGCCCTTCCAGCGACAGGTCGGCCGGGACGCAATAAGCGATCTCCGCTCCGACAACTTGCCGTACCGCCGCTAGATCCTGCTCTGAAAGCGTGAAATTCAAATTCATCGATTTTCCTCCGTTGCCGCCGTTTACATTCTCATTTCGATCATTCGGTATTCCTTGTCGCTCAACTGATCCACCTGCGGGATGACGAAGCGGTTTCCATCGACGTCGGTGATCAGCAGGCGGTTCTCCGCCGCGAACTTGACGTTGCCGCTGCCGTTTCGCACCGTAAACCGGCACAGTCCGGCCGTCGTTGCTACTTCCCAATAGGAATAGCCGAACTCCTCGCTTACGGCAATGACCTTCGTAATTTCCGGCGTAAAATAACGGATCTTCATCTGCCTTTCGATCAGGGAGGACGTCCCCTGCGGAAAATCGTCAAGATGGCGGATCATGCCGATCTCCTTGTTGTTCGCCGTTCGAATCGACAAGAATGAGCGCTGGTTCGTATGCGGGAAGGAGCAATGCACGTATACCGGCGAATGCATCTCACCTCCGGTCTGGACCGACAGCATGCGGCCGCTTGTCTCCATAAACTCCGAATTGCCCGGCGTTAAATATCGGATGCCCGCCGCATCCGCCAGCTCCATTCCCCGATGTTCTTCCATCCTCATGCGATGATTTCTCCCTTCATTCTGAGCGCTTCATCATGTTTGCGGACGAGTTCCCGATAGACGCCCTCCATCGCCATCAGCTCTTCGTGCGTGCCCGCTTCGACGACAACGCCTTTATCCATCACGACCAAATAGTCGGCTTGCCTTAGCGTGGACAGCCGGTGGGCGATCGCGATCGTCGTCCGTCCTTTGACAAGCGAATCGAGCGCCTGCTGGATTTGCAGCTCCGTCTCCGTATCAAGCGATGCGGTCGCCTCGTCGAGAATGAGCACCTTCGGGTTGTGCAGCACGGCTCTGGCGATCGACAGCCGCTGCTTCTCCCCGCCGGACAAGCTATAGCCGCCCGTACCGACCTCCGTATCGTAGCCGTCGGGCAGCTTCTCGATGAAATCGTGCGCGTTCGCGATCTTGGCTGTATGCAGGATGTCCTCAACCGAGCAATCGGGATCAGCGTATGCGATATTTTCGGCGATGCTGCCCGAGAATACATAGACATCCTGAGAGACGATCCCGATATGACGCCGCAATGAAGCTGTCGAAAGATCCTTGACATTGACGCCGTCGATCCGGATTTCTCCCTCGGTTACGTCGTACAATCGCGACACCAGATTGACGAGCGTCGATTTCCCAGCTCCCGAATGGCCGACGATGCCGATCATCTGCCCCGGCCTCGCGCGCAAGGACACCTGTTTCAAAATCGGTTTGTTCGGCTCGTAGCCGAACGTGACGTTATCGACTTCAATATCGCCTTTCATGGCCGGCAACGTAACGGCGCCAGGACGCTCTGCTACATCCGGCACGGCGTCCTGGATCTCGAAGATACGCTGCGCCGCCGCCATGCAATTGGACCACCAGCCGACGATATTGTTCATGAACTGAATCGGCCCGTACAGCATCATCATATAGTTGACGAACGTCAGCACGGCGCCGAACGACATCCGGCCTTGCATCACGTACCAGCCGCCGAACGCCCAAATCAATATCCCGCCCGCTTGAGTCAGAAAATTGAGAATCGGGAACACCGTTCCGCTCAATTTGTTGAAACGCTGTTCGGCCACGGAGAATGCATCGTTCGACCGCTGAAAGCGGCGGATCTCCACCTTTTCTTTACCGAATGCCTTGACGACCCGCGAGCCGCGAACCGAATCGCTGATGATCGAATTCAGAGCGCTTACCTTGCGGTGTCTCCGCCAGGACAAGCGCCACAGTTTCGGAAACGCGCTCCGGACAAGCCATAGTACCAGCGGCATCGGCAGCAGGCAAATCAGCGTAAGCCGCCAATCCATCCACAGAAGCACGGCGGTGATGCCGATGATGTTCAACGCATTTACGATGAAATAAGAAAGCCCGTCTACGAAGAAATATTGTAGTTCCTGTGCGTCATTATTCACTCGGGTCATGAGATGACCGGTCTGCCTACGCATGAAAAAATCGAGCGACAACCGCTGCAACGCGGTAAATACGGCCGATTTCAAATCGAATGCGACCTTTGCCGCCAGCTTTGCGATGATGGTGCCGAACAAGATTCCGAATAACAGCGATAGCGTACGGAATGCCAGAATGATCACAATAACGAGGCCGATCCGCCCCGCGAAAGCCCCATTGCCGGCAAGCGCCTGATCAAATAGCACCGTGCCTTGAAAATAAGGAATGACGAGACCGGTCGCCGAGTTCAGCAGCATAAACAACACGATAAAAAAGATGGACCGCTTGTACTTGCCTGCAAATGACAGCAAACGTGCGAAGACGGCATGTCTTTTCATGCATTTCGGGCAGAACGGCCTGCCTTCTTCAGGGAAGATCAATCCACATGTCGGGCAGTAAGCTCCATGCGATTCCTCGTCCTGTTCGAAGGCTTCAAAGGGCTCGTTCTTCTTCATTTTGTCGAAGGCTTGCGCAAATCGGACGGCCTGTTTCATTTGACCGCTTGTGAATGCGCCGATCACTCGTTCCTCCTGCTCCATGGCCACGACCATGCCGGAAGCGACCAGATTGACGATGGTCAAGGCTTCAAGTCGTTCAAGGGGAATGCGCTCCCATGCCCAATCGACGGAACCGTCTTGCACCAGCTTGCCAGCGTCCTTATGCCGGCCGGCTGCATAACCCGAAAACGTCTTCTCCTTCGAAATGCCGCTGCTACGGAAGATGTGGAGTGATTCCCGGGACAAGACGAGATATCCGTCCGCAAAGCCGCCGTCCGGCAACCGGTCGCACTCCATCCAGTGCACCAGATCAGCGGCTTTTGTACCGTTTCTGTCCAGCATGGACATGATTTCCTTCGGCAATATCGTCATGTTTTTACCCTTTCGTTCATTTGGCTGAAAGTAAAAAGCTCGGCCAATAAGGCGCAAGGCTTCCTTCTTACATTAGTTATCTTTAAAAAGGAGTTGCGAATAATGATACAAATCGTTCTTCCATACGGACCAATCATGTCCCCCACTTTCCTCATACCACACATGAGGAACGCGATGCTCCGATAAATACGCATGTGTCCGATCGCTCATCGGCTTAAGATTGTCTTCATCGCCGCATGACAGCCACAGCAATTTGAGTAGGGCCGATGCTTCGTCCGGATTCGGGACGAGCTGTTCCGGAGATTTCGTATTGGGAGCCGGGGAAAAAGCGCCGATCCATGCGAAACGGTCGAGGTGCTTCAAGCCGATATTCAAGGATTGCCCCCCGCCCATGGACAACCCCGCAATCGCACGGTTTTCCCGACCTGTCGATACCGAATAACGCGACTCGACAAAGGGAATCAGGTCGTTTAGCAAATCGAATTCGAACGTCACGAATGCTTTCACTTTGTCCGGATCAAACAGGTCCCCTTCAGCCCGATCGTTCGGCATCGCACGGCCATTGGGAAAAACGACGATCATCGGCGCGAGTTTCCCATCCGCGCATAGATTGTCCAGAATCGTCTGCGGATCCGCATGGCGGTGCCATTCCGACTCATCACCACCGATCCCATGCAATAAATAAAGCACGTTGTACGTTTTATCATCGCCATACCCTGGTGGCGTATAGATCGTCGCCTTTCGAAAGTTGCCTACCGTTTCAGATGCATATTCCACCGTTTCGATTATTCCCCTGGCGATATGTTCCCGTTGCCGGTCGAATCCGGCCGGGGCCTTCTCCTTCATGTTCCTCTCCCCTTCAGTTCATAGGTTTAGCGCTGGGCAATATCCAAGCAATCTCACCGCTTTGGCAAGCTGTGCTCTAATACAACCCTATGGAACATAGCCGAAGCCCAGAATCGTGAATCGCTTATCCTCGTGGCCTTCCGCCATTTCGATCTCTACCGCATGTTCTTCCGCATTTGGATCATTGTATAAAATCACAGCATTGCAGTGGGTCCAGTTCACTTCATGCGGATCGGCGGTCTTCTTCAGCTTCCCGTCCACCCATATCTTCGCAGTTCCGAACTCCCGGCGTCCGGAGTCTTTATAAACAAGGATGAGACTCTTGCTCCGAATGGTCATCCTGAAGCTGTGCTTGCCGGAATCGGCCGTATGCATCCAGTTGTGCGGAAATTGCGGCGTCCCGTATGCATGATCACCCATTTCCGCCATCTGCAGATCCGTGTCGATGTCCGAAAAACCGCCAGCATCAATTCGGGCGAAACGGTCGCCATTCAGTCGGTCGAGCAGCTTAATCCCGACGAAGTCATTTCCGATTAACGGAGGCAGTACATCAGCGAAATCTTCCTCGTCAACGTTGGAATGGTCGGTTACTTCGAATAACCAACCCAAACAATCGGCCATCACCCGATGTCCTGCATTGGTCGGATGATAAATGTCGTAGAAAAACTGTCTTTTCGTAATCACGTTGCCTTGTTCCCTGGTCCATCGGAACTGTTCCGTGACCGCATCCTTCACGCTGACCATCGGAAGGTTGTAATGCCAGCCTACGGGAGCTAGCCGGTCTTGAAGATTCCAGTCGTTCACGAATACACTGAACAGCAAAATCACCGCCGGCTTGTGATCGGCACGAAGAGCTTTGAGGACCAGGCTCTCGTAACAATTTCCTTTCGTTTCGTCGCCGGCGTCGTTGACGGCAAACTCAACGATCACGATATCCGGCTCTACCGCCCCTTCTCGAAGCACATCCCGATCATAGCGGACGATGCCCAGCTCCGACGGCGTGCCGCCTACGCCGGCTTTGATGAGACGAATCGGGCTATCGGCGGCTGGTGCAAACATTCGCTTAAAGAGGTCATAAGATTGGTACGCGTAGCATTGCGAATCGAGCGGCACAGCGCCGGCGCCTTGCGTAATGGAACCACCGATATAGGCAATGGAAACGTATTCGCCTCGCTTCGCTTTTTCGATCGCCTTCTTCAATCTGATGTTGTTGCCTGGGCTTACGAGTGATTTCTTGATCATGTCTCGATACGCTTGCGATTCAACATCGACAGGCGGGTCGGCCGTGACGTCGGGAGCTAGGAAACCATCTCGAAGATAGAACACAATGGTGGCCGTTGCCAATGCGCCCTCTTGCTCGAATTCAAATACGAATTTTCCGGGAACGTTGTCATCCTGATATCGCCCTTCGTCGTCATCCAGAACCAGGAGCGCTTCCGTGCCGTCAGTTGGACAGGTTATGCTCAGGCGGGATCCTGTTTCGTATGGATTCGTTTTCCCCCAATTCCAATATGTAAACTGTACGGTCGATATGCCGGGCTCATGCGCACGAACAGAGATTCCGATACGGTCCACCAGTCGGCGAAGTCCGCTGGAGCTTCTTAGAAGCTCCAGCATGGCTTCATCCGTTACACCCCCGTTAAACCGGGCTTTATCGACGAGCTGGCTCCCGTCCAGGTACATCTCTTGTGTGTACTTCCCATCGGGACGAATCGTCGCTTCGATGATCGTCTCATACAGGATGTACAGTCCGCGGCGTTTGACTACCGGATCCCGCGGCGCGGCTGGGCCTTCCGTTTCATTTACGGCTGTCGTCCAATGGTCTGCCATGACTCGTCATCCTCCTGCTCTACCGTTCGGCTTTCTCGTAGCGGAAATAACCGAAGTCGGCATGGCCGCCGATTTGCCCGGTCGCATAATAATAAAGCCCGATCCGATAACCCATAAAGTGATCCAAGGTATACCGCATGTTCAGCTCTCCACCGATCGGCATCCACTCCAACCCGTCGGACGAATAAGAAAAGGAAGCCACATCTTTGCTGTTCTCAAAATCAAAATGAATTCTCAAATGCACATCCCTGCCTTGAAAACGAACCGTTTCCAGCTCCTTCTCAAGGCCGTTCCCGTCGTTCACGCACATCGCGATGAATTTGTCGCCGTTCTCTGCCACCTTGATGCCGATGGTGCCGAAATGGTTTTGCAGCGCAACAAGGCCCGCATGATCGCCGGGCTTCATTTGTCCCGTGTCCATTAATACCATCCCCGTGCACGCCGGCCCTTCCGTACGCTGCGTCAGCGTATTGCGTGCCTGAAGCACGCCTGCAGCCAAGCTGCCTGTCGTCAGTCTCAGGAAACCGGGGCGTTCGGTCACCGACCACAGCCGATGATCCGGGTTGTGGTTCCATTGCCAATTCAGCGCCAGCTTATCCGATTCATATTCGAATTCGTCGCTGATCACGAGCGGCTTGGCCGCAGCTTGCGGCAAGTCGACCTCAAACCGTTCCGGCACCTTGCCCTCCATGCCGAACACGGGCCAATCCTCCTCCCAAGCCACCGGCACTAAGCACGGGATTCTGCCGACGGCATCATGATCCTGGAACAGCATCGCGTACCACTTGCCATCCGGCGTATCAAAAATCCCGCCTTGGGCGATTCCCTTGTTATGGTAGCCGAGATCGTCATCCAATACGATTCTTCTTTCATAGGGGCCGAGCAATTCCCGAGACCGGTAACAGATTTGTCTACGCCGGCCGTTGCCGACGCCTGCCTTCGGCCACTCAATGAACAGCAAATAATAGTAACCATTGATGCGGTAGGCATGACAGCCTTCGCAGCGCAATCCGATGCCCTCCGCTTCCGTTTCGAACAACCGCTGGTGGATTCCGTCCGGCTTAAGGGCCGTGGCATCCGCGGTCAACTCGGTGATGTAAATATCCCCGTTGCCGTAGATCACGAACACTGCGTCATCATCAAAAAGCAGGCCCGGATCATGCCGCAGTCCATCGATGACGGATCGTTGCCATGGTCCCTGAATGACATCATCTGTGCGGTACACATAAAACCGTCCGGTATCGTTGCTGGAGAAGCAGACATAGAATTTCCCCTGATGATGGCGCAGGCTGGCCGCCCAAGAGCCTTTCCCGTAGATATTGCTGCCGCCTTCCAGACGATGGGCCTCGTTATCTTCGAGCGTATCGTATACGTAACTAACGATTTCCCAATGCATCAGATCCTCGGACCTCATGATCGGGCAGCCCGGCATCGAATGCATGCTGGTGCTGATCATATAATAAGCATCCTCTGCGCGGATGACATCCACATCCGGCACGTCCGCCCATATGATCGGATTTGTGATCAATGTCTTGTTCATAGATGGTTTCTCCCTTCAACCAATGGAGACTGCTGGGAACGGTACGCGATCAAACATCCTGAAATGTCTGATCCGCCTTGGCTTCCTTCAACAGGTTCCAGTAAGATTCCTTCGGATGATGATTCTCATCGAAGACAAACGGCCAATTTTTGCGGCCCCTTACCGGGAAATGATCCAGCCAGGTATAATCGTCCGCCGCGCCCCAGAAGGTTACGGAAGTTATGCTGCCGCTGTACTCTTTAAGCAGCCGGAACAATTGTCCGTAACGCTCCGCCTGGCGCTCAAGCATTTCTTCCGTCGGCGCCGCCAGATCGGTCCGCTTATCCTCATGCGCGAAAACGGATACGTCAAGCTCCGTTACATGGAGCATCAGGTCAAGGCTTGCATATCTTTCGATGGCCCTGCGGATATCGTCAAGCGAAGGGAACTCCAGATTCCAATGAGCTTGAAGCCCGACGCCGTGAATCGGCACATCCTGCTCCTTTAACGATTTAAGGAGCGCGTAAATCTTCTCCCTCTTCTCCGGTACGGATTCGTTGTAATCGTTATAAAACAGCAGCGCTTGCGGATCCGCTTCATGCGCGTATTCAAATGCCTTTGCGATAAAATCCTCCCCGATTGACGCAAGCCACGGGGAGGAACGAAGCAGATCGCTTCCACTGTCGGCAATGGCTTCGTTTACGACATCCCATGCATAGATGTCTCCACGATAACGGCCAACGACCTCATGGATGTGCGATTTCATCCGCGCGAGCAGCAGCTCGCGGCCGGCTTTACCGCCGGAGCCGTTTTGAAACACCCATTCCGGCGTCTGATTATGCCATACGAGGGTATGTCCTCGCACCGCCATTCCGTTCGATTTGGCAAACGATACAATCTGGTCGGCTTGCTCGAATGTATATACCTCTTCCGATGGGTGCAATCGCTCGAATTTCATTTCATTTTCCGCCGTAACGCTGTTGTAATGGTGCGTCAACAATTCCTTTTGAGTCACCATCGTGATCGGATTCACGGCAGCTCCGATGTTGAAGCCATTTCCAAAGGCTTCATGAAGCTTGGGCAGCTTCTCCACATTCATTCTCATCATTCGGCTTTCTCCTTATCACGTTTTTTTCGGTAAGCGGCATTGAGCTATAAAATTATTTATCCATAATGCTTGCTCGACTCTGCGGTAACGTCTGTTTATAACTCGGTCTTCGCCGCCTCAACAACGGCCCAAAATGCCGGTTTGGGTTGATGTCTTTGATCGAACAGCAAGGGCGCATTGGTACGTGCGACCGGAAAACCATGAAGCCAGGTATGATCGTCGGCGATGCCCCAAAACACGACGCCGCTAAGAATGTCCTTGTTTTGGCGGAATGCCTTAAACAACTCGCCATATCGTTCGGCTTGCAGGTTTAGGATTTCTTGCGGGAGATCTTGGCCGTAATCGCTGCGGTCGTTCCAGGCATACATGCTCATGTCGAGCTCGGTGACGAGATTGTCGAGGCCAAGCTCCGCGAATGTTCGCATCGACGCGATGATGGAATCCACCGATGGACCATAGATGTCAATATGCGTCTGATGTCCGACACCGTCGATCGGAACACCTTGCTCCAGCAAATCTTTCACGAGCTGAAACAAACGGTCCCTTTTCACAGGGTTATCCGTTCCGTAATCGTTAATATAGAGCTTCGCTTCAGGTCCTCCGGCTTCCCGAGCGGCTCGAAATGCCGTTGCGATGTAATCGGTACCGGCAATTTTGTACCATTCGCTCGCGCGCATCCCGTCCGGATCCCCCGGTTCAATGACTTCATTCACCACGTCCCAGGACGTAATCTCGTCCTTATATCGGCTGACGATCGTCCTTACGTGGGTATCCAGGCGTTCCAGCAGCAATTTTTTGTTCGCTTCCTGGCGCTTGGGGTCTGTCTCATCCACCATCGGCTTGCCTTCCGCATCTTGGAAAAACCACTCGCCAACTTGGGTATGCCAGACCAGCGTATGGAAACGGACTTGCATGTTGTTCACCTTGGCAAATTCCACGATTCGGTCGGCATTTGTCCATATAAATCGGCCTTCCGATGGTTGGATCGCATCCGGCTTCATGACGTTCTCGGCCACCAGCCAGCGGACATGCTTCTTCAGCAATTCCGCTGATGGGCCGATGGTCTGATTCGGTTCGATCGCGGCGCCGATCGGAAAGTCTTCCTCGAAGAGTTCATACAGCGAGGGAATATCTTGAGCTATGGACTGTTGTGCCTGCGGCTCAGTTGGAGCAGGCTGGTTAATGCCCGCAGGGGATTCGGCATTCGACTTCCCGTTCGGCGCTTCGGAGTTCCCCTTTAGCTCCGCGACTCCTTCCTCCAGTTTTTCAGGTGCCTGACTTTCGGTGACCGGCTTGTCGCGGCTGCCCATATAGGACACGATCAACACGAGAACGACGGACGCCGCCACTGCCGTTGCCGCCCATCGGCCGCGTTTAGGCATGCGAAGCAAAGCATTACCTCCTTTCCGCTTCGAGCAAAAAAAACAGAAATCCGGTACGGAACCCGGAACCCGCCCGAATGGTCATAACTCCATATTAGCGCTTACATTTTTTTGCAACAACCTGCCAAATTGGGGTCCTTCACCCGTCCAATCTCAGGTTGTCAAAATTTCTCAGGCGTTCACATACCGGTTATATTCAGTAAGAAGTAAATATCGGTTAGAAATATAAAGATCGGCACATTGTGATCCGGCCTTCTGTTCCCCATAATGTTATCAAACCGAATGTAAGCGTTATTACAAAGAAGTTAGGGGGAAGCATTGTGCATGATATTCTGCTTGTTGATCTGGAAACTCATGATGTAGAAACACCGGGAAGCCCGCCGGATTGGAATGATTTGAGATGCTCGCGGTGCCGCTGCGTCAGGTCCTCCTCGTCCGCTATGCAATTCGTTGCCTTGGAGCCTTACACGGTAGTGATTATCCATGCGTTCGGTTCAGATTCCGCAGGCATGGAGTTATGCGAACAAATCCGGTGCGTAAGCCGAGTCCCTATCATTGTTGCCGGAGGCAGCACGGACTTTTATTGGACCCGGAAAGCCTTGCAGCTGCAAGTCAACGATTATTTGCCAGCACCGTTCACGATCAAAGAGCTCAGCTCCAGCTTGCAGATGATCACGCCGACAACCAATTCCGGTGACGGGAATCCGTGTCTTAGAGTGTCCCATGTCCATGCGGAAAAGGAGGATCAGATCATTCAAGAGGTGAAGGAATACTTGGAAGATTCGAAGTATCAAAACGTCACCTTGAAAGAAATTGCCGAGCGGATGCATTTCAACTACTCCTATTTAGTCCAAAAATTCAAGTTCCACGAGAAGATGACGTTTAACGAATATCTGTTGCAGCAGAGGATGGAGAAAGCGAAATTCTTGCTCGTGCACACCAACATGAAGATATACGAAATCGCTGACATGGTGGGTTATAACGATATGGACTGGTTCTATAAAAAATTCAAGTCCTATGCCGGAGTAAGCGCTAACATGTTTAGAAAAATGCATGGATCGCAGACAGTTGAGATCGCCTCTGGCCAGCATTAACTTGTACGTACATTATAACCTCGAAACCTAAAAAAGGCGCTGCTTTTTTCGGGAGCGCCTTTTTAGATTGCAATCATGTTATTAACAAACAGGCAATGTCAGCAATCAATGATGAAATTTCCATGCTTCGAAATCAAATAGCCTCTGATCCCGCTGCCCGGTAAATACGAAGTAAAGATGATGGATGCCGGATGCGCCCGAAACCTCCATGGAGAATTCCATACGCTGTTCCGTACCGGATGAAGGCGGTACGTCCACCGTGCCGATCCGTTCTCCATCCGGACGATCCAGCCGAAGCTCCAGCCGCCCTCCCGCATCAATACCCGAGATCCAAGCCGTAAACGCAGATGCTCCTTTCCCGAAATCAGCATTGTCCACTGCGATCCAATCCCGGTCATGGATGTCCGTGACCGTCAATATCGGGCCGCCCTGCGAGTCTTCAGCGGCCATAGATGTATTGGCTTGAATTCCGGCATTCCATGCCATCGTTACCGCCTCCGTTCGTTGGAAAGGATTGAGCGGCTGGATCCCTTTCACGCCTTCCATGTCAGCTTCAATCTCCCTGATGGTACCGTCCGGCTCGAAATAAACCCGGTTCAGATGGGTTGAGCGATAGCCTTTGGGAACCCCCATGGACTTCGACAACGTTTGGGCGTGATAGGCAATATACCAGTTTTGTCGGAGCTGAAAGATGACGTGATGATTATTCCCTCCAACCCCGAAGAAATGCCCTGGATTTTTCAAAATAGTCCCTTGATACGTCCAGGGTCCCATCGGGTGCTCGCTGACCATATAAGCGATCTCGCCTGGAGGAGGACTGTTCTCCGGCCGCGTTCCTCCGGAGAAATTGGAACAGTATGTATAGTAATACCTTCCACCAAACTTGTTGATTCCTGAATCCTCGAACATATAAGGAGCTGGAATCGTGACGGCTTCTCCAAGCACGCTGACCATATCTTCGCCAAGCTGCATGACGCGAGCCGTATCCGGCATTTCGGCTTTGCCTTCCGGAATGCCGCCGCCAAAATAGATATAAGCTTTCCCGTCATCGTCAACGAGCACGGCGGGATCAAACAACCACGTGACTCCTTCCACGCCCGGCGTGTTTCTTGTGATCAGCGGCTTTCCTATAGGATCTATCCACGGGCCAACGGGGCTGTCGCTCGTCAGTACACCGATGCCGCTGGCATTGTTGGCAAAATAGAGGAAGAATCGATCTTCCCCGTGAATCACCTTGTGCGCGGCCGCTGGTGCCCACGATTGCGTTGCCCATGCGGCAGCGCCGGTCGGTCCTGCAACCTGGATTGCGCCGTGATCAGTCCAGTTGACCAAATCCGATGAAGAGATGACGGACAGCTTGTTGATCGTGCTGTAGCTGTTGTCCTTGACGTTCCCGTCATCGTCATACTCTAGTGCGTCGTACGTGTTATATAAATAAACTCGCCCGTCTACTACCAGCGCATAGGGATCCGCGCCGAATTTATGGGAGACGACCGGATTCCCATTCGGAGGAATCTTGCCGATCGCGACCGCGTACGGCTCGCTGCGGGTGCTGTCCGCATCCCGAATCGTATCCATGCTGCTGCTCTGGTCCATCGTTTCAGTTCCCGCCTTGCCTGCTTTGATATCATCAGTCACCTTGTCACTCAACTCCTGGTTTAACAGTTTTGGATCGTCTTGGTCACGATTCGCAAGGTTTGCAAAGACACACAGTATGCAAACGAACGCGAATACGGTAGATATGACCAGTAACGGCTTTACGGGCTTCACCCCTGAACACGCCCTCCTCCATCGTTACTTGGGGACCTGTCATTCCCATCGCGGGTCGACATTCCGGAAGTGGTCGTAAAAAGTGTACCTCTTGCTAAGCAAGGCAACAACCCGACATTCCATCTGAAAACACCGGACTAATGGTAGGTGCCGGCCTAATTCACGAGATTGTCCCTGTACTCCTGCGGCGTTAACCCCGTCGCCTTTTTGAAGAAGCGGGTGAAGGAATGGGCGGCATCGTATCCGACAAGAGGAGCCACGTCCCTTACCTTCAAATCCCCTTCCTTAAGCAGCTCCTTGGCTCTTCGTATTCGGCATTTCTCGATATATTCGGAGATGTTGATTCCCCGTTCTTGCTTAAACAAGCGCGATAGATAGGACGGATTGAAATAATAGCGTTCGGCAAGATGCACAAGGGTCACGTCCTGATCCAAATGCTCCTCGATATATTGACATACCCGATCAATGACATGCGCCGTTTTGCCTCGTTCATCCATACGTTTGAAAGCGAAGATATCTTCGGCCGTTCGCCTCAAATACCGAAAAGCTTCCTTCATGGAATCATGGCCTTCCAAGTCCAGAAGCTTTCCCCGTTCACCTGTAGGATCCTGAAGACCTAGCCTGGTCAGCTTCGCATACAGCACCAGCGCAATAGAATAATAAGCTTGGGCAGCGTGCTGATAAAGATCGTCCATGGTCAGCACGAATTCCGACATCTGCTCCAATTCTTCCATAAATTCATTTTCCCTTCCGGCCTCCAAATGCGCTTCCAAGATGTCCGCCTTATGACTCGCCTCCACTCCATCCTTGCAGTACGGCGATTTGTCAGAGTCGGTTTGATCCTTCAGAATCATCGGAATTCCGTCGCCCATCTTTAGCTGCTGCAGCCTTCGCAGCCTTTCATACTGTGGTGTCACATCCTCCCACCGGCACGGGAAGCCGCTTATGGTGAATGATACGGTAAGTTCAAGAGAATCAAGGCAGGCTTCCTGGATGAGTTCAAGCGTACCCTCCAAATAAAGAACCAGACGATCCCCGATTGGGTTCTCGGACCGCGGCTGGAGCAACCATAATAAATCCCCGTGTTTGTCCACGACGCCGATGCTGCGGACATGCTCCTCCATAAAAGAATTCCATATCCATCTTACCGATCGATGACCATTTTTCTTTTCTGCATATGCTTTGCCTGCTGAATACGCTACGCGGCCAAGCGCTAACAGTACAGGGAGTTTAGGATCCAACCCAATGTTCAAGGATTGGAAATCGTCAATCATCGCTTCGTTATCCGCTCCAAGCAAGCTGCTGTCCGCTACGAATTGCCGGAAGTACTCCCCCTGCTCCATCCACTCCAGCGCTTCGATCTGCATGCGAGATTGCTTGAGCCATTCTTTCATGCGGTTGCCGCTCTCGATTTCATGGATAACTTCCTTCACGACCTCCATGATCCTATCGAAACCTTCCGTCTTCAACAAATAGCGAATATTGGGCATCTGGATCGCTTGATAAGCGTAATCGAAATTACTGTACCCGGTCAAAAAGATAATTCTGCACCTTGGCCAGAGAGCGCGGATGCTCTCCGTCAATTCCAATCCGCTCATGCCTGGCATGCGTATGTCCGTCAGAACGATGTCGATTCTCGTGCGCGACATCCAATTCAGTGCTTCCTTGCCGGAGTAGGCCCGGCAAACATCAAGCTTTTCGGGTATCCATTGATGAAATACTTCGAACAAACTGTTCGTAATAATCTCTTCATCGTCAACGACCAGCAATCTATACATGTCCATTCCCCTCCGTCAGCCTGATTCGAATCTGGACCCGCAATCCATTCAATGGACTTCTTGAAAGAACTAATCCGCTGCTTTCCCCGTATGTTAAGGCAATTCGCCGATGGATGTTGATAAGGCCCGTCACTTCAGGGGATTCAGCGGATTCGGACGTCCGTTCAAGCCGCCTGTTTAGCGCTTCGATTTCGTTATTCGTCAACCCGTTCCCATTGTCTTCAATCACGATGGAGGCTTCGTCATTATCCAAATGAAACGCTACATGCAGCAAACCTTCATCCTGCATTTTTTCGAGACTGTGCTCATAGGCGTTCTCGATAATAGGCTGAATGATCAATCGCGGCACCTTGATGGTCTCCATTTCCTTCGGCAGCTCCCCGAATTGTACGCGGATCCGCCTTGAGAATCTGAGCTTTTGAATCTCGGTATAAATGCGGGAATGCCTTGTCTCTTCCAGCAATGGAACGTTGTCCGCATCATTGCGGGTAATAAATCGAAAGTATTCTCCAAGCATGTTCGTGAACAACTCGATTTGCGCGACATCCCCCGTTTTGGCCAGGGAGCTCAAGATGAAGAAGCTATTATATAAAAAGTGGGGATTGATCTGGGATTGGAGCTGTTTCAGCTCCGCCCTTTGCATCATGAGCTTATGCCTGAAATCCTGATCAATCAAATGCTGCAGCTTGATAAGCATATGATTGAATCGATCGTATAAATAGCCGAACTCATCCCTTTGTCCGTGCCTGATCCGGACATTAAACATGCCATCTTCCATTTTCCTGAAGCTTTGGACAAGCAGGAGCAGCGGTTTATGAACCAGCTTGTATGTCGATACGGCATAGATGGCGATGGCTAAGAGCGTCGTGCCTGCAAACAGCCAGGCCCAGACATAAAATTTACTTAGCGGCCGCTTCACCACCTCGGTAGGCAAGTAGGTGAACACGGATAATTTCAGCTTGTCGGAATACGCCTTATCGATCAGATACCTGCTTGAACCGATCGTTGTCAGTTGGCGATTCGCATTTTGGATGGCCTGCATAGCCCCTCCCATTAAACGATCCGCCTCCTCATGGCTGGCCAGAACAAATCCGGACGGCTCGGAGACGATAAAAGCCCCGCTTTCCGGATATACACTGATTTGCATCAGGGATTCCCTGAGTTTTCTCGGATCCATTTCGATCTGAACGATCAGGAACGGCTCTTCCCCTTTTCTAGCTCCGTATTTAGCCGCTACAAGATGGAGCGTATCGTCGATCTGCAAGAGTCTCGCATTGCCGCGCGCCTTTCCTACTTGGACATTGTTATACCGTCTCGAGTCGAATGGGTTCATCCCGGTCATGGCTGAAATCGTTTTATCCATGCCGCGGATATGAACGAATACGTCTTTTATGTAGACACTGCTGTTTTTGATGGAGACCAGTCGAGGCAGCAAATAATGGAGGCTTGCTTTTCTATCGACCGTGCTCATCATCTCCCATGTGAGCGCCATTTTGTTGAGTTCCCCGTCCTGCAAAATGTCGTATTGCTGAATTTCCAACCATTCGATTTCCCGGTTCAACCCGTCCAGGTAAGCCGAAAGCTGCGCTTGTGAATTTTTGGATATTTCCTGGCTAGCGTATTGGTAACTCCAGTTATACAGATAAACACCGAGAATGATAAGCGGAAGAATAACAAATAGATAGGTAGCAACCAATCGAATAAAGATGGTATTACGAATGGAATTCACGGGTAACTTAAGCAATTAAACTCCTCCGATGCGTGTGAATATGCTTGATGATTAGCCGCCTGATGGCCTTTGAAGCCAATCATGCTTGCGGGGCTCATGGTTCTATGAACGGTCTTTCTTGTCCTCATGCCATTGATTCACTTCGGCCGTAATGTCCGTGCCGCCAAGCCGATACCATTCCTCGACAAACCGGTCGAATTGGTCGACGGGTTCGCCGAGGATGATATTAACGAAGTAGTCATGCTGAAGATTGTCCAGAATGTTTCTTCTTTCGATCATGGTTTCGGTCGGAGCGCCGGCAAATGCATCGAATAACAACTGATCGTTTTTCTCGTATTGGTCCAGGATACTCATCGCACCGGAGGACCCGTAGATTTTTTCCCATCCCCAGCCGGATTCGCTGTCTTCTTTCTTATCCATATATCGATCAATTCGGTCTTGTATGAATCCGGACTCACCTTGTAACTGTGACGTCGAGCCTTGTCGACGCGCTTCGGCGATTTGCCGGTAGGCTTCGAGGTTTTTATCAGCAGGGAAAGGAGTCACGGGAGATAGACCCCACACGGGCGAGGAATCGTTGTAGTAAGTCCCATACTCGGCCGTTTTGCCCCAATTTTTTTCAAGATGCAAATTGAACATTTTCAGAATCGCTTCCGGGTGAGCAAAATCCTTTCTTACGGCGTAAAAAGAACTTGTGGTAAATTTAAGCGGAACCTGTGGCGCCTTGCCGGAGTCAGTAACAATGGGAAAAGCCTGCCACTCTGCATCCGGATCGCCGCTTCGGCTGGATTGAAACAAGAACGCTCCCCATTGCTCTCCATAGGCCATTCCGATCTTCCCATCGGCTATGAGCTGTTTTGCTTTGCTTCCGTTTTTAAAAATGAATTCACTCTCGATTTCATGGTTGCGATACATATCCTGAAGCGCTTTGAGCGCCTGTTTCACTTCGGGCTGAATGCCTCCGTATACGAGTTTGCCGCTCTCGTCTTCAAGCCATATGTTCGGGTAAGCTCCATAACCGGCCATGAATCCGGTTAAGCCCATGACAGGGTCCCACAAATATTGCGTAGCCGCTATTCCATAGGTGTCCTGTTGGCCATTTCCGTCGGGATCCTGTTCTGTAAACGCTTTCGAAATTTCCAGGACATCATCCATCGTTTGCGGAGGCAACAGTTCCAATCGGTCCAGCCAATCCGTTCGAATCCACAGAAACATCGCCTTTTCGATAGAGGAATCGGTCTCTGGTATGCCCATCAGCTTGTCACCGATTATGCCGGATTCCAGGGTGCCGCTCCCTTCCTGACGATGAACTTGCCGAGTCAACGCTGAAGCATATTCCTCATAAGCCTGCGTCAGATCCTGGATCAGACCGGCATGACTCAATTGCCTGAGCTGTTGGGCATTGACCTTGACGACATCCGGAATGTCCCCTGAAGCCAGCATAATATCCAGCTTTTTGTGGTATTGTTCGCTTCTCACAGCCCATTTATATTTGATTTGAATGCCAAGAACTTGTTCGTACAACTGACTCCAGCGATTGTCCTCCAGCGTTTCATCAGGCAATGCCTTCAGAATATCTTCCAAGCCGTCGCCGATTTCTCTCACAAGCGTGACTTCGATCGGCGGATGATAAACGCTTAATGACTTATCGTTGTATACGCCTTCCCCGCGTGTTTCCGGCCCCCGATTGTGGTCGATACCGCTGCTTTGGTGACAAGACGCCAGTGTTGAACCAACCAGTAAAGCGCTTAGCATGACCTTGGAGAAGTTCTTTACGATGATGATCAGCAACAGATAACACCCTTTCCTATCGATTAATTGTATTATTATACTTTAAAGGCCCCGACCCACAATAAACATTTTTTTACTTTATATCCCGTTATTTACTTGTTGCTGCATGCACGCAAAAACCGCCATCCACTAGATTCCGGGTGGCGGTTTTCATCTTGAAACGTTAGCCTACGATACCGGTACGCTCGATACTTTCCACGAAGTATCGCTGGACGAACAAATAAATGACAATCAACGGAAGGATGGCCAGCAAGATGCCGGTATCCTGCACCATACTCAAATAAAAAGGGTCTGCCTTCGACGGATCGCCGCCCAGCATGATGGACAGATTGTACGGCAACGATGAAAGCTGGGTGGACATGACCTTGCTTGAAGTCAGATACGTCGTCGTGTAGAAGCTGTCGTTCCATTGCCAGACGAAGGAGAACAACGTCGTGGTAATGACGGCAGGAATCGAGTTCGGCATCATGATGCGGGTAAAGGTCGTTCCGACGCCCGCGCCGTCGATATAAGCCGCCTCCTCCACTTCCTTCGGAATGCCGCGGTAAAACTGCCGGAAAATAAAAATGTACAGACCGGCTTTCAGCGAGTTGGCCGTCAGCGAAGTCAGAATGAACGGCCAATAGCTGTTCAACAGATTGACAGACTTGCCGGTAAGGAGCGGGATCAGGCCCATCAGCGTAAAATCCTTCAGATTCAAGTAGATCGGGATGAGAATCGTGGTTGGAGGCACCAAGATCGTCAGGACAACACCGGCGAACAACAACTGGCTGCCCTTGAATTTCAACCGGGCGAAGCCGTAACCTGCCAGCGCGCAAGAAGCGGCGGTCAGGACCGTCGTTGTCGCCGACAGCGCAAACGTATTGAACAGCGTTTCCCAATAATCCATGATGCGAATGGCATCAATGAAATTGCTCATCGTGAAATTTTCCGGAATCCATACGACGACCGGTGAATAAAGATCGGCCTTGTCTTTGACGGCCGTCGAGATTTTTTGCAGAATCGGATACAGAATGACAAAGGACAAACCTGCGATCAATGTTAAACGGATGAAAGACCAGAGCCATCTTTTCCAATGTTCGAGCGATAGCCACCGGGAAACCGACATTGCGTTCACCTTCTTCTATTCATGGTAAAAGACCTTCCTGGATACAAAGTACGTACTGATCAACAGGATGATGGAAATGGCGGCGAAATAAATCCACGCCATTGCCGAGCTAAGACCGAAATCGAATTGGACGAAACCTGTGGTCCGGATCAAGTCCGTCAGCTCATTTCGGGAGAACGAATCGATAATCGTATAAATCATGTTGACCAGGATCAGCGGGCTGACCATCGGAAACGTGATTTTCCAGAAGGCTTCGTAACCCGTAGCTCCTTCCATCTTCGACGCTTCGTACAGCTGAGGGGATATCGTCTGTATGCCGGCCAGGAATATGAGGATCTGCACGCCGGATTGGCTTACGATCTCATAGATGCGATCCACCGCTCCCGTCAAATAGTTTACGATCGTCTCGCTGACGCCGGCTTGAAGCATCAACCGCTCAAGTTCAAAACTCCCCAATGCGTTGATCAGCCCGCCGGAACCGGCATTCTGATCATTAATCGCCTGAACGAGGCTGTTGCTCTCAAGGGTTAGAATGACCCCGGAAGCGAGGATGACAGGCAGAAAGAAAATCGATCTGGCGAAGGAACGGCCAAGAAATTTCTGATTCAGGACGACGGCCAGGAACAGACTGAAAATGACGATGAGGGGCACGTTCACAACCATATTGACAATGGCCTCGGTCAGCATCCGGTTAAAGCTGGTGTTGACCGTAAAGGCGGTCACGTAATTTTTCATCCCCGTCAGCGTAATGCCGATTCCTTCGGAATTCGCGGTCACCGTACTAAAGCTGTACATCAAGGAAGTCAACAATGGGATCAGGAAGAAAAAGATAAAGCCGAGCAGCCAGGGCAGCACGTAGACGATGCCCCATAAAGCCTTCTGTTTCCCGTAACTCCGTGGTTTTCCCGATAATCGCCGGGTTAAGGATTTCATGGCGCTTCACCACCCGTCACATAGCTTTCGGCTTCGATTGTCACGCCTTTAATCGTCACCGGTTCGCGGTTGTAATTGACGATGACGTAAGCGCCGTTCTCATACACCGTCTTGAACACGCGGTCGGCCAATGGTTCATGCCCGATGATGCGCTCATGGCGCACCTGTTTCAGGAAAGCATTCACTTCCTCGTAGATCCGGACGGCTTCATCGATCCATAACTCGTAATTGGCGGAATACAAATCGTTGTATTCCGTGTCTTTAACTTTGTGGTTAGGTTCATGGATCCATTCGAAGTATACGCCCGATCCGTACTCCAAACACTTCAAAATGTATTGTCTGGCGTCGGTGTACGCGGACAGATTGAAAGGGGCGCCGGTGTAATCGACATACCCGCGCACGACCATTTGATAGAACGGAATTTCCGCGTCTTCGATTTTAAAGCGGCTGCTGGACATGGGCGCGCGGGTGATATCGGTTAAGAATGGCAGCGCATAAGCATTTCCTCCGTCAGCCATGACCTGAAGATCGGCGCCTGTAATCTTGCTCAGCGCATCCTGTGACAACTGCTCGGACTCTGTCCGGTCAATTTGACGATGATTGCGAAAATCGCTATCGAGCTCGGCGGCGAGATCACTCAGCGAAACGCCAGTTACGCCGTATTTGCCATAGTCCCTTAAGAAAGTTTCCGTGTAGCCTCCTATAAGCCGCGGCGATATGACATAGGCCGGCGAACCGGTCCGATCCCGGCGATTCAACGCCGGATTGAATGAATGAAGCTCCGCGGGAACGCCCCGCAGCGTTCTGGCTGCCTCCTTCGTTTCATTAAACCCGGAACCTGACAGCGCGGTAAGGAGGGCGACATCCGGATACAGCGTAACCCGATTCTCGTTCGCATAGGATAGGAGACGCTGAAGCCCTTTCTCTCCCCCGATCTTTCCGTCAACGGAGACGCTGTCCGGAACTTGATGATCGAGTCCCTTGTTGAACCAGCCGCTGTATTTCAGTTTGATGTCCTGGATACCCTGTTCCTTAAGATCCGTCAGGATGCTCTGCGCTTGTTCGAAAGTCGTCAGCGGCTCCAGGGCCCGATACGGAATCCCTGCAAAATGCTTTTTCTTAGAAATGCTTCCTACGAGCTGCAGATAGAACGGCATATCTCCTCCGTTCTTCTCGGTGAATTGGGGGAGCCCGCCATGCTGCTCCAAATAGTGCCGATAATACTCGGCGAGTCCTTGATAGGAAGCCGCTTGCTTACCCACGAATGCATAGCGGACCGTAAAATCGCTTCGCATCGGATGTTCCTGGAATTTCGGGAGCGAGCGCTGCTGACCGTTGGCATCCAGGCTTAAGTCGCCCTTGTTGATCACCGTGAACGTCGGGTAGACGTAGTTATAACTGTTCAGCCTGCCGCTGACATCGGCATTGATCGTCGCCACCGGAGCCCCTTCCTCGATGATGCCGATAAACGCCCCGCTTTCCCTGATCATACCGAACACCGGCAGCCTGACTGATTGGCTGCTGTCCGCCGTTTCAATCCGGCTCATGGTTCGGTCCATTCCGTACACGTTCTGCTGGTAGGAGGGATAACGGGTCTTGCCGTTATTAAAATGGATCAGCGCCCCCGAACCGTCCGGAACGAGGATCGAGCCCTTGTCTTCCATCCCCCCGGCACCGAAAAAGCTCAGGAACGAAATCGTGTTCACCGGATATTCCGCCGGGAAATCGATGCTGGAAACTGGAATCTTAGCGAGCAGGCTATCGCCGTCCAGCGTGTATTCAATCGAAGCATGAAACACTAGCGGTTCAGGTTTAACCTGATCCAGATGGTTCTCCTCGATGTCGATCAGCAAATCTTCCTCTGTATATCCGGCATCTTCAAGGGCTTGCAGCGCCCGCTCAAGCTGAAGCCCTTTGAGCGCGCCGTCGGACCGGACATACACCCCCTGTTCGGCATCCTCGGTGTAAGCGATCTTCAGCGTTCGCTGCCCCGCACTGTCCAGTTTGCTTAACAGGTTCTGTTCGAAGCGGGGCTTGCTGATTTTCATAGGCATGTCGTCGATCGTTTTTTTGTCCGTGCCGAACCGGTAGTTTACACGAACGCCATTCGCGATTTGCTCCATGCCGATTTGCTTGTAGGCCGCGCTATCGGCGTGCGAATTGACGGCGTTGATCTGTCCGAAACTGTTATAGAAATCGAGCCTCAACTGCGAGGACAACAAACTTTTATTCACGCCCGCAGCCAGCGGATCCGACTCGCGGCCAGGGGGGTTGCTGTGCCAAACTTCACCGCTTGCCTTATGCACGACGGCGATCGCCCCCGTCTGATCGTCCGCAAGGAGCTGCAGCTGCTCGTTCTTTGCGATGCCTTTCATGCCTTCGACGCCCGGAATGACGAAAGATGCCTTAAGGGGCTGTCCGGGCGCCAAAGTTTCGGTGCGCCTGTTGCCATCGTCGCCCGCTGCCTCATGGGGTCCTATATCCGTACATCCGGCCATGAATAGCGCTGTCATTACACTGGCAGCAAGCAGCAAGTATCTAGCGAAATTGCCCATCTTTCCTCCTCCTTAAGTTCTCATGACCAATTCTTGATAAATGATGGATATAAAGGCCACGATCTGTTGGACCAAGCTGAAAAACAGCAAACTGATAAATGCCATGAACCCCATGGCAACCAGGGTCAGCAGCATAATTCCGATCGTTTTGGACGGGGTAAACTGATGCACCGTCATATTGCCGACGAACAGCAGATATACGAACCAGAGGGCCGCAACGGAATTGGAAAAATAATAGAAGGCAGTCTCTTGCAGCGAAACGAGATTGCTGAGCCATATCCATGGAAATTGAATGATCACGAGCGGCAGGAGCGCAAAGCAGGTCGAGGTGAAAATTTCAACGAACTTGCCTTCTCCGTCCATCAAGGTCGTAAGCGACCAGTTGGCCACGCACCAGAACAACACCGGCACGATCACATATACGATTTCCATGACGCTGTTCATGGTCTCGGGATTGTACACATGGACTAGAAAACCGCTATACTGGCTCCCCAAAATGTTCGTAGCCGCTACAAGGAACAAAACGCAAAACGAAATGATCAGCGTAAACTTTCGGCTGCGATCGTACTTCAGGTCCCAATATCCCTCGAACGGATGAACGATGAGATTGAGGGGTAATCTTAGCCATTCCCTGCTCATGCGGAAGCCCCCTTTCTTCGTTTCGTCTTGTTCCGAATCCTTGCCGCGGCAAAAATACCGATTACGGCCACAACCAACAAAGTCATGATCAACGGGAAATGTTCCCTCATCACTTCTTTGCGATAGAGCAGGAACGCTTTGGAATAGTTGTTCTGATCCAAACTGCGATTAAAATGCTGCATGGCCTCGTTATAATCACCCTGCCGCAGCAAAGCCTTGCCGATCCCGGCATAAGCGAACTCCAGGTTGGCATTCATGGCGATCGTTCGATGAAACAACTCGTAAGCCGCCATTTCCTCGCCGCGATAATAACTCTTGACCGCTTCATTCAACGTTCGCCCGTATTCGGTCGTTCGGAAGACGGTGATTTCGCCCAGCGCTTTATCCAGCACAAGAAAATCCTCGCCGATTCGATCGATGGCTGCCGGCGTATGAAACTGGCCCATTTGGTTGCCAAGCCCGCCGAATACGTACATCAGGTGACCGTCACCGTTGTAAGTGAACACCCGGCCTCGCTTGGCATCGAGAACAGAGTAAATCTCGCTGTCCGCCACATCGATGTCGATCAATCTGGAAGGGCCTTCGCTGCTCATGTAAAGAATGTCTCCCTGCGGGTCGAAATACCCCGTTCTTCTCAAAATATCGTTGCCTTGCGCGTTAAGCTTCTTAATGTTATCCCCCCACTGGTCTCCATTCGTGGCATAAATGAACCCTTCCGGATCCATATCCAGATTCGTGAACTCCGTAGGCGTAAACATGACCATCTGGCTGCGCTGCGCTTTGGTGGAGATTTGCTTCCAGAAATATTCGATCGGATCGATATAGACGCGGTTCGCGCCGATGAAGGACGTAAACGACCCTTCGGCGTTAAATTCCATGAACCCGTCAAACACGCCCCCCGCCATCACATAAATTCGCTGCGCCTGGTCCATCACAACGCGCACGGGTTCGAAGGAAAACGTATCCTGCAAAAGCTCCGACTCCGGCGAATCGATGAGCTTGACCAGTTGAAAATCCGAATCCAGATGAACTACCCGCTTGTTGCCCGTATCCGCTACGAGCACCTCGCCGTCTTCGGTCACGAAGATCCCTTGCGGGTTAAGGAACGTGTCCGGCCCACCTTCGCTCGTGAAGGAATCCACGGTGGTTATAAGCTTCAGATCATGGTCCAGCACGACGATCCGATTGTTGCCGGAATCCAGCACATACACGCGATTGTCGGCGGTGACGTGAAGATCGTTCGGTTCCTGGAACGGCCCGGTCCCCAGATCCGGGCCGGTAAACAATTCGGTTGCCACATAAGCGGCCGGCGCAGCGACCGCATCGCCCCAGTAGGAATAATTGTAGGAATTTGAGGCGCCCTCGGCGCTTACGTTGCCCGCTCCGGCGCCAACCCCCAATAAGCAGCAAATCATCATCAGGAGAGGCGTTTTCAGTTTGCGCAAGCTGTTTTTCAATCGGGTCATGCCTCCTTTCTAATCCTTCATCCCTGAGGTGGCCATCGTCTGCATGACGCTGCTCTGGGAGATGATGAAGAGCGTAATGGGAACGATCATCAGGAGCAACGCAACGGCAGCGCCAACGCCGGCTCTTGCTATTCCGCCTTCCGTGATCTGTCCCAATGCGAAGTGCAAGGTCTTCAGATGCTCACTGTAAATAAAACTGCCGCCATCGCTGCCCCAAAGCGCCGGAAATTGCAAAATCATTAGCGTCAGCCAGGCAGGCTTCACGTTCGGCATCACAATGGACCAGTAAATCCGATACTCGCTGGCCCCGTCGATTTTGGCCGCCTCAAGCAGCGCATCGGGAATTTGCTCCATGAATTGCTTCATCAGGAACAGCCCGAGCGGAAAAGCCAAGGAAGGTACGATGATGGAAGCATGCGTATTAATCCACCCCAGCCAAGACATGACCATATAGTTGGGGATCGCCGTCACATGAGGGGAAAACATCAAGGCGAGCACCACGATGGAAAACAGCGCTTTTGAGCCGGGAAATCGATATTTTGCTAGCGGATAGGCTGCTGCGGACGCCAGCAAGATATGTCCGGCCGTTCCGATGATGGTGATCAATAGCGTGTTTGCGAAATATCGCGATAGCGGCACCCAGGAATTCCCCATTAGCACCATCAAATCCAGAAAATTATCCATCGTCGGATTGTTTACGAAAAACCGCGGAGGGAATATGAACAATTCGTCCAGCGGCTTGAAGGCGTTGTTCACCGCGTAAATCAAGGGCAATGCCATAAAGGCTCCGAACAAGGCGAGCAGCGCAAACAGCAAAATGCTTACGGGCAAAGAACGGTTCAGCGTTCTCGGCAGCCGGAAATATCGAATCATTTTTGCAGCCAACGTTACTCACCTATCTTTCTCAACATTTTTTGCGTCAATTTGTTGGTCCCTACCATCAGCAAGAACAAGAACGTTGCAATGGCCGATGCGTAGCCGAGCTCAAAACGGATCGTGCCGAAATCCATGAGATGGGTAACGATCGTGTGCGCCGCATAGTTCACGCTTGGAAACCCGGCGAGCGCGATGGAGATATCCGCAACCGCAAACGCGGTCGTGATCTGCATGACGGCACCGAACATCAGCTGCGGCCTCATGGACGGCAGCGTAATGTACCAGAGCTCCTGCCAACGATTTTTGATGCCGTCCATCGCCCCGGCTTCGATCAGCGACTTGTCAATCGTTTGCAGGCCGGCGATAAAAGCCAGAAAGCTGGTGCCGAGACTTAGCCATAGTTGTACGACGATAACGATCCATAGAATATAGTTTTCATTCAGCAGCCATTGAATCGGTTCCAGGATAAAGCCGGCTTTCATGAGAAATCCGTTCAAATACCCATAGCTGTCCCCGGAAAAGAGGATCAGCCAAATGAAGTAGACGTTCCCCGAAATGGAAGGCGCATAGAAGACCAACGTCATGAAGGCTCGCACTTTAGGCGACAGTTCATTGATGATCCATGCAAACACAAAGCAGGCGATATAACTGATAGGACCGGTTATGACCGCAAACATCAAGGTGTTTTTCAAGGCGATCATAAAGATATCGTCGTTCAGAAACAGCCTGGAGTAGTTTTGCCATCCGACGAATCTTGGAAATTCCAGCATGTTAAAGTAGAAGAAACTCAAGGCAAACGAAAAGACCACCGGAATGACCGTAAACAGAAAGAAAATAATCATATACGGGCTCATCAGCACATAGTAGTGCCTATTGCGTTTCAACTCATGCATGAAGGAGACAAAGCGGCTGTTCTTCTGCACATTCGCTTTGGGGCTCTTCACGGTTTGAATTACAGGTTCTCCTTGCATCGACTACCGCACCTTCCCTGTTAATATGTCAAATTGAACTCCTTCCGCTTGATCTCGATTTCGTCGTTAATGTACAAAATATAATCGGACAAGGCCTCGCGCGGATTTTCGCTGGCATTGACCACTTTCCGGAAGGCATTGTCCAAATGCCTGCCCGTGAAATACCCCCCAGGCACTTGCGGAATGCCGCGCACCCACTGCCATTGGTTCTCCAGATTACGGTAATCCTTCATCGGCCAAGGCAGTTCCTCCAGCGCTTCGATGTTTGCCGTCGGATAGCGGGCCGCCTCTCCCATCAAGCCCTCCATCTCTCGCCCGTACGCAATTTGCGTCTCTTTGTCGGTCCACCATTTCAGAAATTCCCAGGCGGCCTCTTTGCTCTTCGAATTCTGAAGCAGCATGACCGCGGTCGTATGGCTGGCAACTTGGTGGTTCACGGTGCCGTCTTCGCTTTCGGTGCCCGGCACGATCGTGAAATCCCACAGTCCCTTAATCTCTGGAGCCATGACCGTCAGCATGTTATACGTCGTGTAATCCGCAATGCCGATCGGCATCTCTCCGGTCCGGAAACGGTTCGGGAAATCCGCTTGGAGCGGGAATTTGTAGCTGGTATAGAACTGCGTCCACTTCTTGAAGGCTTCCATGGAGATGTCGGAATCGAGCGCGCTCTTCGTGTCGTTATCGCGGTAGAACTGTCCGCCGTTCTGGTAGAGCAGCATCGCGAAGGTCGCATTCGGCACCAGGCTTGCATTGGTGGCTTCCAGCGGCAAATAAAACTCCATGTTGTGTTTCTGAAGCACAGAAATCATGTTATAGATTTCTTGCCAGGTCGCGGGTGGCTCCAAACCAAGTTCCTCCAGAACATCTTTGCGATAGAACAACATCGGAAAGGTTTGCTGCTCTGGCAAAGCGTACACCCCGCCGTTATATTTGTAAGGCTCCAGCCCGCTATCGCGGAACCGGGTGACCACCTGCTCGAAATCATCGAATTTCGACAAATCGGCCGCGGCGCCCCTCATCGCGTAATTGACCGGCACGTCCTCGCCGATCTGCATGGCGACATCCGGCCCTTCCCCGGCAAGCGTGGCAGGCAGAAGAATATTTCCCGGAACAAGGCGAAGATGCACCGGGATGCCCGAATCAGGCGTAAACGTGTCGTCGATCAACGCTTTTAATACTTGCGCCTGATCGCGTCCGGTCGTAACCCAAACCGTAATGGCGTCTTCTTCGTCGCCGGCATTGCCGATCGTGTCATAGTCTTCCGTGTATGAAGCCACGTAAGCGCCAACCTCATGGCCTGCGGCCTTGAGAAACGATGCGTCCGGCTTCGGCAGCTTGCGATCCGGCGAGTGAATGACAAGATAATCGAGCGAGATGGGCTGTTCCTTAATCTGCAGCATCCAGGTTCCCAGACCGCCAACGTTCACCTTATACGTATCCATGCGCTTGGCCACGGTTTCGGGGTTCTCGGCGAGTTCGTTCAGCTGGTGTACCATCGAATGCAAAACGGCCACCTTGTCGCTTCGCTCGCCCGTCGCCTCTTCCAGGTAATCGGCCACGCTTTGAATGATTTCGGCTTGCTCGGTGAACACCTCCACCATATCCGGGATCCGCTTCTCCAATTGATAATCCCGGAACGGATCCGGCGTATTGGAGGTGATCATCAATATTTTGCGGTACATTTCATTCAGTTCCAGCACGCTGGACTCAATCGTCTGCAAGAGCGGCGCGATCTCGCCGAGCGACACCATCATCCGAATCCGATGCGTGCCTTTGGTGAAATGGAATAAATAAGGTTCTTCCCCGCTCAGCACGTTCATCTGCCAATCGCGGTCATAATGAAAGCGGATTCGTTTCATTTCCTGAAAAGGAAACTCCCCGTCAATCATGAGGCTGCGGGTGGCAAACACGCCGCGGAGCTGGTCCTGCTTTTGCTTTAAGGCAATTTGGTATAAACCGTCTTCTTCCACCTCGAACTCCAATTCGATCCATTGCCCCGGCAGCTTCCAGTTGACGCCTCCGATGGTGTTGATTCTGATTTTGGAAACGTCGTAAGGCTCCACGGTCGGGCTGGATCTGTCGGAGGTTGGATACAAGGTCGGCGACGATTTCCGCTTGGCGTCTTCCGCCTGGATCAGAATGTACTGATCCCGGGCCGGTTCCAAACCTTCGGATTCATAGTCATTCGCCAGTTCCTCGTACGTTTTCAAGGCATGATCCTGGTACAGCTCGATATAATCAATGGCCATCGGCTCCCGCAAGGACGTGAGCGTAAGTATCTGCTTGCCCTTCTCAAAATAAAAGGAAAACGGCTCGTCAAAGTAACCATACCTATCGGAGATTGACGCAAGCTGCCACGCCGGCTGCTCGATCTGCCTTGGCCGCAGATCGTTCCCGCGGTTATCCTGCCTGATTTCTTCATCCCGGTTTCCCCATACCCTGTCGAACAGCACGATATCCGCGCCCTTGAAAGGCACTTCCCCATTAATGGAAAACTCTCGTTCGATCGCCGAACTCTTCCCTTCAATCGGATAATAGTGGATCCGAATATGGTATAAACCCGGTTCTTCCACGTTCACATCCCAAGAGATGGAACCCGTTTCCGGCGTAATCACGGCTTTTCCTTCAGCCCCGTGCAAGTTCTCGGCGATCTCGAATCCCTCCCCATCGGTTATGGCATAGGACTCGCCTTCGATGCGCACGATACGATCCGGCCGGTTTGCCGACGCATAAGTTTCTAAATACTGGCTGTACCCTTCCTGCCCTTCCGTATCCGTGATCGCTTCAAAGTCGGCAGTAGCTTGAACGAAGCCATGGTGTGACGATTTCGAAGGGTAGAAAGCCCATAGAGACAAAAAAAATAGGACGATGACGAGTATGACGCTGCCGAAACGCTTATTCCGGGTGTTCAATTTCTCTCCCTCCCACACGGTTAATCCATCCAATGACCGTCCCTGCCGCAGCTATGAGCTCCGCAGGGACGATCGGTCTTCGGCTAATTTTCAAGGTCAAGGACCATATACTTCGTCGATGGCCGCTTGAAACGTTGACTTATATTTCTCGACAACGGTGGAAACGGAGATTCCCTCGTTCAGTTCGCCGACAAAATCGTAGTACTTCAAATTCGGGAATGTATTATGGTCAAGAATAATCATGTTAGGTGCCACCATTTTGGCGTTGTTCAAGTCGTCTTCATTCGAGAATATCGTTTCGTACCAACCTTGGTCCGGATAATCGTATACGGAATCAATGTCGTTGATTTTTTCCCAGATATACAGCAACTGTTCCGGATTTTCGACTGCTTTCGGAATGGTAAGCGCCTGGAAGAGTGCTTCGGCAGAGTGGTATTCCGTTGCGTTCGGCCCTTTTGGAAAAGGTACGAAACCGATGTCGTAATCCGGCATATCCGTCTGCAAGCCGCTCATCTCATAGAGGGCACCGGCGTACATTAATGTATTGCCTTTACGAAAAAATTGCCCTGGCTCCGTCCAGTCGCCGCCCTCGGTCGGTCTTGCTATTTTCTCGGTAGCAATACGAGAAATGAATTGAAGTGCATCCAATGTTGCAGGATCATCGAGATTTTGCTTATCTTCTTTGGTCAGACCCGTATTGTTGGAATACAAGGCATGGTCCATGAGCGAGGAGTTTGCTAGCCCCCAAGTGTCCAGCTTGCCATCGTTGTTCGTATCTTTGTTGGCTTCCTTAGCCACTTGGATGAATGTTTCCCAGTTCCAGTTATCTTCGTTCACGTACTCTTGAAGCGGCTTTAAGCCAAGCTGGTTCATAAGTGTACGATTGTAAAAGATGCCTTGAACCAGATTTGCTTGGTTTTCGGTAAACCCGTACCCCCTGCCTTTATACGTGTAGTATTCCTTCGTAACCTTTTGATTAAAGGCGATGGGGTTTTGGGTGTATTCGTCGATCGGCCAAAGCAGATCCTGTTTAACCAAGGTAGGCACCGTATAGGTTTTGCCAAGTCGAACGATATCGCCGATCGGCTCACCGGCAATCAGGGAAGCGGTAACTTTCTCTTGGTACTCGCCATAATCGATCGCCACGTACTCCACTTTAAAATTATGCTTTTGCATCAGGTCTTCAAGCTTCTTCTTGCGCTCGATATTGTCCGGGGTATCCTCCGGAATCGTCATATCCCACCAAGAGACGATTTTGATGGTCTTGCCGCCTAAATCAAAATCCATATCCGGCGTTCTGTAGACTTCTTCCTCGACGCTGTTATCGGTCTCGTCCGTTCCCTTCGACGCCTCGTTTTCAGTTCCGCTATTCGTCTCCGATTCCACGGTTTCTTGGTTGCCGCTGCTTGGGTTGCCTGAGCCTCCGCTGCAGGCTGCAAGCAGCAGCGCCAATCCTAATAACAGAACCATTAATTTGCGAATACGCATCTTTAATCCCCCTCAACGATTGATGTTTGGTCCATATTCATCCAAAGTTTAGCGCTTACATTTCCATGCAACAACCTGGGGAAATCGGGATGTTCAACCTGTGAAACGCTAGATAGCCAGCTTGTTCTGCGGCATGTTAACCGATCTTTATAACCCAGCCATGAAAGAAGTAAAGAACGGCTAGCTATGCAAAGAAAAGCACATTGTGAAGAACGGGATCAGGCAACATAATGTAAGCGTAATCATTTTGAATGATATTCCGTTTAAGGAAATGTACGGGGGGGGGGGGAGTCAACATATCTAAGATGCTGTATATCAATCTGAGTTGCTATTCCGAAAGCGACATGCTTCGCCTGCAGGATTGGGGCAAATGCGGGATGAACATAGACATCTGTGAACATGATTGCGACGCATCGCTGCATCTGATTGAGGAGAATGGCTATTCGCTGACCGTCATCAACATGAACGGCAAACCTAAAGAAGGGTTGGAACTGTGCGGTCGGATCCGGAGGATAAGTCGATTGCCCATCATCGTCATCGAGGATGCCATGAAATTTGCCGTCATCCGAAAAGCGCTGCAGCTTCAGGTCAGTGATTACTTACCGAGCACGTTGCCGGCTGAGGAATTGGTGAAGAGCGTAGCAGCTATAAAGGCCAACCATCACCACACTGAGGATGACGTGATCCACAGAGTAAAGGAATATGTAGGAAAAATGCTTCACGAAAATATTACCCTGAAAGACTTATCGAGCAAATTCAATTTCAACCGCTCCTATCTTGGTCAAAAGTTCAAGAACCATGAAAATATGAGTTTTAACGAATATTTGCTCATCCAGCGCATGGAAAGAGCGAAAATATTGCTGGAGCAAACGGATCTCAAGGTTTACGAAATTGCGTATGAAGTGGGCTATACGGAAATCGACTGGTTCTATAAGCGATTTAAATCCTATACCGGCGTAAGCGCGAACGAATATCGGAAGATGGTCGCCTCCTAACGCCAAAAGTCCTTGGTTATCCAAGGACTGTCCCCCTTTGACCGGCTGTTTCGATGCTGCCAGGCTTTGACACCGGGACCCACCCAGGAGTTGTCCGAACATCGAGTTGGGGATGCATAGTACGTTCGAGTTGGCAACGGCTTGCCCAGCATGTCAACTAGAGCGTCGTGCATGTTATATGTTATTAACACATGCAGATGAGAGCAATAATTTCATAACTTTATGCGTCTGTCGTTTGTACCACTAAAACAAAAAAAGTCGCTAAATTAGCGACTCTCAATGGGACCCGAAAACCCACTCCAATAATCATAAGAGAAAGTGTCCGGTTCCATGAATTTCAATATATGTCCCTTATCGGTAAGTTTTTTTCCGTCCCATGAGTATGAAAATGTGATCGGACTCTCTTCTCTCCAATCGGTTTCAATATGTACCCCTAACCAATCTCTAATGGAATCAGGATCAGTTAATACCTTCCAAACAACTTTCTTACTTGCATTAATATCTCTGATTTTTTCAATAATCAAATCCATTGAATTTGTTCCTCCAATCCGATTTTCACGAACATTCGTTCCGTGTTGGTTGTGTCCATTAATCTGCAAAATGTCAATTTATACCTCCTCACTACTTGTATCTTTGCTCGTTAGGTTCAGCAAGAAAAGCTCCACGTCGAAGCAGCCGACAGATGTTTACCGGCTGCCTCTTGTGCTCATTAATATTCGTCTGGTAACGCCAGGCGTGATGATCAGCCAGGCAGTTAACGAACGGGCGTGTAGCGTAGCACCACGATGCCGGAGCTGAAGGGTTGGGTCTCGATCAGCTTCAGATTCAGTCGATCACGATCTCCCCCCCCATAATTGGGGGCTACGTTCACTGCCGTTAGCTTAAAAAGGCAACTGATCGCTCTGACCAGATACACCTCCTTTAGTTTTTATAAGATTTCGGAACTCACTTGACAGTCTACCTACTAGTTGGTAGACTGGTGATATGAAAAATTTAACTACTACTTCTGATGACATTCTGACTTGTGCTCGTTCTTTGATCATCGCTGGCGGCTACAACGGTTTTAGTTATGCTGACATTGCTGATGTGGTTGGGATTCGTAAGGCGAGCATCCATCACCATTTTCCGAGCAAGGTCGATCTGGTTCGAACACTGGTTGCACGGTATCGGGAAGAAGCTGAAGCGGGGTTGGAGAATATTGAACTCCAAGTATCCGACGCTCTCGAACAGCTTCGCTTTTACGTTGGGTATTGGGAAGCCTGCATCGCGGACGCTAGCGCTCCGATTTGTGTCTGCGCATTGTTGGCAAGTCAACTCCCCGTCCTTCCCGAGGAGGTTGCCATGGAGGTCAGGGAGCATTTCCGCAATCTGTCAACGTGGTTGAC
The DNA here is from genome assembly GCF_900109305.1 of Paenibacillus sp. cl141a. NCBI lineage: Bacteria > Bacillati > Bacillota > Bacilli > Caryophanales > Paenibacillaceae > Paenibacillus > Paenibacillus sp. cl141a. The sequence goes on from NZ_FNZO01000015.1 coordinate 60,870, forward strand.
ATCCGTGCTGGATCGCGGATCGCGGCTTGGGCAACTTCAACTTAGAAGTACCTCCCATGCCGAGGCCGAAGCATTCATGGCTACGGTTCACGGAGCTATGCTTTCGGCACGGGCCTATGGCGATCCTATTATGTTCAGCTTCGTGACAGGCCCGCTCTTGGAGCGACTCGCAATTCCATTGTGATTGGTCCAGTGGCGAAAATTACAGACATGATCGAGATGACAAGAGATTAACTTAACCCCTTAGCTTAAGTCATCTAGAGAGGAGGCTACGTACTGTTGAGGATATGCTCGCTATTGTCGAACGAATCGCGTCATATCCGCTAAGTGCCGATAAAGGTTATCTAGTTGTCGGCAGTCTACGAAGAAGGCAAGTTCGTTCGCAGTCCGACAATTGGTGGCGCGAAGGACACGAGGACAATTGCCACATTTATTACAGTGAGCAGAGCATATGAGGTAATTCGCAGCATGATTGCTCACTTTGTCGGTCCATTTTTTGAAAAACTTGAAGGGCGTCATGGTCTCTGGCACGTGGGTACCGCAGCCGGCCGTTTTAAAAGCTATAGCGTACTGTAGGTGATGATCGAGAAAAGGCGGGTTCGCACTGTCAGGCACAAATGCCGAGGCCTCCTTCCACGTCCGATTCGTCCAGAGATAATGTCAGCCGCTAGTATTGGCTCACGTAAATCTATCGACATAACAAAACAAATCACCCTTGTCCTTAAGGACTGAAAGGAGTCAGTTATGTTTGGAATTTCATCACTCGGCTGGGTGCATACGCTCAGCAGCTTGCCCGCCATTCCGCTGGCTACATATATGTTTGCTCGCTACGGACGGATTGTCCCTAGGTCAAGGCCTGGTGTCGCCTACTTCATCTCGATGATGATCGGCGCCATCACGGTATTCCCCATCGCTCATCAGTCGGTAAGCTATGTCATTAGCACAGCAACGATCCTGCTGCTGCTCGGCGGATACGGCGTCGGGCGTATTTCAGGCTTTGGGCGTTCCGGCAAGTACCTTGAGACCATCTTCCTCAGCCTGACGGCGTTTCTGCTGATGTTGCCGACTGTTACTGAAATCCTGACCCGTGTTCCAGACGGCAACCCCTTAGCCTCCGATCTGAGTTCGCCAGTCCTACTTGGCGCTCAAGCCACTCTCCTCGTCATTTTTATCGTAGGTTTGACAGCACAAATCATCCATTTACGCAGGCAAAACAGACTGGATACTTTCGACTCGTCAGCCGAGATGTCTACTTAAAGAAGTGGGAAGGAAGGTAATGAGTCTAGGTTTAATCCGAGAGGATAATTACTAAAAAGAAGGAGCAAAACATGTCATTAACTCAAGCATTAGCCACAGTCAAACAGGAATTTATAGCGCATACCCCTTTGGAGATCCAAGCGGAGATATTCCGACAGATCCAGGAGCAACAGGAGTCCGGTATAGCTTACGGCCGCCAGGAGGGGCAGAAGGCCAAGGATTTCACACTCAAGAATGCTTTGGGAGAATCGGTTAACCTCTATGATGAACTGTCCAAAGGACCTGTTGTCCTAACTTTCTACCGGGGCGGATGGTGCCCGTTCTGCAACACTCAGCTTAAGAGCTATCAGAGGCTACTTCCGGATATTGAAGCCCTTGGGGGTCAGCTCATCGCAGTCAGCCCACAAAGTCCGGACAACACGCTTTCCCAGCAAGAGAAAGAAGAGCTGTCCTTTCAAGTGCTTAGCGACACAAACGGTCTCGTGGCAGCCTTCTATAATATTCTTTACGACGTTCCGGACTACATCCAGAACATTTTGAAACAAGTAGGCATGGACCTAACGGAATACAATGCGATGAACCGCTGGGTCCTGCCGATTCCTTCCACCTTCATGATCGATGAATCTGGTATTATCCGTTCCGCCTATGTCAATCCGGATTTTATGCAGCGATTGGATCCGGAAGACATTCTGCATGAGTTGAGAAAGCTTTAAGTTTTTGTTCTTTGTCAGAAAAACACCTTGTACTCGCAACATCGTAAACACGAATACAAGGCGCTTTGAAGTTTGCTATTATATTGAAATTGTATACTACCAAAAAACGATACCAAAGATGCAATGTTTTTGTCCCTCTTCACCTATCTACAGAATACTCAGCACGTCAGTTAAAAAAAGCAGCCGATCACATTGGTCGGCTGCCTTTTTGTTGTTATTGAGCTGTTTCCCGTGAGGCGTAACATGATTAATCTTTTGACCTACCATGCAAACATTTTAGAATCGAAACTGCACATTCTTCTGAAGAATTTAAATATGTGTTGACAGTACAATCGTACTGTATATCTCTTGCCATCATTCTGTTTTGCCATTCTGATTGATCTTCAGCTCTATCTCCACGTTCAATATTCCTTTGGCGACAAATTTCCAAGGGACAAAACACTTCAACCATATAAAAGGGGTACCCAGCAAATATGTCCTTAACTTTTTCATAATGCGGCTTTAACTCAGGTCTTTCTACCAAGATGCCATCGGTTTCCCACTAGTTCAGATAATTTAAATCTAAATAACATTAGATTCATTGTTTACCACTATTATATCGAATGTTGTCGGTGGACGCAGAACTGTAAAATAGTAGTCCTCAGCCGAGTCCCATCGAAGATGCCAATCCAAATCGTCGGTACCCTCCCTAATATCATGTCTATGACGGCGAATTTCGGGTGGTACATCCACAAGTACTGTAAGATGGTTAACATCGGGTAGTTCAAGGAGGGAGCTATAAATACCATCAAGGATAATTACCTTTGAAGGCTCAATCGTCACCAAGTTCGATCCCAAGCTGTTGCCAGATAAAAAGTAATAAGGATAGTATTGGGCTTTCCTACCTTCTAACAGAGGCAATAATGCTTCATTAAGCATACGTTGCCAGTCAATACAACGACGGCATTTTTGCTCCAATGAGTATGTGTCCCAATCGTTGTCAGGGACAGTTGCATCAAAAAAGTCATCGCAGTGAATCACTGCTGCACCTAACTGCAAGATTACCCCAGCAGCAAGTGTAGATTTGCCTGCCCCACTTCCTCCGTCCAATGAAACTACTAAAGGATATTTATCATTCATATGGAGATTAATTGCAGAAACAATTGACTGAACGGCATTAAATGAATTTTGTGACAAATGGCTCATTTCCAAATTTAACACTTCCAAACTTTCAAAGGGATTTTAAGCTAGTTTCTACCGATTTCCTCCCATTCACTTGAGATTCCGTTGTTCCCGTCCAAATATTAAGCTATAATAAACCTCTATGATGATAGAGATTCATCTTATACTTATTCTATCTTTTTACCGGAGGAATCATGAAATTAGTTGCTTTTTTTCCTTATCGAAATGATGTAAGGAAGATTCTGATCCCTTATTTAAACCAATTGACGGAAGAACAGTGGTATGCAACGCATCCCGATCATCCCAACTCTATCGCCTGGATCGTTGAGCACATTGCGCGCAGCGAAGACGAATGGATTAACGTGATTAGTTCTAAGGGGAAATGTCAACTTCCCCGGACTTTGGACCACTCACAGCAAATTTTACAGGCCTATATCGACATTCGGAACCAAACGGACCTCAAGCTCAATTCCATGGTTTACGATGAATATGCACCCGACATACAGCTCCCTCGTTTTTCAGATGGTTGGGAACCGCCATCGGCGCCGACACTGCGATGGATTTTTCACCATGTTTTCGAGCATGAGTCGTACCATGTCGGTCAAATCGGCGTCATCGCACGTCTGAACGGATTCACCGGTCCTCTCTTCTGAACGTGAAGATCATTTTGTCTTTCAATGGTAAAGCCTGTTGCAACCCAAAGTCGGACTAATACACAAGAAAATGATGCTGAAAATGACTTTCCGACTCTCCTTCTTCAACAGTTCACTTTAGCTTATCCAGACCTTCAAGTTCCGGAAGGCCCGCTTCACAACGTTTCTCGAATAAGAGGATTTATATTCAGTGGTTGTTAAAGTTAAGGAAGGTGAAAAATAGCCATGCGTAAAAAAGGCAGGAACGTAACAGGTATTGTATTGGCCGTAATTTACTGTGTTGTTCTTTTTGAGATTTTAATTGATGCGCCCCCTGGTGAAGCTCCAAATAATCCGCCTTGGGCATACGCAATGATTCCACTTGGAGCTGTTGCAATCACCTTTCTCTTTGATTATGTGATCAAGTTCGATTTCTTCAAAAAAAAGAAAGAGTGAATGGGATGCGATAACTGACAAAATAAAATATGGATAACACATTTTGCAGGAGTTCTCCTTGATTGTTGAACTACCCGCATCGAAGATGCTTGCTATGCCGAAACTCCCACTATGGTTTTTAGCCCATGTTCTTGTGCCGCGGCAATCCGTGAACATATACTGTTAAAGGACAAGAACCCTTTCCCGCACTTGCCCCTTTTCGCCTATCACCTATCCAATGTTACCACGACGAGAGCTCGGTTCTTTTCCACTTGTTTTCGGTAACGCAAACATATACATAATCGTCGTCCCATGCTATCTGACCCTGACTACAGGCATCTGTGGATGAAGCTGGCGTAAATTTGTCCCGGATTCGAAGCATATCCCCGTTTACATCTAACTTGGTATCGGGGTCATTCGTACCTAAACCGACATTACCGCTGCTGCGCTTTATGGTTAGCGGGGAATCAACGACGTTGCCGTCATCGTCATAACGAACGAACTGCATATCGGCTCCGGAATTATCCCCCGGTTCTTCGGAACTATCTGCCCGAAGGGCCCATCTCGTTATCGTCTCATTTTCCTTGCCGGCTACACTGAACTGGATATCCCGGTTAGTCCCTTTTTCCCCTGCGACTCGCAATATGCCGTTCATTACATTGAAGTTGGAAGAATGCGTACGAATCTCGCTAACGTCAGTATCGTAAGGAATTTCAAACCGGGTAAACAGTTGGTTCGGATATTCCCCCGTTGGCGACATCGTCGTCTCGAATGAGATATGCTTATGGTCGTGCTGATCAGGATTGTTAGCCTTGTCATGCGATATGATCGCCGTTTTGTTCATTCCCTTCTCGTCGAGCCACACGATTGCAGGCTTAGCCCTTTCCGCCGTCCATTGAAGCCGAATCAGATCAGACTGATGCCCTTCTTCCTCAACCCACCTCTGATCAGTAGACATATGCAGTCGGTCATTATGTGGTACGCGAATATTGTTATCGGATTGTTTGAGTTCGCTTAGGGTGATCTCCGATTCTTGTTTCTGAACGGTACAGCCAATGCCCAACAAGCAGATGCCGCCTACTATCATCATAATCGTCCTAATGTACTTCAAAGCGTTTCCCTCCGTTGTCGTAAATTCGAACTTGTTACGTAATAAGACTGATCGTATTATATTCAACAGAGGTCGTATACCCATTTCATCAAACTTCCCGGAAAAATGATTCTTTTCGTCTATACAATCAAAAGAGCACTCCGCCAGAGAGAAAGTCCTATAAATTACACGAACATAATCCCACGAGGGGATATAACCAAACATGATTGTTATGGATTCACGAATGTATGATCATCCATATTAGCTTGTTCAACGTCCACCCAATTCGTATATAGCATCATCTCGGAAGATTCCCCATGAAATGCCTTCATGGCTTCCTGATCATCAAACAGCCGATATCTCATCCAAGCCGTCAAGTACCCCCTATGATTGCCCCCATTGCCTTCAATCGCTGTATGAGCAGCACCTTTCGCCATCCCCATCATTACAGGCGTGCTTGCATGAGTATTATGTAAAGCTAATTGATTCGTTGATACCGGTGAGATTAGAAAATCTCGCGTACCTCCCATAATGAGAAAAGGAACGGTAATACGTGCTGTATCGTATACATCTTCCGGATCACAATGCTTCAAATCCGGGAGAGCGATGGAAACTACCGTCTTAATCAACGATCCACTTTTATAGTTGGTATGTGCATTAATGACCCCTGTAGCCCCTTGAGAATGTCCAGCTACACCAATATGTTCCATTTGTATTTTTTGATAAAACAAGCTGTTTGCTTGTTCGTTTTCATTTTTCAAATAATCAATAGCCTCCACAATTTCTTTGCCTGTTCCTGTTGTCTTGCTGTACGAATCTATGACTATGAATCCCCAGCTAGCTAGATGAGTTAAGAGCTCATCATAACGATCTGGCGTGGCATCTGTTCCATTCCCCCATGAAATAACAGGATAGGATTCGTCTTCTTGAAATGCCGGGTAGTATATTCTGAATAAAGCCTCTCCGCTCATTCTCTTAACTTCTTCTACCTTTACATGATAGCTTCCTTTCTGCGCATATCGCTGCTCGATGCTTCCTTCAGTAAGTTCTGGTACTTTAGAATGAATGATGATATGCATGAAAATTGTTATTGGAACTGCAACGATCAGGACTAAAGCTGACAACCATAAAAACCACTTTCGTTTTTTCTGAACCGTCATACACGTGACCTCACGATAGACTTTCGATTTCTCTATCGTTTTCTCTGTTAAAGTATGAAACTGAATGGATACACGTTAAACTTTGGACTATTTCATTTCTGCTCCATGTTTTCGAAATTCTTTGGGTGTTCTTTCGTGGTACTTTTTAACAGACTTAATTTCTTGCAGCGTTACAGGAAACGAGTAGTTTTGATGTATGAAGCTAAGCATGAATTGCAGTCTCTCCTGTTGCCGCTTGACGTGTTTCAGTGCTTGCACGGGAGAGACGGACATATTGGAGATCAAGATGTACCATAGCTGTACGGTTTGAATCGAAATCTCATATTCCCATCCCCAGCTTTTTCTTATATTATATCGGCGAACTCGTTTTGGCCATTATGCTGGCTTATCTATTTTTGGGAGAAACGATCTCCGCCTTTCAATTTGTAGGTGGAATGATTACGCTTCTGGGCATGCTGACATATTTTTGGCTGCAAGGCTTAAGATATTCAGCTCACAAAAATCTTTCGCATTGATCAGTGTATGCAGTATTAGTCCATCGGTAGAATGTAACTAGCCGGCATCCTCCATATGGAATAGGATACAATGCATTCCTTACTGTTGCATAAGGTATAACTTAAATTAAGCTGCCCGTTAGCTCGAAGAAAAAACAGCCGATCCACATGGATCAGCTGTTTATAAAACCTTCTGTAAAAATATCATGCAACGACATCATAATTCTTCTGGCCCTAATCCTGCTCTCGTCCATGTTATGGCTCTTTCAAAAACGGCGCAGCAAGTGATTTTCGTTTCATATTGCCTATCCCACATCGTTTTGCAGTTGTGTACAATCAAACGCCCGCCTCTTCCTTCTGATACATCTCGGTCAGCTTGATGCTTCTGCCCTGCTGCAGACGAGATCGTTCGGAAGCAAAGGCAATCAAATGGCTTTGCAAGGAAGCGGTAGCCGATGTAAGGCCTTGGGTCATGTTGCGATCAAACTTATGTACATTTTGGAGGAAGGAGCTCACCATGCGCTCATCCCCTCCGCCGTGACCGTCGCCCTGAACGCTGCATTTAATTTCAATCTCTTCGCCCGTCGCATAGCGATACAGCGTAAATGAGCCCTTATCCATGTCGCCCATGATCTCTCCCTGCGTACCCATAATCTGCACACGGCGAGTACCGCTTTGGGTTAGACCCGACATAATAAAGTTAGCATTAGCGCCGCTGGCAAATTCCATATTGACGACCTGATGGTCGACAACATTGTTATCGCAGCGATAGACGCAGCGGCCGAACGGTCCTTCCTTGAGCGCCCGGATAATGCCTTCCTGTGATAAATCATGCGTCATATAGCGCGCCCAATGATCGGCAGGTTGCTCCAAATACATTTTAATCGCTGAAAAGGCACATTCCCTCTCCACTCCGCAACCATCGATGCAGCGGTTCGTTGAACCCTCCGGCGCGTTCTCGGCTTTAAAATGAAGCAATGAGCCAAAGGAACTGACCGCTGTGCACGGCTCATCCATCAACCAGGAGATGAGGTCCAGGTCATGGCAGGATTTGGCCAGAATCATCGGGCTTGTTTCCTCGGAATTGCGCCAATTGCCGCGTACGTAGCTATGAACCATATGGTGATAGCCTACGTTCTCTGTCAGCTGAATGGTGCCGATGGCACCCAACTCCCCATCCTCGATGCATTTTTTGATGCCCGACCAGAACGGGGAATAGCGAAGCACATGCGTGACCACCAGCAAACGCTTAAACTTAAGGGACGCTTGCTCCAGTTCGATGCATTCCCGCGCATTCGGTGACATCGGCTTCTCCAGCATGACATGGTAGCCAAGCTCCAACGCTTTCATTGTCGGTATATAATGCATTCGATCAAGCGTGCAAATGATCATCACGTCGGCTATTTTTCCCTGCTCGAATGCTTGTTCCCAAGAATGATAAACATGCTCTTCAGCGATTTGATGAATCTCTGCAAAACGTTGTCTCCGTTCATCATCCGGCTCGGCTACGGCAACAAACTTCAGCTCATTCGGAAATTTCTCCGCATATGGTCCATAGATGTATCTACCTCTACTGCCTGCGCCTAATAGTACAGCCGTTAATGTTCTCAATGTTAGTCCCCCTTGCATGTACAGTTGCATCCTAATTTCATTGTAAGGGGTGACTCCGCGCATCAAAATAGATCATTGCTTACATTCCATATACATTTATTGACCTTGCTGCATGGTTTCGGTGCGGGCCGTCCGAAAATCCTGCGGCGTCATATCATTTTGCTTCTTAAAGAAGCGGATAAAGGCAAGAGCTGAATTGTAGCCGAGCTTGGCGGCAATTTCATTGACCTTCATGGATGTATTGAGCAGCATGTCCTTTGCTATGACATTGCGGTAATCATTTACGTATTTAGAGAGACCGATTCCCGTGATCTGTTTGTATAGCCTTGAGAGATAGGATGGATTCAAGCTGACATAATCCCCGATCGCGGTTAGGGATATATCATCCGCAATATGTTCCTCTATATAACGATGCACCTTATTGACGACCTCAGCCTGCAGCTCTGTCCCTCGAAGCGCATTCCATTCAAAAAAGCAGTCCGCAATTTGCCAATAGTATGGAATCAGTTCCGTCCATGAAGCAGTCTCCTCCTGGCGGAACAGCATATCCAAATTAATCTGGGTGTTCATATAGTCTCGCATATCTTTATTTTTGTGCAAATGCGCCAGAAATACCGCAGATAGGAAATGGTACAACTCAACCTTGCGCTCATAAGGAGTATCCGGCTCGTTCCAGATGTCTGTCAATTCAATAAACAGATGATTAAACTGCTCGCGGTGATTATTTTCAAGACAGCTCATCAGCAGCTGTACGCGAGCGTGAAAAAAGCTGTCATGATAGCTTTTCGCCTTCTCTTTTTCTTCGGACTTCTGAAAATCTTTATCGTTCATGATGACCTCATGGAACAAGCCATGGCCTTGCATAAGACCGTATTTCATCGCATGAAAACGATCCGACAGCCGATTCCATGGGACAACCTCGATGCCAATAAGAAAAGATACGGAGAGGTTCAGCAGCCTTTTGCTGGTCGCCTGGATCGTCTCCAAATTGCCGCTCACATAGCGGTATGCCCGGGTCCATTCCATCGTACGGGTATCCGCCGTTATCTCCGGACCGGCTTTAGGCTGAAAGATCCATACCATTTTGTTCATATCAAATACGACGGAGAAACAGCGCACATGGGCGGATAAATACTCATCGCCGATATTTTGAAATGCGTAAGCGAGCAAAGCCTTGTCCGGTGCCGTGAACATTTCCTTCCAGGCATCAATCCGGCCAATCAGCAAATAGACAGGCAGCGATGCGTCGAGCGGAATGTCAATTTCCGCAAAAGCGTTCCGAAGCTGTTGCCCCGTCAACGTCTTGCCTTGTAATAAACCCCAAATATATTCCTTCTGCAAGGAAGGCATCGCGATTCTCATTTTGGATTGGGCACGCAGGATCATTTGCGCCTTACCTTGTTCCTCTTCAATCTCCTCTATCGCCCGTACAACGGTATGAATGATCTTCTCGTCGCTTTCTACTTTCAGCAAATAATCAAAGGCACCAAACGTAAGGGCGCTCTTCGCATAGTGAAAATCATCGAACCCTGTTAATAAAATAACTTTGCACGCTGGCCATTGCGATTTGATTTCCTGCAGCAGCTCAATACCCTCTATGCCAGACATCTTAATGTCCGAAATCACAATATCCATCCGGTGATGGGACAGCACCTCAAGCGCCTCTTCACCGGAATAGGCCTTCATGACCTCAAGCTCCAAATGCTCCGTTCTCTCGAACAACTCCAAAAGACCATCTACAATGATCGGCAAATCATCCACGATTAAAAGCCTGTACATGGCGATTCCTCCTTAGTTCATACCCAGTTTAATAATAGCTTGAAGCCCGCCAAGCTCAGAGCGTGATACGGTAATGCCATACTCTTCTCCATAATGAAGACGAATTCTGCGATGCACATTAAGCAGGCCGGTTGTCTCCTCCATCTGGTTCGTTGAATAACGCAGCTTCTTATCAAGCGCTTCGATCTCCTCGTCCGTAATGAACTCGCCATTATCTTCTACATAAATGTAATAAGCATCATTTCGCAGCTTACTGTGCACCCATAGCTCGCCCGTGCCGATCATATTGCCGAGGGCGTATTTGTAAGCATTTTCAACAATAGGCTGCAAAATCAATCGGGGGACTTGAATCGGCTGGGCCTCGACCTCAAACAGCACTTGGATTCGATCGCCGTAACAGATCGACTGCATCTCCACGTAAGTACGGGAATGCTCAAGCTCCATCTCCAGCGGGATGTCGTCATCATGATGGCGGGTAATGAACTGAAAATATTGCCCAATGTATAAACAGAACTGGTAAGCTTTTTCCCTCTGGCTATCGGATTTAATCAAACGGCAAAGCACAAAGAAGCAATTATATAAAAAATGAGGATTAATTTGCGATTGCAACCGTTTCAGCTCCGAACGCTGATTGCGAATTTGCTGCTCATAATTTTCCTCAATCAGTGTTTTCAAAGATTTCACGGTATCGTTAAAAGCCTGGTATAAATAGCCGAACTCATCCTTCCTGCGATCGATCAAGATCGGCTCCAGCTCGTTTTGCTGCATGCGGCGGAAGGAACGCACCAGCTTGATCAATGGACGGTATATTAACCGGATTAAAAAATAAGTAAAGAATAAGAAAATAAAAACAGCAAGCGCGCATGCCCACCAAAACAAAGCTTTATAAACCTGCAGCGAACCGAGAATCATCTCTTCCGGTATGCTCGTTACCACGTATGAATTCCATAGGCTGGAATACTTGAATACGGTTAGATACCGCTTATTTTTATAATGGATCGTATCATAGCCTCCATCCACTTCCCCTCCCTGCTTTTCATAAGCCAGCTGCTTCATCAGATCATGCAATTCAAGGTCGGAGCCGCTATGGATATCCCAGCCGCGCTCCAGATTAAACAATACAGTCTGGCCGCCCCTGCTATTGCCGATTAGTGCTAATGTTTCTTTCATTTTGCCGGTTGAGAGCTCAACGCCTACCACATAAAGCGGGTCTTTTTTGCCAGCGGGGTACTGCATCGTAATAAACAGCCGGTCCTGCCAATAAATAAAGGGCTCCGTGTAAAGCTTCTTGTCTGACTGCATCGCTTCATATTCTTCCGTATTTAGCATGGTTTCAAAGCTGTTGCTCAGCACCGTGCGCTCGATCAGCGGAATGTACGCTTTCGCCTCGCGAATAAATGGACTGGAATTTTTCATTAAATCCAGGCGGTGCTGAATATCCAATATTTTATGCGACCGGTCATAAGAGCTCATCTGTTCACCTGTTGCCGCCACCTCCATTAAATCCCTGTCCATGACATAGTTAGGTAAATAACGGCTGATCCGGTCTGCTTCCTGATCGAGGGAATCTAAATAAAAACTTGTCGTATTCAAAATCGAAGCGGAGATTTCACTACGGATATGATTGGCCCCTTGCTCATTGATCATCCAGGTAATCGCCATAAGCGGCAGTAAGGCCGCCAAAAAGGCAGCCATTATTTTTCTAAATATAGAGGAATCCTGTAAAAAGAATATACTTTTCATCGTTTGTTCTCCTGTGCCTGAGATCTACGACCTTCCTGATTATTCTTTTACACTTCCCATTACAATGCCTTTGATGAAAAACCGCTGCAAGAATGGATAGACAATAAGAATCGGGAAAGCCGCTACGAAGATTTGTGCCGCCCTGCTTGTACGGTCAGACAGCTGGAGCATGAGTTCCACATTTTCTGATTTAAGAAATCGGAAATCCATCTTAATAATAACGGTTTGCAAGAAGGTTTGCAGCGGATAATTTTCCGGGTGATTCATATAAAGCATGCCGTCGAACCAGCTATTCCAATGCCCAACCATCGTGAACAGCCCCGTTGTCGCCAGTGCGGGCAACGATAGCGGAACATATATTTTCCAAAGCGTTGCAAAATGCCCGGCTCCGTCAATCCGTGAAGCATCCTCAAGCTCCCTAGGCAGATTGCGGTAAAAGTTCAATAGCAGGATGACGTTAAACACGTTAATCGCCATAGGAAACACCAGGGCTCCGAGAGAATCAATAAGTCCCAAGCTTTTAATTGTTAAATAGGTAGGAATAAGTCCGCCATTGAACAAAATCGTAAAGACAAAAATCCAGGCATAAACGGTTCTTAGGCGAAACGTATTGCGGTCCTTGGATAAAGGATAAGCCGTAACAATCGTTAACAGCATGCTTAATGCCGTCCCTACAATAACCCGTTGAATTGAAATGCCGAAGGCTCTTACATATTCAGGCTTGCCGAACACGTTATCATAAGCCGCCGTTGTAAATTCTACAGGCCACAGCGCAACTTTGCCGGCTGCCGCCGCCGAGCCCGAGCTAAAGGAAATCGCCAAAATATGAATGATTGGCATTAAGCATAAAAAAGATATAAACGCAAGAAAGATGAGATTGCAAACTAGAAAAGCCCTTCTTCCGAATGACGGTTTCATGATCACGGTCTGTCTCCTTTCTGAATCACCGACTTTTCTACTACTAGAAAATACGGTAATTCGCTAGTCGGTAGGCGAGTACGTAGGATACGGAAATGAAAATAAAAGATACGGCGGATTTCAATAAGCCGACAGCTGTGGCAAATCCGAACTGGGCTTGCTGGATCCCCATGCGGTACACGAAAGTATCAATGATATCAGCACTTTCATAAACCGGCGCGCTGTACAGATTAAATATTTGATCAAATCCGGCATTCAGCACATTGCCGATATTAAGCGTAAGCATCAGAACGATGATCGGCATCATGCCCGGCAGCGTCACGTGCAGGGTTTGTTTCCAGCGGCCCGCGCCATCGATTTCAGCGGCTTCATATAACGTAGGGTTAATCCCTGTTAGCGCTGCCAAATAAACAATAGTGCCAAATCCAAATTCTTTCCAAACATCGGAGATGACCATGACATAAGGAAACCAGTTATTATCGCCAAGAAAGAAAATCGGCTTGATGCCGAACCATCCAAGCAGCTGGTTCAATATGCCGGAGGAAGGAGACAAAATATCGACCAAAATACCGCTCAGCAGTACCCATGATAAGAAATGGGGCAGATAGACCAGGGTTTGGAATGTTCTTTTCATCCATTCTCTTCGCAATTCATTAAGCAAAATAGCAATAGTGATCGGCACGAACAAACCGGCAACGATTTTCATAACAGCGATATATACCGTGTTAAAGAAAATACGGCCGACATCCGGATAATCCATTAATAATTCGAAGTTCCTCCATCCGATAAACGGGGAGCCGAGCAAGCCTTTGTTCGGCACATATTTTTGAAAAGCCATTAGGATTCCTGTCATCGGAATGTAACTAAAAATAACAATAAAAGCCAAACCCGGTAGCAGCATCAAATGAAGCGGCCATTCCTTCTTCCATATGCGCGTCAGACTATTCATATCTTCACCTCGCTGATTCACTTTTCATGCTGTGCATTTTTACTCAAGAACCTAATTGTTCTTAAAAAAAGGAGGGATTGCATAGAATCACCCCCTCCCTCCGCCACAGATTCTATTGAAGCGATTTATACCACTCGTTAACTTCTTTCGTGATTTCATCGCCGCCAAGCTTCTTCCACTCTTCAACGAATTTGTCGAATTCGTCTACGGATACTTGGTTCATCATGATCTTGATGAATATTTCATCACGTTTCTTCGTTAAAATTTCTTGACGGTCTGCCATTGCTGGAGTAGGTGCTCCGTAGAACTTGTTTTGCAGGTATTGCTTGTTCTTTTGAATTTCCGGAATATACGACAAGGCTCCATTAGGACCGGAGATTAAATATTCCCACCACATGCTTGTATCGCCTTCAACGTATTGCATAGCGCGCGCATAACGCGTTTTTTGGTCTTCTGTTTCAAGGATGCTTTCGTCTTTGTTTTCAATGGCTTTAGGCAGGATTTCTCCGTTATTGTCAAACTGTTTGCCTACACGAAGCGGGTTAAGCAGCCAGTAATTGTTGCCTTTTTCCACACGGTCTTTACCTCTGGTGTATACCTTCTGCTCTTCTGTCGGATGATTGTTAACAATGATCCATTGGTTCAGCAAACGGATTGCGCCTTCAGGATGCTTGGCTTGCTTAGAAATAACATAGTACTCGTCAACGCCAAGGCCGATTTGATTCAAAGTAAGCTTGTTATCGATTGAAGGGATCGGGAACGCTCCCCATTCTTGAACAACCTTGCCGTCTTTCACAGCGCCCTGCACAAGCTGCGCCGGTGTCCAGGAAGCGCCGAATACCATGCCGATGCTGCCGTCGTAGATCAGCTCAGCGGCTTTTTCCGTATCTTTAACGGCAAACTCAGGATCAATCAACCCTTTTTTGAACATGTCTTGCAGCGCTGCAAGAGCCTGCTTCATCTCAGGCTGAATATCACTGTTCATCAAACCGCCGTTCCCGTCTTCCATCCAGATGTTTTCATAAGCATGGTAGCCGTTCAAGAACGCTCTCAGACCGGTAACGCCTGTCTCTATGCTAAATGGATTCTTGCTGACCGCAATACCGTAAGCTTGTTTTGTACCGCCAGGATTCTTCGCTTTGAACGCTTCGGCAATTTTAATGAAATCATCCATCGTTTTAGGCTCAGGCAGGTTCAGTTCTTTCAGCCAGTCCGTACGAACGAACAAGTACTGATAGTTGAATGGATTGTATGAGCTCGGAATGCCCATCATTTTCCCGTCGATCATCGCTGTTTTCATTTGCATGCCGCCGTCCATGGTCAGAAACTTTTTCGTTTCTTCCGTTGCATGCTGATCATAAATCTCTGTCAAATCCATAATCATATCCGCTTCGGTTAACTCTTTAAGCTGTGTAGCATTGACAAGCATGAAATCCGGAATATCATTGGATGCAATTGCGATTTTCACCTTTTCCTTAAATTGGCTTATATCGGCAATCCATTTGTTTGTAATTTTGACACCGATATCTTTTTCATAAGCATCATATACAGAGTTTTTGTCGAAACTTTCCCCTTCGTCAAATTTCAAGTAAGGATCGCTTGGCGAAACCGTTGAAACCTCAATGACATCATTGCTGTTTCCTGTGCCTGCTATTTCGGTCGGTTCCTTGGAATTTCCAGGTGGACTTGGCTCAGACGACGTTTTGAAGCCGCAGCCTGAAACCGCCAACGCAAGCGTCAAGGAGATCATGGCAAGTGCCTTTTTGCTCTTCAAATATAACCCCTCCGGTATATTTCGTTTAGTTTTCTGCAAATTGTATTGCAGTCTTTCATAATTCCAGTATAGAAAGAAGCCCCCCGCTGTTCTATATACTAGTCTTTACTTTCGTATACACCTCTTGACACCAGGCAAAAAGTGAATAATCCCCATGATTCGCTTATACAACGGCAGCGTTTTTTACTTTTCATTTAGAAACACCTCAGAATGTATGTATGAAAGTAAATAACAGGATCTGGTTGAAGGCATCCCTTGTCTATATACTTAGCATATAAATTCATGATTGTCTGGAGGCGTTGGACATAACGAGACTTCATATTGCCTATGACCATCCCATTGCTATCAATGCTTTCGAATGGACCCCTGCAACTGATCGGCAGCCGCCTCATGTGCACGCAAGTCTGGAGATCGGACTCTGTTTAACAGGCAAAGGCTACTTTTTCTTTGGCAACAAACAATATGCAGCAAAACCTGGCGACTTATTTCTGGTCAACAATGATGAACGGCATATTGCCCAATCTGCCCCCGATGACCCGAGCCGCTATCTTTTTATTAATTTTGATCCCGCGCTGCTGCTAGCGGAGGAGCCAGGTCTTCTGCTGCCATTCTCCTATCGCTCCACTCATTTTTGCAATCATATTATGGGCGGCTCGCCGCTCGCCAAACAGCTCACGCCTTGGGTGCTGGCTATAGCGGAAGAACTGCGGGATAAGTCCCCAGGTTATCTGGCAATGGCCAAAAGCGCGCTCATTCAGCTGTGCGGCCGTCTTCTTCGACATTACGACGGTTTGCTGACCGATGATGAGCGTCATCATATGGTACATTCTGTTCGCCAGGCGCAATCGCTGGCCGCTTTGGTCGAGCATCGTTTCCACGAACCGGTTAGCTTAAGGGAATTGGCTGAGGAACTTGGTTTAAGCGTCTCGCGAGTGAGTCGGGCGTTTCTGGAAACGACCGGTTATCGCTTCTCGCAATATGTTTCCTTGCTGCGTGTTCAGGCTGCCAAGCGGGAATTGGCAGGAACGGACAAAGCTGTTGCCGATATTGCATTCGTATGCGGCTTTCAGAGCTTGCCAACCTTTTATCGCGCTTTTAAAGAGACAGTCGGCCTGTCTCCGATCCGTTATCGGCAATCTAGAGGGATGACGGAATGAGCAAATAATGAGAATAATGCTTACATCATTTGAGAAGCCATTGACGTCATGACTGGTTATAATCAAGGCATATTTTGATTACATGGATTTCAGGAGGGCAAACCTTGATGACGAGATGGATTGGACTGAGGGAATTAGTTCGGGATGAGATCAAACAGCGAGGAGAAGAAGGCTGTACTGTTGAGGGGATGTCCGAGCGTTTGGAAGCAGCCGGCACAGACGAAGCAAAGCTAATGGACGTATACCAGGCTTTAATGGCTCTTGAACCACGTGCGGATTTCAAGTATATCGAGCCGTCGGAATTGGAAGCCATTCGCGCCGAACGTCCGGTTGGACCGAGATTCTTATCCGGAAACTGGGATGAACTTAAATGGCAGGATAAATTTCATGGTGCCTGGCTCGGCCGTTCGGCTGGTTGTGCGCTCGGAAAACCCCTCGAAGCTCCTTCCTTCATGCAAGGCTCGGGCGGAAGACCCGGCTGGCACAATGTGAAGTTGTGGTTCGAAGGCGCAGGGGAATGGCCGATTCGCCACTATACACCGGGCGAATCAACAGCAGAAGCCGAGTACGGTATCGAGATAGCAAGGTGGAGCAGCTTGGCCAGCTGCCGGGATAACATTCGCTTTATGGAAACGGACGATGATGTTCGATATACCGTTCTCGGTCTGCTCATGCTTGAGGAACGCGGGCTCGATTTCAACTCTTGGGACGTGGGCAAGCTGTGGCATCGTCATTTGTCATTCGGGCAGGTATTCACGGCTGAAGCGCAGTCCTATCTTAATTTCGCTCGGGTCACTTCACATATTAGCGGCGATCAGCCAGACGACTGGGAGAAACATATCCATTGGGGTCGTTCTTATTTAAATCCCTACCGCGAATGGATCGGCGCCCAAATCCGTGTAGACGGCTATGCATACGGTGCTGCCGGCCAGCCCCAGCTTGCAGCTGAACTTGCTTGGCGGGACGCTTCCTTCTCCCACGTGAAGAATGGTATTTACGGCGCTATGTTTTGCTCGGCTATGATTGCCGCCGCATTCGTTGAACGTGACATGAAGCGAATTGTTGAGATCGGATTGAGTGAAATTCCGAAACGCAGCCGACTTGCAGAAGATATCGCATTAGCGGTCAACATTGCTGAGGAAACGGAAGACCCATTAGATTTGGTGAGTAAAATATGGGAAGCATTTAAGCACTATCACCCTGTTCATACCAATAATAATGCTGCATTATGCGCGGCTGCGCTCATTCATTCCGGCGGGGATTTCGAGAAAGGCATTACGACAGCCGTACTTGGTGGCTGGGATACCGACTGCAATGGCGCCACCGTCGGTTCCATTCTTGGCGCATCGCTTGGAGCAGCGGCGCTTCCAGAGAATTGGATCTCGCCGCTAAACGATACGTTGTTTGCCGATGTCAGTGGCTTCCACCCCATTGCCATCTCCGAATGCGCGCAAAGAAGCTATCGTGTCTTCCGACAATTGCAGCATTAACATGATTTAGGATGAATCGAGTATAATGATATAATGTAAAACCAAAATATCCCGTTCACTTAAGAAGGCAACTGATCGCTCTGACCAGCTGCCTTCTCATTTTTATTCAGCTATCGTTCTGCTTTAGCAAAAATACACCCACCACGTCATTCAGTTGTTGCGGGGGACGTGGACTGAAGAGCCCATTACGAAATATGGCTTCGATGACGCTGATTTGATCGGCATTGCGATTGTATCTGTTGTGCTTACTACACGGTTTTTCCGGTGGAGCTGGAAGTAGCCGCCATTTGCCCGCCTTATTTATAATCGGTTGACTCGGTTTCATACCTTGAACGATCTACTCCATACAGTGTAATCATATGCTCCGTATGGGCTGCACCCCAATTGTTCAATGCCTCTAGTACCGAGCTTAAACCTTTGCCATACTCGGAAATTGAATACTCTACTTTCGGAGGGATTTGGTTATAAACCTCTCGATGTACAATATCGTTATACTCAAGCTCTCTTAACTGTTGGGTAAGCATTTTTTTGTTTATACCCGGTATCGATTTTTGAAGCTCGCTGAATCTCATAGTTCCGTTGGAAATCAGTTGAAGCAAAATGACGGGCTTCCATTTCCCCACCAAAATATCAAGCGCTGATTCAAATTTACAATACTCTTTCATTGAACTCCCCGCTTCCCTGTACCTTAGGTAACTTTTTATTCACTATGTTTAAATAAAGTGCCTACTTCATTGAACCCGATTACTAGACTATTATAACCTCAGAGAATTTAAATAAGTAATAAGGGGGTTATCATCATTCATGAATATCGCATTATGGATTATTCAAGGACTTTCTGCGCTGGGGTTTGTCTACTCAGGGTGGTTAAAGGCGTTTCAGTTTGAAGGAGCCAGAGCGTCTTGGGGATGGGTGAAAGATGTTCCCAAAGCGTTTGTTGTCTTTATCGGGGTTGTCGAATTGGTAGGGGCATTCGGACTCATTCTGCCTCAAGCATTGAATATTGCGCCCATATTGACGCCCATAGCCGCTGCCGGACTTGCCACAATCGTTCTTCTCGGCGCCCTATTCCATGTTGCACGAAAAGAGCATCGAGAAATAGTCGTAAACATTGTCTTCTTTGTGTTCACTGTATTTATTGTGATCGGTCGTTTTTAAATCATTATCTGCCGAAGCTGGATATAATCATGCAGTAGTGAATATAGTATCAGAGAATCGACCCATTTCTGTAATTTCCATTATTTTATGTGGTGAAAAATGTGTTAGAAGGCTGATGAATTGTACACGACATCAATAAGCCACCTGGTTCCTTTCCAAGTGGCTTATGGATCTTGCTACATATTTGATTTTCTTCGTTTTATTCCTTGGAAAATCAGCATAAACGCCATGAAGAAGAATAAAGTATTGACTGAACTTAGAGGCTGGTTTCCTAAAAAATCCTTAATTATAAGATATGATTGGATAACCAAGATAATCAATGCATATAGAAAATACATATTGGATTTGTCTTTAAATTTCCGGCCAAGCAGCTTAATTATCATTGTAAATGCAATGGCATAGATAGTGATTATCCCAACAAGAATAAGAGCTAAGATCGATAAGTTCATATTATCAATCCCTTCCATTTATTGATAATTTCATTTTATCACAGTTAAGGTTTGTAACAAAATAATTTTAGTATTTTAGGAGTCTAAGTAGTGCCTACCTCGCCTTATACCGCTGTCTATATTCGCTCGGCAGCATGCCTGTCTGCTCTCGAAAAGTTCTGCTGAAATATTTCTCATCCTCGTATCCGGTTTGCTTAGCAATCCAGACAATTGGCCTGGCCGTCTGTTCCAGATATTCCCGCGCCTTATCGATCCGTACCTTGCGCAGATATTCATTGAAGGAATAGCCAACGATTTCTTTGAAACATTGATAGAAGTAGCTTCGGCTCAGATTGACCCGCTTCGCGACATCGATAGCGAATAACGGCAACTCAAGTTCGTCGTGCACGATTTTGACCGCGGTCATAATGCTGCCGCTCACTTCGGGGCTCAGCTGCAGGCTGCCTGACAGCGTTATCCCATTTTCCCTGAATTGTTTCAGCCAGTCCGCAACCTCCCGCCAGCACGTAAATGTGTCAGGCATCTTGATATCATCAGGTTGTATCGCTCTATAAAGCCGGTTCCAGTCAACCATACATCCATAGATCCATTGCATTAGCTTGGAGACGGGGATACGCAGTTTTTTCAATCGACTACAAAGCTTATCAAAGGCTTCATCGTCATGAACCCATGTGAAGGCGTGTAGTAATTCCTTCACTTTGGCTGTCTCTTCTTCTCCCGGTTCAGGATGTTCCGACAGCAGCTCCATGACGGACTTCTCCATCGGATAGGGCTCATTGCCGTCGCAGTCGTAGAAAAAATCTCTGCTCCGGTAGGCCCGTATTCGTTGAAGCAGCTCGGATGGAGATAAATCGGCTGTATGCCTTAGCCTTACCATATGCCATCCGGTGCTGCGCGTTCCGTCTGGAAGCGGCGGCAACGGGTTTTCTTCGTCATTGCCATGAGACTGAGACTCCTTGGCAAGATCCGTCAGCCACATCAGAATAGATCCATCCGATTCAGCTGTCCAGCCCAATGAAACGAAATCCGCTACCATTTTGCTTGTTAATGACTCATCCGGGTACGTCAGTAGCGCATAGGCCGTATCGCAAGAACAAGCCGCCACGATCGAATCCGACTCATTCTTGCCCTTCTGCTTCACTTCCACAATGCGCGAGTGAATGCGCTGAAACACTTCTTCGAACTGTTCCTTTTCAAGCTCTACCTTGGCAATGTAATCAATGGCACCCAATCGCAGTGCTTCCTGGATGTATTCAAAATCCTGATGAAGCGTCAGCACGGCGATCGCGATATTCGGATATTGCTTTCGCACAACCCGAATTAATTCGATGCCCGACATCACCGGCATGGCCAGATCGGTCATTAACAGATCCACCCGATTCGCTTTCAGAAAATCGAGCGCCTTCTCCCCGTTGGCAGCTTCGCCTACAACTTTCATTCCGAACGATTCCCATGGCAAAAAGGAGATCAGTCCCTTACGTACAAGCTTGTCGTCGTCTACGATGAGAACATGGATCATTTCGTTAAATCCTCCTCCTTGATTTGTATCGAAATGATGATGCGGGTACCTTTGCCAAGCTCGCTTGTTACCGTAAGACTCGCTTTCCCTTCGTAATGAAATTCTAACATTCGTTTGACGTAATTCAGTCCGATTCCCATTCCCACTCGATGGCGCTCAGTCTGTTCCTGCTCAAGCAATGCCTCAATCTTTTCCTCAGAGATCCCCCCGCCATTATCTCGAATTTCGATCTCAAGTCTGTCATTCTTTCTAACCACCACCTCGATTCTGCCGTTATCATCTAATCCGTGATACAGCGAGTTTTCAACCAACGGCTGCAGAATGAATCTAGGAACCGTCACTTCAAGTAATGCGTCGTCCACGTGAATATTGACATCGAACTGAAAATTGTATCGAATCTGCTGGAGAATGAGATATTGCTTCAGCGAGTCAATTTCATCCCTGATCGTCGCGACACTGTTGCCTTTGCGGAGATTGTAATAAAGCAGTTTGTTCAACGAAGTGACTAGCCTGTCGATCTCCTCCTGACCGTTCATAACGGCAAGCCAGTGCGCGGTATCCAGCGTATTCATCAGAAAATGCGGATTAATCTGATACTGAAGCTTCTCGATCTCCAGATCCGCTCTGCGCTTCTCCTTGGCCTTGACTTCAGAATACAGCTGCGTGATCTGAACCTTCATATGTTGAAATTGGTTTAACAACATCTCAAATTCCGGGATGCGCGATTGCGTGGCAGCCGCATTAAAATTGCTGCCCGCTATCGATTTGATCTCCTTATTAAAGCGCGACAGCGGCCGGTACACCATTTTCCATAGAAGCCAGCCAATCGTCAGACTGACTACAGCGAACAACAGCGCCAGCCCCAGCATCTGCATCATCCAGCGATTTTTCTCGCGGTTGTAGTCGGATTTCGCAATAAGCGAGACCACACTCCAGCCCTGATTGCTGACTTGTCGATACCAATAATAGTCGGACGTAATACCTGTTACCAGGGAAGGCGCTAGTGCGTCCGAAAAAAATGAATTTTCAGGAAAGACATCTTGAAGCTCGCTGTATGAAATTCTTCCGTTGTTGTCCAGAATTAAATGATTGGTATGCTTGCTGACTTCATCCAAATCAAGAATGCTCTGCGTCAGCTTGAAACCGGACTCAATGTAGACATAGGCATCTTCCCTCTCCGGCAAATCAACTTTTCGCAAGGCGGAAAGCACATATTGATTGTTGAATCGATCATTACTGATATGCGGTCCAAAATAGGTAATGCCATAATACGCTGCTATGATGGGAAGGTCATCGATATCGAATGGCTGTTTCATGCCTGTATTCTCAAAAAGAGTGGCCTGATCGTCGCGTAAATAATACAGCGTTAATCCGACATTGGGATTGGTGAACGTGATTAGATTCAGCTGGTTTTTGATTTCATCCGTCAGATAACTCCGGTCGTACGGCTGCTTGGCCATCAAAAACTTCTCAAGCTGCCTGCCGACATTCCCCTTAAAGGTCAGTTGTTGGGAAACGTGATTCAGATTGTTCAGCGTGTTCTCAAGCGACAATCGGACCTGCTTCAAATTGCTTTGAATGCCGGATTGCAGCTTCGTATTCAGAATGGATGTAATGGTGTTGTATGAAAGATAGCAGGTGCAGATGAAAGGGATCAATGTTGCTGCGGCAAACAGTAAAAGAATTCGATTTTTCAAGGTCAATCGCTTCAGGCGGGACTTCCAATCCTTTTCCGGTTTCATCGTTTCATCCCCATCGATTACTTAGTGAAGTTTCTGTAAACTCGGGCTCCCCATATCGTTTCTCAGGGCCCTAGATCTCATTGAAAATGGCTCCTCCTTTCTTTGAATCATATGGTCTATGACGTGCATAATCAGAAACAGGCGAAAAAATCCTTCTAGAATATAACACAAAAAAAACGGATTATTGAGCAAAGATTTCAATCAATCAGGTGCCAAAGCCGTTATCGTTCAAATGAAAAAATCACGGGTAGACAAATGTCTTCTCCTTAGTGGGTGAAATGTCCAACCACCCGCAACAGCCGTGAATTTTTGTACATATGACCCCCTCATTTGGAAACCACCTTCTATCCATGTAGGCGGTTTCATTGTGTTAGAGTTAAATGGTTCATACGAATAGTTATTCCATTCATCTGAAAGAAGGGGTGTAATTATGAAAAACAAGTCAAAAACGTTAGCGCTTTTTCTGGCCTGTTTTCTCGTTCTAGCAGCTTGCAGCAATCCAACGAATAACACGCCGGCTGCACCGGAGAAAAGCGCGGAGTCCAGCGAACCCGCCGATCCATTTGGCCGCTACGAAGAACCTGTCCAGATCAGCATCAGTATTGAAATCGATCCCACCGATAATGAATTGCCCCCTGGCGACACGCCGCTCAACAATCAATACACTCGTCAAATTAAGGAAGCGCTTAATGTGGACGTCGATCATCAATTCGCTGCCTCCGGCCAGAATCTTCGTCAGAGAATTAGTCTCGCCATTGCAAGTAACGATTTGCCGGATGCTATGGTCGTCAATGCCGTTGAGCTGCGCCAATTGGTCGAAGCCGACCAAATTGCCGATTTAACGGAGGTGTATGAGCAATATGCATCCCCGGATATAAAGACAATCATTGAAAACACCAACGGTGCTGCCTTGGATGCGGTAACATTCGATGGCAAAATCATGGCCCTTCCGGGTGTGCAAGCCAATGCAGATGGCATTCACCTCTTGTGGATCCGGCAGGACTGGCTGGATAAGCTGAACCTTGAACCGCCAACCACGATGGCAGAACTTGAGGAAGTCGCCCGTGCTTTCGTCGAAAAAGATCCTGATGGTAACGGTCAGCGTGATACGATTGGGATCACCGGACCGGAAAGTGGCGGCAAGCTGTATGCGAACTTCCTTGAGTCGAAGAACAATTTATACGGTTTTGACGCAATTTTCTCCGCGCATGACTCCTTCCCTGGATACTGGCTCGAGGGCGAGGATGGCAGCCCTGTATACGGCTCAATCCTGCCGGAGACTCGTGAGGCGTTAGCTAGTTTAAGAGATTTGTATTCCAAAGGACTAATTGATCCAGAGATGGGTGTTCGTAACAAAGCGGATGAGCCCATTATCGCCGGAAAATCCGGAATGTTCTTTGCGCCATGGTGGATGGCTTACGGCCCGCTAACCAATGCCGTAAAAAATGATGCCGAAGCCAATTGGCAGGCTTATGCTCTGCCTTTGAATCAAAATGGCGAATTTAGACCACATGCTGCTACACCTTCTACTGAGTTTGTGGTGGTTCGGAAAGATTACGAGCATCCGGAAGTTCCTATGAAATTGCTAAACAATTTGTTTAAAAACGAGCAAGAGAACACCTTTGACCCGAGCAAAGGCGGTCCTGGTTACTACCCGCTCCGCGTGGTATACGCACCATCCGACGAAATTGAATTTACAGTCAAAGCCCTCCGTGATGTGCTGGCAGGCAATAAAACCGCCGAGGATTTTGCAAATGACAAGGCCTACAAACTGCTGCCTTCGGACATCGCAAGCATCAAGACGATCAAAAACGAGCCTTACGATTCTATGGATCTTTCAACATGGAACCCTGAAGCGAACTGGGGAGCATGGACTCGGGCGTACTCTATCATGGTGGGCGGCAGGCCGCTGGTTGATACCGAGTTTGAGGAGGTGCCCAGTCTTCTGTATGAACAGACGCCGTTAATGGAGAGCCGTTGGGTGAATCTGCGCAAGTTAGAGGACGAGACTTTCCTGCGCATCATCATGGGTGCGGCTCCACTGGAGACTTTCGACTCCTTCGTCGAGAACTGGAAACGTCAAGGCGGCGACCAGATTACCCAGGAGGTCAAGGACGCGCTTGCGCAGTGATCTTATGGTCATACTACGAACCACATAGCCAGAGCTCCCGGCACCCGTCAGGAGCTCTGGAACACTCGATGCAGGATTCGGGGAAGGGAGTGCTGTCATGCGTATGAAAGGCTTCGCCAAACATTATTATCTGATGCTGATCCCGGGATTTCTATGGCTGTTCGTCTTCAGCATCGTACCGATGTTCGGCATCATCATTTCGTTCCAATATTTTAATCCAGGCAAAGGTATCCTGGGCTCGGATTGGGCAGGGCTTGAGCACTTCAAGTATATGTTATTGCTGAAGGATACGCAGGAAGTCTTCAGCAATACGCTTGTGATCGCGTCCATGAAGATTGTCGCCAATCTGATTGCGCCTCTGTTGTTTGCACTCATGCTCAATGAGCTGCGTCTGATGATTCTCAGACGCTGGATTCAGACCATCGTCTATCTGCCCCACTTTTTGTCTTGGGTTATTCTGGGGGGCATTGTACTTGATCTGTTCTCCTATAACGGACCCGTCAATCAACTGACTGCCTTGTTCGGATTCCAGCCCAAGCTGTTCTTTGCCGATTCCCAGCTGTTTCCGTTCCTCGTTGTCGGCAGTGACGTCTGGAAGGAATTCGGTTTTGGCACTATTATCTATCTTGCCGCGCTTACCGGGATCAACCCCGCACTGTACGAAGCTGCCAACATCGATGGCGCAGGACGCTGGAGAAGTCTCTGGCACATCACGCTGCCCGGGATCCGCACGACAGCCGTATTGCTTACGGTTCTCAGCTTGGGTAATGTGCTTAACGCGGGCTTTGACCAGATCTTCAATCTGTACAACCCTCTTGTCTATTCTACTGGTGATATTATTGACACCTGGGTCTATCGTACAGGTTTGCTCAACCTGCAATATGAACTTGCGACCGCAGTCGGCCTGCTGAAGTCCGTTGTGGGCTTCCTGCTGATATCCGTCTCGTATTATCTGGCTTACCGTTTTGTTAACTATCGCATATTCTAAGGATTCATCCTGTTGCAGATATAAACCCATCCCATTCCAACTAGAGTAGGAGGTGCTGACCGTGGTCAGAGACCGGACGTTCGGCAACCGTGTGACGGATATTATACTGATTGTTGTCCTGATAGGCATTACTTTGTCATGCATCCTGCCGATCTGGTACACCCTCTCCCTTTCGCTTAGCTCCAACTCTGCCGCTGCGGCCGGTAAGGTCTGGCTATGGCCGGTCGATTTCAATCTCAACGCATATGCCCAGATTCTCAATGATCAACAGTTCTTCCGGTCCTTCTGGACCTCGACCCAGCGAGTGCTGCTGGGAGTTATGCTCAATTTTATCATGGTTGTGCTCATGTCTTACCCGCTCTCGCGGACTGCGAAAGAGTTCAAGGGGCGCAATGTATTCATGTGGATTCTCATTTTCACGATGTTGTTCAACGGG
Source organism: Paenibacillus sp. cl141a (assembly GCF_900109305.1). Lineage (NCBI taxonomy): Bacteria > Bacillati > Bacillota > Bacilli > Caryophanales > Paenibacillaceae > Paenibacillus > Paenibacillus sp. cl141a. The sequence goes on from NZ_FNZO01000015.1 coordinate 87,656, forward strand.
GGGCTGATCCCGCTGTATCTGACAGTCAAAGAGCTCAACATGCTGAACAGCATCTGGGCACTTGTCCTGGTCGGCGGCGCGCAGACACTTGTCTTCAACGTCATCCTCACGATGAACTTCTTTCGCAACCTGCCCAAGGAGCTGGATGAAGCTGCCCTTGTCGACGGCGCGGGACCATGGTACATCCTGTTCAAGATCTACATCCCGCTGGCCGTGCCAGTGCTGGCGACCGTCTCGTTGTTCAGTATCGTGTATCACTGGAATGAATTCTTGTACGGTCTGATCTTCATGTCCCGTGAGCAATTCTATCCACTCCAAACGTATATCCAGCAGCTTGTCGTCTCGGTCGATCCCTCGACGATGTCCGAGGACCAGTATCGTCGCTTGTCTGAGTTATCCAACCGGACACTCGATGCTGCCAAGATCTTCATTGCGATGCTGCCTGTCCTCATCGTCTATCCGTTCCTCCAGCGCTTCTTCATTCACGGGATTACGCTGGGTTCAGTCAAAGAGTAGCTCCTCCACCCATGACGGCGGCTTTTAGAGATCCGTACCATTTTCTTTTCATTTATATATAAACATACTGAAAATATGCGCCGGGATACGTATCATTACTTCCATCGCATGTACAATGTTTATCCTATGTACAGACAACCTCATTATCTTGGTTGTCTTTTTTTAATTCTACTAATATCCCCTTAATGGCTGACCTTCGTATGGTTCTCCGTGTGTTAATTGCTTCTACTCCAAATCACCTCCTCTTCCTGAGGGCGGCTCATCGTAAATTTCACGTAAAACGCAATGCATTGTCATAAGTTCACAACATGAATTTGTTATTTTATAACGGTAATCAAGAACGCTACGAATTAGAAATTCAGAAAACGAACATTAGGCCGACCCATCCGCTTTCAAGAAAATCAAGAATTTTGGTCCTCACATCGTTCAAACACACCAGAAAGGAATTGTTAATAATGAAAACGATCGGTATCGTGAAAGAAAATTTGTTGTTTATTCTTGGACTTGGCGCATTAGCTTTAGTGAGACCCATAATGAAAATGACGGGGATCATGGATCTGATCGGACAACAATTTGGCAGCATGCTCATGACGATTCTTATTTCCTTAGCTTGGCTCGTTATCGTTTTAATTAAGAAACCCGCTTTTCCGATGGTCATTCTTATTTTTGCGGGTATGAGTTATGCCTTATATGCCGTCATCCTCAGCGGCTTAGTCTCTCCACTTCTTGATGGAAAATTACAAGGTCCATTAACTAACCCGTTTGCACTCGTAAGTGTCTTCGCTATAAATGCCATTTGGGGATTCATCGTTGGATTCATTGCCAAAACCCTTCGTCGTTAACGTTTGATATAACTGTTATCTCTTCCCACCATCTCTCGAATCCTTGACGTTGTCATTGTCATCGGCGTTGACGTCAGCAACTTCAGAGAAACGGAATATGTAACGGAAAACGGCCATCTCCGCCCCTATCGGACGGAAATGGCCGTTTATGTCTGTACCTCGGCGCCCTTAGCGTCAGCTCGCCTTCGCGAGTTTCGTGCTGCGAACCGATGCCACAGCGTATACAACGAGCGCTGTCCAGATAAGCGCGAAGCCGATAAGCAGAACCGGCGAGACCGATTCCTTGAACACGAATACGCTCAGTAACAGCATGATCGTCGGCCCGATGTATTGTACGAAGCCGAGCGTGGATAGCGCCATTCGGGCGGCCGCCCGCGCAAAGAAGAGCAGCGGCAGCGCCGTTACCACGCCGGAAAGAAGCAGCTCGACGAACACCGGCGCAGGCAGCGTCCATGCCGTCGTCTTGCCCACGGCGGCCAAATAGATCCAGTAACCGAGGGCGACGGGCAGGATTACAGCCGTCTCCGACAACAAGCCTACAGAAGCGTCCTGCACGATCTTTTTCTTCGCGAGGCCGTACAAGCCAAACGACACGGCCAACGAGATCGCGACCCACGGGAACCGCCCGTAGTCGATGGCGATGATGAGCACCGCCGCGCCAGCAATGGCAATCCCGAGCCATTGGCCGCGGTTAGGCTTTTCACGAAGGAAGACGACCGCTAACAGTACGTTCAGCAACGGATTCAAATAATAGCCGAGACTCGTCTCGACAACATGGCCGTTGTTGACCGCCCAGATGAAGATGAGCCAATTCGCGGCGATCAGCAGTCCGCTGGCGGCAAGCGACAGCAGGAGCGATCGGCTAGCCGCAACCCGCTTCATGTCACCCCAGCGTCGCTGGACGGCAACGAGAATACCCATGAAGACGAACGACCAGACAACCCGATGCGACAGAATTTCGCCTGCCGGCACATTGTCAAACAACTTCCAATAAAGCGGGAGAACCCCCCACATGATATACGCGATAATAGCGTTAACCAACCCATTGTTCATTATGATTTCTCCTCTTCTAGCTCCGATGTCTTAACGGATTATACGCCTCGATCCTCTCTTAAGTAAAGAACATAATTCGTGTCATTGATTATTTTTCCAAAATAGGTTATTTTATAGACAGCTTAGCGATAAGCAAGTTCCTATCACGAAGGGAGATGTGTTTTAATGGCGACTACTTATATGGTGGTTTGGTCTTAAAACTGAATAGCAGGCATACGGGAATAAAGCGGGGCAACGCCCGTATTATTTGGTGTGCCATTCAAAGTAACCTTTCGTGAATATTGCTGTTTGCGAGATACGATGAAGGTCGTATCTTTTTTGCGTTCTGATGCCGCGCGACAGCAGCTTCTTTTTGAGGCTGCTTGTCCGTGGCATTTTTGCGTCCAAAAACAACATTAAAGGAGCTAACAAAAAAAACATGATGGATTTAAAAACTTATGGCTACACACAAATAGAAGCAATGCAAGGCGGCTTATTGCCCGGCAACGGTTCATTGCCGCGTGAACGGTGGGAGCATGACGTGGCCCAGCAGCATGAGAACAAGTATGTCCAGGATAAAACCAGCTACCTCATCGACAAGAGAGCACAAAACAAAACGAACGCCATGTGGAGCAAACAAACGAAAAAAAAACGGAGGATGGAAAATATGAATATTCATTTCGAAACGCTGATCAATGCCTTGAGCCGACAGTTCAAGAAGGATATCATCTCGGCCGACTGCCAAACCAAGCCGTTACAGGGCGGAACCGTGGGAAATGTGTACCTGGTAACGGGGATTGCCAATACCGCGGATGGCGTAAAATTGCCGTACCGTATCGTGCTCAAAATCCAGCAGAAATGGGAGCGTTACAGCGATCCGGGTTCATGGCGCAGGGAATATGATCTTTATGCGTCTGACTTGGGAGCGACGTTCTCGGATGCCTTCCGCTGGCCGACATGTTATCACGCCGAGATCAATGCCGAAGAAAATGAATTCCAGCTGTGGCTGGAATATATCGATGGCGTAACCGGATTAGATTTGACCGATGACATGTATGAACAGGCCGCGCTGGAGTTAGGGCGCTATCAAGGCAAGTTGTATGCGGAGCAGCCCGCTGTGCTGCAAAGCCTGACCAACCTGAGCCATGCGGATCTCATGAAGAATACGTATCTCCATTACCGGTCTTGGCCGGTCGTCTACGATTATATACGCTCGGAGAACTGCGAATTCCCGCAGCACGTTCGGCAAATGCTCATTGACATCGATGAACATGCAGACGAGATTCTCGACCGCATCGAAAAATTGCCCCTCGTGCTTTGCCACCGGGACTTCTGGGTGACCAACCTGATCTATGCCGATGGAAAAATCGCACTCATTGACTGGGATACATCCGGATGGGGCTACCTGGGCGAGGACCTCGCAAGCCTGATTGCGGATGAAGCGGATATCGATCACATGGTCGAAAACTACCAGCGATGTGTCCCCGCGTATTACCAAGGCTTTTCGGAATATGCGGATGTCCCCCCTATCGCCAATCATTGCGTCTACGAGCTGATCCTTCTCAGCTTCGGATACAGGCTTGTGGAGTGGTATCTCCACACAGAGGACGGTGACGAAAAGACGAAGCATGTCCGTACGCTCCAAAAAATCTATGAAATGAAGACCACCCCTGTACTGGGTTGACTCTAAAAAAGAACTCCGAAAACCCTTGAATGTAGTGGGTTTTCGGAGTTTCTTTCATAACTCCCATTCGATCGTTGCCGGCAGCTAGCTCGTGATGACGAGATAATCATCTAATCGGCCAAGTGATCATCTCATATTGCTATATCATACAGGTTTAAAAGGGCCGGTTCTTTCACTTTGATTTTATTGGCGATAATCTTTCCTTTCAGTTCGATCTCCGCTTGATCCGGACGGCTGCCCAAATACTCAAAGACTGCGCCGGATAACTCCTTAGTCGTTCTTCCTTTTTCAAGGAATACTTTGTAGGAATAACCGACTTCATCTCCCGGGTGAAGCTGGAGCGAGTCAGCCTCAAGCTGTGCTTTGTCTAGCTGCACGACCAGATTCGGATCGCTATACTTCATCAGCTCGCTGCTGTGTTTGAAATATAAGTTGCCAAAATCGTCCTGGGCCAGTTTTTCCGCATTGCATCTACCGTCCCTCCGGGCAGCAGCACACGCGCCGGAAAAGCCTCGTTATCCACTCTTTCAGCACATCGGACAGCAAACCGAACATCCCTAGTCGAGATTTTGAGGCGCATGGGTCATGGAGAAGCACTGGACCTCGGCATGCCGTCTCCGTCCTAAGACGGAGACGAAAACCATTCTGCCGTCCCTCACTTCTTCTCTTCGTAATAAGTTATCGTTATATTAACGCCTGTTGATGTACCGTTAAACAGCCAATGAATACATACTCTCTTTTCCATTTAAACACGCAACAGCAAAAACCTAGTTCAAACTGAAAGGGGCAAGCATGATGAAGCTGATTTATCAATTAGAGCATGTGAATAAAACATACAAAAAAGGAAAGGTTGTCGCCAATCAAAACATAAGCTTCGACGTTCAACAAGGGGAAATTCTCGGTTTGCTCGGTCCGAATGGAGCGGGGAAATCTACGCTAATCAAACAGATGGTAGGCCACCTTGCTCCCACCTCAGGTTCGGTACGCTATAAAGGAACCAGTGTGCAGACACAAACAAAGCGAGTTGCCCAGGAGGTCGCCTACTACTCACAAGAGCCTCACGCCCTGACCAGTTTAAGAACGTGGGAAGCTTTGTATTTTACAGGAAGATTGCGTGGGTTGACGAAGGAATCCGCCTTAAAGCAAACAGAAGAATTGTTGGAACGCTTTGGTATGCTAGACCTCCGTCATAAGCTGTTGAAAAACGTTTCCGGCGGACAAAAGCGTTTAATCGGGATCGGTACTTGCTTGATCGGTTTTTCCCCCGTCATGATCCTGGATGAACCGACCAATGAACTAGATCCTAAAAAGAGAAGGCTCGTATGGGATCTGATTCAGGAACGCAATCGCCAAGGAGTAACCGTAATCTTGGTAACGCACAACGTGCTGGAGGCCGAACAGGTCGTGGATAGAGTTGCTGTCGTAAACCACGGCAAGCTATTGGCCATCGATCATGTCGGTGTCTTAAAACAAAGGGTCGATCAGCGGATGAAGCTGGAAATTACGACTTCCTTTGGCGAGAGCGATAATGTTTGCCGAAGCTTAAGCGCTCTGGGACAGTGGACGAAAACGGGAGAAAACCGAATCCGGACACTGATTGAGAAGCAAAACGCCAGCTACGCGATCGACTGCCTGACTGAGCAGCAATTACCAATTGAAGAATATTCGTTGGTCCCTCCGAATCTTGAAGATGTCTATTTTCATATTGATGACGATCAGGATAAACCTGCCAAAGCGGAGGTGGTCTGAACATGGAAAAGATAAAACCATCCATGCAAAGCCATGACTTGCAACTGCAGGAAGCGGTCTTTCTCCAAGGGCACGAGCAGCAGAGCATAATCCAGCGCAGAATCACAGAATGGCTGATCTTAGCCCGCATTCAATTTACAATCATTCGTGAGGCATGGGTTTGGATTTTCATCATGGCATGCATGTTCCCGTTAACAACGCTGTTGTTTCTCAAATTCTTTACGGTTGACCCCACGCCGGCTGTCATGACACGTATTATTACGGGGAACATGCTTTTCGGCTTAATTGTCATGGGACTCAATTCCATGGCTCAGGAGATATCTTGGCAGAAGCATCAAGGCCATTTCACGTACTATTCGTCTCTGCCGATAGCCAAGGTAAACTTCATCTTCGCCAATTTGCTGCGTGGATTGATTATGAGCGTACCGTCTTTTATTATCCTGGCCTTGATTGGTCAACTTGCTTATGGCATTCAATTCCACTACAGCTGGGGACTTGTCCCTGTATTGCTGCTCACCGTCTTTAGCGTGGTTGGTGCGGGTGTACTGATCGGCTTCTGGTCACCTAGCCATCAATTGACCAACATGCTGGTCCAGGCGTTGATGATGTTCATCTCGTTTTTGACGCCTGTCATGGTGGATATGGATCAATTGCCCAAGATCTTGCAATGGTTCTCTTATATCTTCCCAACCACTTACGCCGCCGAGGCCATGCGGGAGGTATTGATATCGGGCTGGTCCGGCTCTGTCGCCTGGAACACGCTTGTTCTCTTGTTATTCTCGCTGATCTCCATCATATTGATCTTGAAAAAAGTTGATTGGCGTGTTGAGAAGTAAAGAAAAGTTCTCCTTGTAAACGGTCGTTGACTAACAACCTCAACGAAAATAGATAATCACAAGCAGAACAAAGTCGCCTTTACCGGCGACTCTGGACACCAACTTGTACTGTCAAAGCAAAAAAGCCGCTAAAATGAACTTAACCCTGTCAAGTAGACAGCCTTAAAAAGCAGCCTTAAGCAACCTTAGTTCGGTACTCAACCGGACTAAGGTTGCTTAGTTTTTGTTGAAAACGTTCGTGGTTGTAAAAATGGATATATTGTTCAATTGCCATAATAAGCTCTTCCTCGGTCGAGAACGTGGCGAGTCGAAAACATTCCGACTTCAGGTGTCCAAAGAAGCTCTCGATACAGGCGTTATCCCAACAGTTTCCCTTACGCGACATACTCACTTTCATTTTCTTACGCTTCAAAAAGGCATGGTACTCTTTGTGGGTATACTGGAAGCCTTGGTCGCTATGGAGCAGTAGGTTGGTTACTTTGCGTTGATGTACAGCTGCTTGTACGGTCTCCAGCACAAGCTTTAAATTGTTGTGGCGTCCGATCCGAAAGGCAACCACCTCGTTGTTGTACAGGTCAAAAATAACCGACAGGTACAGAAAGCGAGAGCCGATTGGCAGATAGGTCACATCGGTGACCCATTTCGTATTAGGTGCCGTGGCGTTGAAATCCCGATTTAGCACATGGGTTGAGGTAATCCCTGCTTCCCATCGGCCGAAGTATGGCTTCCTCCGCCTAATGCGCGCACGAATCCCCAGTTCTTTCATCAGTCGGTACACACGCTTGTGGTTGACGTTCAAACCAAAGGTTTTCTTTAGCCAGACACGAACCCGTGGGTATCCGTAAATGCCCTTTAACTGGGTATGGCACTCTAGAATTTTCTCTTTCAGAGCCTGCTCTTCGATCTGTTTGGGCGTTGGATTATTCTTTCTGGCTGCCCATTTGTAGTAACTACTTCGAGCGATACCTGCCAGTTCACATAGACAAGGCCACGGGGTAGTTGCTGGTTAGCGTTTCGATGGCTTGGTAGGTTTGACGTCGCTTTGCTCTTGCCCCCTTTGCAGTTCCCATAGCTTTTTTAGCAAGGCATTTTCCGCTCTCAGCCGCAGGACTTCTTCCTCCAAGGTTTTGGCCTTCTTCGGTCTCCCGTTCTTCGAACCCGTCGAGGTGCCTCTTTTTTCCTTGAGCCCCTCAATTCCTTCCCGCTCGTTGTGAGCTACCCATCTTTGAACCATCCTATCATCGATGCCCAAGGTCTTGGCTACCGTCTTGTAGCCAAGACCTTCCTCCAGGAACATCGCAACAGCCTTGCGCTTGAATTCGATGTCATATGTCTTTCGTATTTCGCCCATGAAAAAAATCCCCTCCAAGTAGACTTTAATGCGCTTTTTACACACTGACTACTTAAAGGGGATAAGTTCAAAATAGCGGCTTTTAATGGGAGCATGTCGCAGTTCCTCTGCCCGAAATTTCATAAACGTGAGCAATGTAAGTTCCAAATGGTATCTGTTATTTGGACGTGATCTTAACAGCTAATCACCGTGTCTTCATTCCAAAATTCTTTTACTTCGTCTAATATTTCAGAAGCAGGCGTTATGGTGGCCTCGAAAATCGTTCTACCTGTTTTCCTTAAATAATATTGGATTAGATAATATCCGCACGCGTATCCGGCACTATATGGCATGTTGACCGGTTTAGAGTTATGTAGTTTGGCGATCTCGTCACCATAAAGATACGGAGCAATATTATCAAAACCCGTTAAATGCAATTGCTCTTTAAGCACTGGCTTTATGCGCCTGTTCAGTGTTTCTGCGTCTGTTTTCGTTACCCAAGGGCCGAGCAATTCTTCTCCAAACATGAACGTAGCGTAATTTTCGGCTAATCCTTCACTTACAATGAGCTCGCCCAAATGAACGGTGTGATCCCACTGAATAAATTGATATCGCACATTATGGTTGCATTCGTGCGCGAGCGCAGCCTTCATTCGAGGAATCGTGTAGGCATTTGGCAAGATTGTACCCCAGATATACCCGGGAATGCCCCCAAAACCGCTATAACCTTCGTTTATGGTTAAGGCACGGCTTTCCGGATTCCCAAGTTGAATAGTAAACAAATATTCAGAAACAGGGAGGTTTATTTCATGTTCCATAAATAGTTGGAGGCTTTTCCTTACGGCATGCTCACACTCTAACCAAAAAGAATCTGAAGAAATCAACTCTACCTCATGTGATACCTGCGGGGTAATCTGATCAGGAGATCGATGCATTATGCTATTAAACGTAATTACATCAAAACCGTTAGCCTCTTCCGCTCGAAAAGGGATCTGTTGAATATGCCATTGTTTCATAAAGGGAGCCATCATTTCATTTCTGAATAATTCAAGCTTTTCCTCGGGCGAAGCTTGGGCAACTTTTTGATAAATATGGTCTGAACGCAATGTTCTTATGTTCATTTCTTTCACTCCTAGTTATGTATTCATAGAGAGACTTATGTACGGGCTACGATCGATTTCTAACCGTAATACATAAACATCATATTTGAATAGAAGACAACGAGGATATGCCGATTATAGATATATTCATTTATTACCTCTTCCTGCCCGTTTCTTCATTTGAAAAGGGAGCAGCTGCTGGCGCAGTCTGCTCCTCTTCATTCAACTCGTTCCAGTTTATTTTTGGTAACGCAATCGAACCACATGAAGGATTCTAATTATTTTATCCCGTCCGTAAACGTCATTATTTTGTCCGAGATTTCTTTTGGATGAGAACGATATAAATAATGTCCCGCGTCCAATAAAACCAATTCTCCATGTACAGATTCCTCTAATTGCTTCTCCAGTCACCCAGTTTTTCGGTTTTCCCTGCTTTCTGATCTCCTCCGCTTTAGCTCTACATTGTTCAATCACCGATTGTGGAATCATTTTAAGAGCGATCGTAATTCCTAAAGGCACGATGATCAAATCATCAAGATAACCTAAAACGGGAATGAAATCCGGTATCAAATCGATCGGACTGAAAGCATAGGCAACCACTAACACCGCAAACAACTTTGCGTACCACGGTACTCTTGGATCTTTATAGGCCAGGAACAAAACAAAAACATTTCGTTTAATTTCTCTTGCCTTATCCTTTGCTTTTGTTAGAACCTTCGCTTCTCTCATAAAGACCTCCAAAATCATTTGCTATGTCCTCTGGCGCCGCTCGTTAACAGAACAAAGGGTGTTCTTTAGTTCAGAAAACGGCAGCTGAACTGCACCCCAATTGTTGTTTAGGAAAATGACCTGAGGAAAATCTGTATCCTTGTTCGGAATATCCATTACTCTTATTTATATAATATATTACTAATATTAATTTTATTTATATAATCGTCTCCCCTATCATTGAGCTGTAATCAAAAATCAGTTGTAAGGGGAACGGGACGATGGTTTGGTTTACTGTGATCGGTGTTTTTATTGGCGTACTTTCCAGTCTTTTCGGTCTTGGCGGAGGTTTCGTCGTCGTTCCTATCCTGTATGTTTTTCTGCCCTCTGTCGTACCTGCAGAATATGTAATGCATACCGCAGTGGGAACATCGCTTGCAGTCATGGTTATAAATTCAGCCAACTCCACTTATAATCATGCGAAGAAAGGAAATATCAATTTTGACCATCGGATTCATCTATTTACCTGCATTGATCGGATTTTCGATTGGAGGACGAATAGGCGTACCATTGGGGAGAAGATGTGCTCAGAAAATTCCGGATATTCTGTTTTATAGAGTATATCAATTTGTACTCATCATAGTGGTCGTTACGATGATCATTGAATAATATATAAAACCCAACTCGCCAAGAATGTTGAGATCGTCTCTCATGATCGAGAAAATAGCTTATCAAACAGGCTGCACTCCCGCCAAATTGAGTCTTGCCTGGCTCCTGGCGCAAGGTGCTCAGAGTTTCCATTGTAAGCTACATGGGTAATTGATAAACCATATCAATTACCCTACAATATCTTTAGCCTTGTCTTTCCTTTATCCTTTAAGTTCTCTTTTTTCTTCCTTGCTTCTCTACCCCAAATTAATCTCCCGGATCTTTTCCAGCGCCACTTTCGGTTTTCGGTCTTCTGTGAGCAGACCGTTAACCTCATGCTGCACGTCCGTAATCTGCGTATAACAGTAACCGGAGATAAACGGAATTGCTTTAATCGCTCCGGTTATGCTGCCGAATCGCTCCAGGAAAGCTTCCTCATTATCCACCTGATTGCCGTAACCCCAGCCATGCTCGCTCTTGAAAGCAATCCCGCCAAACTCGCTGATGATAATCGGTTGGTCTTTATAACTGTAGCCTTGGGCGAACGCAAATTTCCACTCGTTGTACGTACCGCTGCTACCCGTAATCGAGTCTTTATCCTTGTAGGTTTCGTACAAATCTTCCCCCCGCTCCACATAATCATGAAGAGTCAAAATATCAGAAACGGTGTGCTCCCATCCATCATTAGTGATGACTGGGCGGTAAGGATCAATAGATTTGGTCAAATAATAAATACCTTCCGTAAATTTTTGCTGCCGGTCGTCATGGATAATATTCTGAATGCCCCAGGATTCGTTAAATGGCACCCAGGTAATAATGCAGGGATGATTATACTGCTGCTGCACAACCTCAATCCATTCCTTGGTAAAACGTTCCACGGCCTCATCGTTATATTCAAAAGCAGCCGCCATTTCGGACCAGACCAACAAACCTTTGACATCACACCAGTATAGGAAACGAGCGTCCTCAATTTTCATATGCTTGCGCAAACCGTTGTAGCCCATTTCGGCGATTGCCTCGATATCTTCGATCAGCGCTTCTTCGGACGGAGGCGTCAGATGACTTTCGTTCCAGTATCCCTGATCCAGAATCAATCGTTGGTAAAGGGGAATGTTGTTCAGAAGAATTTGTCCGTCTCGGATCGAGATTTTGCGCATGCCGAAATATGAGCCCACCCGGTCGGTCTCCCGTTCTCCTTCATACAGCACAAACTCCACATCAAACAGATTGGGATTGCCCGGAGACCACATGTTCTGCAGCCATGGCCCGTTGATGCCGCTCATCATGCTTGTTTCCGCCGTCAGCCAGGCTCTGTCCACCGAAAGGCTCAGCTTTCTTACCGTTTCACCCTTAAATGTAATTTCTGTCTCCAGCCGGAGATTTTTATTGTTTTTCGTCCCGTTAAACCGGAAGTCGAACCGAATCATTTGGCGGTCAATGTCCGGTGTCATTTTTACTGTATCCAAGCGGGTGTCATGGACATGTTCGAGCCAGACGCTTTTCCAAATGCCTGTCGTCTGCACATAAAAAGAATCATGATTCCGTCCGGCCCAGCGCTGCTTGCCCCGAGGCTGCAGACAGCTATCGCTGTCTTCCACTTTCAGCACAATTTCAATTTCGGCGTCTTGCTTGAGGAGGTCAGTAATATCAAAAGAAAACCGAGCGTACGCCCCTTCATGCTCCCCCGCAAAACCTCCGTTCACCCAACAGGTGGCTTTATAATCCACGCCTTCGAAATGCAGGATCGTTTGTTTCCCTTCCGCCTCTGGCGAAAGTGTCAGTTTTCTGCGATACCAAATCTGCGCATGGAATGTCTCCTCTCCAATCCCGCTCGCCTGGGTTTCATAGGTAAAGGGAACGTTTATTTTTTGTGCTGCCGGAAAATGGTCCATAAAGCGTTCTGCAACGCCAGCTTTCTCATCATCGAAACAGAAATCCCACGCTCCGTTCAGATCCAGCCACTGGCTCCGTACAAATTGGGGTCTCGGATAGTTTTTTATATAAAATTTCGTAGCTGCTGTGGGCATCTTAGCACCTATCCTCTCTCTAATGACTGAAGTATAATCTGTATTTCCTATCACAGATTACTATCTTGTATAGAGAAAGAAAATGATTTATCCTATCCAATGACTGATCTAATATCCTTTATAGGAGTGGAAATCATTGATACATCTAAACCGATGCGGATATAACGTGATCCATCCGGAAGGTTTTACTGTTGACCGCCCGGACGGCTCCGGAGATTATGTCTTTTTATTCTTCCGGAGCAAAATGGAGCTTAAGATTCATTCGCAGGCTGTATTGGTTGAACCTAATACCTTTATTATTTTTAACAAAAACAGCCCGTATTTCTACCAGCATGCTGAACAACCTCTGGTCCATGACTGGTTTCACTTTGATATGGAGGACGCAGATGCTTTTTTTGATCGGCTGAATCTCCCTCTAGATACCTTAATCAAAGCATACGACCCCTTCTATATTTCCAGAAAGGTGAATGACATTCATTGGGAGAATCTGCAGAACGGAACCTTCCGAAATGAGATCATCGATTATACCATTTGCTGCCTGTTCATGAAGCTTAGCGATATTCGAAATCATTTGGAGCCACACCATCAGATTAGTAAATACTACGATCAGTTCCTGAACCTGAGAAATGAAGTTTTCAGTTCTCCTTCGACTTGGTATACTGTCGAGTTTTTGGCGGACAAGATGAATATGAGTCGGTCTTATTTCCAGCATATATACAAACAAATCTTTGGCATATCGGTAATCAACGATATCATCCTTAACAGACTAGGATACGCCTCCTATTTACTGAAGAACACATCGTATGTGATCAGCCATATTTCTGGAATATGCGGTTATGAGAACGATGTACATTTTATGCGGCAATTCAAAAAATACGTAGGACTAACTCCGAGTGAATATAGAGGAAGGGCTGATGGTAGGCAATAATTCTTTTTTCACTTCTCATTACTGTCAGAAAAGTAATCCACCCTCGCGTAGTGTACGGTGTTTTCGAGGCAAATAATCAACGCGTTTTGTGACTCGATGCAGGCAGAAACGGACTAGCGTATTGTCGAACACTAGTCCGTTTCTGTTTGCAAAATAATGAGTCCCTCCGTTCAATCATTGAACTCAGGGACTCTTCCTCTTATGCAATTTTCACCTCTAGTCCTGTTCTTTTTTCACCTGTACGACCGGCAGCATCATGCCGTCATCCATGCCCATCAACGTCACGCTGGATGATTCGGGTATCTCATCGTGCTGCGTAATATCTACCGGGGTATCAAATATCGGTTCCGCATAGGCAAGATGCGTCCGGCCGCGGGCCAAAATCTGGCGGTAATTCCCGCTTTCGCCTTCATAACCGTCATGGTCCCACGGAACGAACGACCGAGCGTTACAATAATGGCACACATAGGAGCGGCGATAACGGTCCTTCGTTCGGTTCCGATATGAACGATGGAATAAATGGGAATCAAAGAACAGCACATCTCCAGGCTTCATTCGCACTGGAATGGGGGCCGGATAATTGGACACCACTTTGGATAACGTGTTGACCTCATCGTCGAGGTGACTGACATTCTCCACGGAATGGAGATCGGTGAATGCTTCTTTAGCATGAACACTGCCTCCATTATCCCCTGGCGGTGGGTAGATCGGTTCGTGATTGGAACCGGGAACGACCCACAAACACCCATTCTCTTCATCGGCATCCTCCAGGGCAATCCAGGCTCCGATTAATGTGTCGGGATGGGTCTTGATGTAATAAGCATCCTGATGCCAACCTTGCCCCCCTTTTCCAGGCGGGTTAAAGAACATCATCGATTGCAGAGCATAGACATCGGGCCCGATAAGCGCCTCAAGCACATCCAAAATCCGGGGATGAAGCATCAGCTGCTCTCCTTCCGGATGGACCCGGGAGATCATATGAACCCTTGTTTTCTCCGCAAACTCCGATTTGAGAGGGTCATTATCTTCTCTAGATGCCTTTTCACGTTTCCCCTCATTTTCAATCCGCAGTCTCTCTGCCCACGCAGCGTATTGTTCTATTTCTTTCGGATCCAACAGTCCTTCAACAATAAGAAAACCATCTCTGTGATAGTGCTTGTATTGCTCTACCGTTACGTAAAAACGGCCTTCTCTTAGTTTGGCCTTAGGTACATAAGTCTGCCCCATGCTGATCCCTCCACATGAATTGATTACTTTAAGTGTGAAGGATTCCGAAAGCGTTCTCAATGGAGAGGACATGGAAAACGGTGGACTGATTTGATATCCGTTATCATGTCCGCTCCTGATTCAGAGCGATAAAATGCCGGTTCAAAGGATAAGCGGACTCCTCCTCTTCAGTCATGGCCAAATGACGAAATAACGGATCCGCAAAACGATCGCGGAACTCCACGGCGGTAACACCACGTGTCCGTTTGAACATTCGGGAGAAATAGTGCTCATCGGCAAACCCGACATCGTAAGCGATTTGTTTGATCGTTCGCTCTGCTTGGATTAATAGCTGTTCTGCTCTCCGTAGGCGGCGTTCCAGCAAAGCCTTCTGGGGAGGGATTCCGATCCAGCGGACAAACATTCGGGTAAAGTGCTCATGAGTCCAGCCGGAACTGCCGGCAATCTCTTCAATGGTGATCTGGTGATGAAGATGTTGTTCCATATAATCCAATGCCTTGATAATCGGGGCAGGCAGTTTCGTGGATGAGCGCGAATCGTCCTCATCGATCGCTTGCCATTCCTCCAGAACGCTCAGTAGCAAAATGGCTCCTCTTCTCTGCCAGCCGCGGGGTTTTACATGCACGATTTTGAGCATTTGTTTCAACAATGAGGGAACAAGACTTCCCCCGGCAATCACCGACCAGTCCTGGCATTCCCCTCGGCTATCGTACTGTCCGCAGAAGGTTTCCCGGAACGCTGCATACTCGAAGTGGACATATAGATGCCTGGTGGGAACGAGCGGATCAAATCGGTACCTATGCGGCTCTCCAGGACAGGTAAATACAATGCCGGGCCGATCCAGCAGAAATTCGCCCCGCCCGTTTTCATAAACGGTTCGGGAGCCCGTCGGAAAGAATACCAATTCGAAATCATCAATCGTTCGCTCCCCCAGAACGGATCCCTTGTTAACGGTGATATCCCCCATGACATGAAGTGCGGGCAGCGTTAGCGACAACGTATAACCTCCCATTCCTTCCGTTTGTTCTAAATAATATGACGCAGGGCACAAGGTATAAGTTCCGTTTCTCCTCTATCTAATATTAGATTTTCAGGTAAGCTAAAAATGAAGGCAGCAATGGTCTGCTCCCTAACATCGTTCATGACGGGCTTCCCGAATTCTGACGGATCAAACATGGCGTATTCCTTGTGGAAAATCGGAGTTCTCGATGAAGTCTTGCGGTTATCGCGTTTGGTCCACGATGTACTGGATTTGTCCAGGCTGGATCCCACTTTTACTTTGTTTTATCCGTAATCTTTTTTATGGCCTTGCTATGGTCAACAGATTCTTGATAGATATCAGCGTAAGTTTTTGAATCTTTGATCAGATCGTCGCAGAAAGCCGCTACGTCACGGCCCGTTACTTCGAGCACACCTTTTCCCACGGCCGCTCCCTCTTCAAAAAGATCGATAATCCCTGAGAGCAAACCCGTCCCGTCGGTTAGTTCGACAGGGCCGACCTTAAAGAGATATTTTTGAATCTCTTTATAAACGATCTGATAATCTTGCGGGAGTGCTTTGGCGCGAGCCACGTGCGCTCTCCACTCTTTTTTGCCTTCGATGATATCTTGTATTCTCATTTTATCCTCCTATTTACCTAATTTTTTAGCGATGTTATTGTTGAGCTGCTCGCGCCACTTGTCCCGATAAGACTTTGCTCCTTCTTCGCCAGCCAGCGCTGAACAGAAACCATTGATATCGTCACCCAAAACCTCTTGCACATTATGTCCTTCCGCCGCCGATTCTTCGAGCAGGCCAAGCACGCCGTCAAGAATTGGCATGAGGTTCCGACCGGTGAAATCGGAGTGCGGCCAAAGATTTGCATTCATTTCTTTCCATGCAGCTTGATAATCAGCCGGCAGCTTTTTGGCTCGTGATTCAAAAGTTTTAAATTCTTTAGTCATGTCGCTGCCGGTGATTTTTTCCCAAAAATTCATGATTAATTCTCCTTTAACTCGTTAATTGTTGATGATTCGAATTCCCATTTTCCCCAAAACTTTTCAGCTCCTCGTGCTCCACGTTCATCGTTCCCTCCACAACACTGTGAAACTGAGGAAGTTCAGTCGCCGCGTGATTTCGTAGCCGTAGGTTTCTATACGGCCTATAAGTCCAAGGATACACCTTCAAGCATCCCTTTGAGCAATTCCGTTAGGTTTTCCAGCACAATTACCCCTGGCTATTCTGTAGCACTGGTATGAAGTGTTACTTACTACTTCTATAAAGTAACACGTAGTAGTTGGTTTGTCAATTGCATTTCCTCTGACACGGATTTTACATGTTCAGCAATCCTGGCCAACTGATCTCAGGACCAGCCGGATCGGTTTATAAGGTAAGTTACAAGTTCATCGTCGAAGACGATGCCGAAACCCGGCGTGGCCGGAATATGAATCTCTCCGTTTTCGATTCGATAGCCTGATACATCCATTCCTTCAATCGTGATGTCGTCATACTCGACAAATTCGAAGTTTCGAACCGCGGCTGACAAATGTCCCGATGCGTAAATACCATAAGCATTGCCGTAACAATGAGGCGCAGACCGCAAACCATGGGCATCCAACTTCTCGCCTAATTCCATCCAATGCGTGAAACCAGGCAAGATGATATCGTACTGCAGTACATCAACGCGACCGCGAGCGGCCCACTCAATAAGATGAGGTGAGGCAAGTCCTTCCCCATCCGCGATAAGCACATTCTGTCCACGTTGCAGGAGCCATTCCTTCAGGTCCTCGTACAAGGCTTCATCCTCATGAAACGCTTCTTCCAGCCAATACAGATTCACATCCGATAAAGCCGCCAAGACCTCTTTGGTTAAGTTCAAATTATAAGCATTATTCGCATCGATCATGATCTTGCCCGCAGGTCCTGCCACTTCCGAGATCCCGCGCACGATCGCGATATCTCGTTTCGTCCCTTCCCAGAGCGGCATATGGCGTCCGCCTCGGCCAACCTTAATCTTAAAATGACGTTGGCCCTTCGCGTAACCTTGCATCGCTTCTTCTTGCATCAGTGCCACCGCGGTCTTCTCATCCGGCAAATGCAAATCGTCGAAGTATAGAGAGGTATCGTAGCAGGGGACAATCAATGGAGCTTCCCTTTCCAAGTGGGCACCGGACACTATGTCATACACTGGTTTGCCTTGTCTCTGTCCTAACCAATCGAGCACAGGATATTCCAATTGCAATCGATACGCTTCCCGCAGTCTGCCCCGGTCATCGAATAAATCAAGCAAATGGCGGCCTATTATGTCTTCAGCCCATTCCGGTGTCATATGAATCGAGCTACCGTAACCTGTTTGCCCATCGATCGTAATTCTGGCGATATCCACCGTGCAGCTTTTGCCATGAACGCCGATTCTGCCATTGGCGCCCGCGCTTCTGGCTCGTTCACCCGTTAACATGGCGAATTCGATTTTTTCCACTTTCCAGTCAGATTGTATACCGGTAATGTTCATACGATCCTCCTTAACCGACTCGAACGGTTTCTTGTCCGGATTTGATTCGTAGGCAAAATACCATATCATAGAATTATACTGTGAGTTGAACTCTGTTATACGCACGAATAAGCCGCCACGAATCGCATCGTGGCGGCTTATCCTTTTAGCTATTTGCGGCCCAATCAGGCCGATAAACCTCACGGCTCCGACCAGAGCGACCGATGATCCGGCAAGTCCCACGGCAATGAGAAGCAGCCATAGGCGTTGTCGCTGTACATCCGCGCTGATGCCGGTTGCGATCCCTTCCCCAAGCGTGTGAATGTTCAAATGGCGAGCATTCAACCAGGCGATCCCGCCGCAGAGCACCGTCCACGGCATTAGCGTTAGCACCTGGTTCCAAGTAGCTTCATATACGCTGCCGGTTAGGCGGAATTTCATTCATTTCTAGAGGGAAGAACCTTCTGGCTGTCCGGCAGGCGAGCGATGCACCACTCCACCGGAGATCGATTGTGGATATTTCAACAGGTTGTAAATCGGACATACGCGTTCAACCGCTTTATGAAGATCGGCGATGGTTTCAGCGGATTCTTCGGAGACGATGTAAATGTTATATTCGATATTATGCGGATAGATAGGAATATCCTCGTATCCCGGTTTGCCGGCAAGCGGGTGCAATTGACCCGTGACTTCGACTTCAAGGGATTCCAGCGATACGCCCCGTTCCGCCGCCTGAATCAACGTAATATGAGTCAGGCAGCTGCCTAATACGCCAAGCTGAATTTCTGGTGATGAAGGACCGAGGCTATAGCCGGCATAATTCTCGGGACTGTCGCTGATGATTTGGAAGTCGCGTATGCGTATTTCACGAACGCCGCTGCGGCCTTTCGCCTGTACCTTGGCCGAATAAGTATTCGGCTTGGGGTCTTGCTCCGCTTGAGAACGCAGGGCCGCCGCCGCCGCTTTCTTTTGCGCTAAATATTCATTTAATGTAGTCATCGTATCTCGCTCCTTTAAAATTTTGATGATTTTAACGAAAAAAGACACAGCTAAGCAGTATCTCTGCATAAAGCTGTGTCTCCGACGATTCGGTCAACACTCGTTGCTCGGTTCTACTATTTCATTAACGGGATTGGATAATAGGCTAGGGTTCATTCCCAAATAATCGAAGAGCCCCTGTTCGATTTGTTGAATTCGTTCCACTCTTAAACTATAGGTCGATACCGTCTCCCCGACGACATGAACGTTGAGCAGCCCTGCGCAGCGCAAATTGAAAATATGGTCATGCGTTATGCCTTTGGATATGCCGAGATGACGAACCACTTCGATAAAAGTGCGCGGTTCGCTGCGCAAAAAGTGCAGGATTCGCAAACGACTCTTCTCGCTCAGGCTGCGGAGCAGCCGGTATAAATGAAGCGACGGCTCGTCCTCTTCCTCGGAATGCAGCTCGATCCTGGAGGCATAATGGCAGAGGGTCAGGCTTCCGTACGAATAAAAGATATTGCCGGGCTGAAAATGGTAATGCGGAACCAGAACCAGCTTCTCCAGCCCGTTCACCGGCTCGAAACAAAACCCGTTCGTCAAGGCTGCCGCCTTCTCGTAAGCCTCAAATCCACCCCATCCCGTCTTCTCTTCTGCTTCGGCACGCAAAGCCGTGACGATCCCAGGGTCGATATGCTTAAAATAGACTTCATTCCATTCATACAGCATCCGATGCTGCCGATTTCGTACCGCGCCGAAATCTTCGGGAAACGTCTGGACATACGGCGACAGCACGGCATAAAGTTCGCCCAACGTGAGTTGATGCAGCCAGGATAGAAAATCTTCGACGCTATTCTTGTTCGGGGACACATAGGCCAGAAGATGAAGCAGCTTCCATTCCAAATCGATTCCGGTCTGTTCCAGTTGATCGGCGAATTCTGGAGACAAGGATGCATGTACATTCTGAGTCCAGGCAGGACCAAGATCAATCCGTTTGTGCCAGCTTTTGCAAAGAAACGTATGGAGGCTGTTGATCAGTTCGTTGACGGGACTGAACGATAATTCCAATTGATAGGACAACAAGTTGCACTCCTTCTTTAACCTGTTAGGACTGACTGGCGCTGTAAATACAGCAACCTTCTCGTTCATATTGTACAACATTTGGCATCGGACGACACAGCCCCCAGGCATATCCCCCAAAGTGTTATAAAATGATCCGAGAATGGCGTGCCGCTTCAAACGAGATGACAAGCCACGTAATGATCGTTCCCCACGTTTCGGAACTCGGGCACGACCTCCTTGCACTGCGCCAAGGCATATGGGCAGCGCGTATGGAACTTGCAGCCGGCAGGAGGATGGGCCGGACTTGGAATATCCCCTTTAAGCACGATTCTCTCCCGCTTCAGCCTTGGTACCGGAACAGGGATCGCCGATAGCAATGCTTGCGTATAAGGATGCAGCGGACGGCTGAACAATTCGTCTCGCGAAGCCATTTCCATCATGGACCCGAGGTACATCACCCCGATGCGATTGCACAAATGCTCCACGACGCTTAAATCATGCGAAATGAACAAATAGGTTAATCCGCGGTGATGCTGAAGCCTTTGAAACAAATTGATGATCTGTGCCTGGATGGATACATCCAGCGCGGATACCGGCTCATCGGCGATAATAAAATCGGGATTCAGCACCAGAGCGCGGGCAATGCCGATCCGCTGCCGCTGGCCGCCCGAAAACTCGTGCGGGAACCGATTGTAGTGATAGGCAGACAAGCCGCAAGCCTCCAGCACATCCAATACTTGATTGCGAACCTCGTCTTTTTCGGCCAAACCATGCTCAAGCAGCGCTTCGCCGATGGCGTCTCCGATGCGGATTCGCGGGTTCAGCGAGCTGTAGGGGTCCTGAAAGATAAGCTGCATTTTAGGTCTAAGTTTGCGCATCTCCGCTTTGGGAAGCTCGTGAAACGGGATTCCTTTATAAAGGATGTCCCCGCTGGTTTTCTCATGAAGCCGAAGAATCGTGCGCCCGACCGTGCTTTTGCCGCTGCCGGATTCGCCGACCAGGCCGAAAGTTTCTCCGGCCCGTATGCTCAAGCTGATATCATCAACCGCTTTGACGTGACCGACGGTACGGTTAAGCAGCCCTGCGGTAATGGGAAAATATTTTTTTAAATGTCGTACTTCCAGCAATGCTTCACTCATGCCGCGCCTCCTCTTCATACAACCAACAGGCCGTCCTGTGACCGGGCTCCACTTCTCTTAATGACGGCTGCCGGGTTCGGCAGACGGCCATGCAGCTCTCACAGCGATCATGAAAATGGCAGGATTCCGTCAATTCAAGCGGATTGGGAACCTGACCGGGGATGGAGTATAACTGTTCCGAGCGCTGGCCGATGATCGGCTTCGATTTCAGCAATCCCTTCGTGTACGGGTGTTTCGGATGGTCGAAGATCTCCTCGACGTCTCCTTCCTCGACGATTTTCCCCGCGTACATGACGATGACATAATCCGCCATCTCGGCCACTACGCCAAGATCATGCGTGATCAACAGGATTGACATATTGGATTGCTCCTTGCTTTCCCTAAGCGTTTCCAGCACCTGCGCCTGAATGGTAACGTCCAGTGCGGTCGTCGGTTCGTCGGCGATTAACAGCTTGGGGCCGCACGAGATCGCAATTGCAATCATGATCCGCTGCAGCATGCCTCCCGACAATTGATGGGGATAGGAAGCCGCGATTTGTTCCCCTCGGGATATGCCGACCAGCTCGATCAATTCGAGCGCCCGGGCATAGGCTTGTTTCTTGTTCATTCGCCGATGGAGCATGAGCGGCTCCATGATTTGCTTGCCGATCGTAATGACCGGGTTCAGGGAAGACATCGGTTCCTGGAATATGATCGAGATGTCGTTGCCCCGGATTCGTCGCATCTCTTCTTTGCTAATCTTCAGAAGATCCTTGTCCCCAAATTGGATCCTGCCGTTCACCACTTTCCCGTGCGGCCCTTCGACCAGTCCCATGATCGACATGGCCGTAATACTCTTGCCGCAGCCGGATTCGCCCACGACGCATACCGTTTCGCCTTCGCGGATACGGAAGCTGATATCATCCACTGCTTTGACCGTTCCGGCTCCGGATTCGAAATGAGTGCTTAAGTGATTGATCTCCATTAATGAATTCATCATCCGTTCACCTGCTTGTATTCTGTTTAGGATCGAGAACGTCCCGCAAACCGTCGCCGAAAATATTAATGGCAATGACCGTCAAAAAAATGGCCAAGCCTGGCGGAATCCACAGCCAGGGCCGTTTCTCAAAATCGATGACATTGTTGGCCGCATCGATCATATTTCCCCAAGTGGGCGTCGGAGGCATGACCCCAAGCCCGAAGAAACTGAGCACCGATTCCGACAGTATCGCTCCACCGATGCTAAGCGTGGCGATGACAATCAGAAGCGGGAAGACATTAGGCAGCAAATGGCGAAACAGCTTCCGTTTATCGCTGAGACCAAGCACGTCTGCAGCCAGCATATATTCTCGTTCCCGCAAAGTCAGCATTTGGCTGCGGACGAGCCGAGCCACGCCAGGCCATCCGATGATGCTGAGCATGAGCATGACCAGATACAGACGATAGTCGGTCGGAACCTTCCAATCCGACATCAGCGCACCCATGATAAAGAGAATGGGAAGACCCGGAATCGTGAAGAGCAAATCGGCGGTTCGCATGATCAACTGATCGACTACACCGCGATAATACCCCGAAATGACCCCGAGAACCGTCCCGATCGTCATAGACAGCGCCATGGAAGCAAGACCGACCGTGAGCGATATTCGGCCTGCTTGCAAGAGTCGGGTCAGCACGTCGCGGCCGAGCAGGTCCGTTCCAAGCCAATGCTTGCCGCTTGGGGGCTTGTGCATCATGGCAGGATTGATTTTGCCATCCGAATACGGCGAGAACAACGGACCGATAAAGCATGCGACAAACATCAACACGATAAAGGCGAGGCCGGCTACGGCCATCTTATTTTTCCTAAGTTGCCGAGTGGATTGCTTCCACAGGGAGTCTGGAACATCCATTCTTCGGTCGGCTTTTCCGGCTTGGCTTGCCGTCGTTGGAATCGACAAAGATAGTTCCTCCTTTCTTTAAAGCCTGACCCGGGGATCGGACGTGTGGTAGAGGATATCGGATATGAGCGTCCCGACGACCGTCAAGATAGCCAAAAACATCGTAAAGCCCATAAGGAGCGGATAATCCCTCACCGTAAAGGATTGCATGTACAACTGGCCGATGCCCGGCCAATTGAAAATCTTCTCAATGATGATGGAGCCGCCGAAAAGGCCCGGCAATTCGAAACCGATCAACGTAATCGCGGGCAGCATCGCATTTTTCAATGCATGGCGGTACAGCACCGTTCTCTCTTTCAACCCTTTCGCACGGGCGGTGCGGACGTAATCCTGGCGGATCACCTCCAGCATGTTGCTGCGGAAATAACGGGTTAGCGACCCGACGCCGAGCAATATCATAACGGCGGCCGGAAGCAGCATATGGTGCAGCACCTCGACAACGTAGTCCCAGCCCTCGGCCCGGCTCCCCGTCGTAATCATTCCCCCTGGCGGAAGAATCTTTAAATCGACGGCGAATACTTTGATCAGGAATAATCCGATGAAGAACGAAGGAATCGACATCGCGGCGAAGATGCCAATCATAACCAGGGTATCGAGCAGCGAATATTGCTTATAGGCCGTAATAACGCCCACGACGACCGCGATGAACCAGGTGAAGAACGTGGAAACCACCGCCAGCACAAAGGAGTTCCATATGTAATCCTGAAACAGGTCGAGGACGGGGCGCTGCTGAGCCAGAGAATAGCCGAAATCCCCTGTGAAAATGTTGGCCATCCAATTAACGTATCGTTCGATGACAGGCTTGTTCAACCCGTGGATTTCCCTTAGTTCCGCCTTGCGCTCCTCGCTCAAACTCAAGTTGTTATCGACATAATCGCCTGGAGTTAGGGAGTACAGGAAGAAAATTAACAGGGATGCGCCAATTAATATCAAGAGCATGTACAAGCATCTTCGGAGCAAATAGGTTCTCATGTTCTCTCCTTCATTTAGTCATCTCCTTGCCTGATGGGTTCAGGCAGGAGACGTCTTCTTTGATAGAGCAGTCTATTTCTATTCTTCCCTCCAGCCGCCAGCTGGCTTATTGCAGATTCCATCCCGGCAAGCTGTATGCGATTCCCGCCAGCGGGTTCAATTCGAAACCGTCGATGCGCCCGTTGATCGCGATGACCGATTTTGTATAGTTGGTAAACATGATCGGTAATTCGTCATTCAATATTTTGAACATTTCGTGGTAAATCGCTTTGCGTTCTTCGACGTCGCCCGTGGCAAGACCCTGGGCGTAGAGCTCTTCGATGCGCGGATTGTCGTAACCCTTCGTTTCCCCTTTAATGAACCGCTCCACCCCTTGCGAAGGATCGCTGATAATTGTCGTCGAGAACGAAGCCATGTCATAATCGCCGCTGTTGACCTTGGATACGAGTGTGTTAAAGTCCGGGAATTGCTCAGGCACGAAATCAACACCGAGTTCTTGATAGTTCTCTTTGGCAACGGCAATGAAAATATCGGTATTCGGGCTCTTTGATCCCAGATAGTTGATACGAAGCTTGACCCCGTCCTTCTCCCGAATGCCGTCTGCGCCGACCGTCCAGCCCGCTTCATCCAGCAGTTGTTTTGCTTTTTCCGGATCATACGGATACGGGTTGATATCTTCCTCGGTATAGGACCACAGAATCGGAGATGATGGGATGTTGGCGATCGACGCCGCCCCTTGCCTGGAATCCACGTAAATCAGCTGACGATTCAGGCCGTAAGTCAAGGCTTGGCGAACCCGCTTGTCTTTCAATGGATCCCTCTCCAGATTGAATTGATTATAGCCGTAGTTGCTGGCCGTGGACGGAATCAGGTTCAGGAAACCAAGGGCTTTTAGTTTCTCGATGTTATCCGTCGTAGCCGAGAAGCTGCCATAGTCGACTTCTCCGGTTTCGATAAACTGCCAAGTGTCGCCTTCCGTCGTCTTGTAGATGAAGTATTCGGTCTTCGGTTTGCCTAACACATAGTGTTCATTGGCAACAAAACGCACTTCTTGGCCCGGAATGAACTTCTCCAGCTTGTAAGGGCCGTTCGTGATCGGATTGGCGTGCAGGTTCTTAATATAGTCCAGGTTACCGAACTGATAATCCTTGCCGTAGTACGCTTTGGACAATATCGGTCCGCCAAGCACCGTCAACGCCGTTGCGTTGGTCTCTTCCAGCGTCACTGAAATCGTTCGCTCGTCGATAATTTGAATGCCTTCAATGGAATCCGCTTTTCCGTCCTTGTAGGCTTGACCTCCCTTGATCTTCGTCTCCACCACGCTGTTGAGGCCGTCATACGACGGATCATGAAGCAAGGTCCATGTAAATTCCACGTCCTCGGTTGTCATCGGGGAACCATCGCTGTATTTCAGCCCTTCCCGAAGATAATACGTATACGTCAGCTTATCCTCGGAAATTTCCCATTTCTCCGCAAGACCTGGAACCGGTAAACCATCGGTATCGACGCGGACAAGCGGGGTGTACAGAACAGAGTTTACATTGCCGTCATAGCCCACTTGGGTGAAATAGGGTGTGAATGCTCCGCTCGGATTTACCAATGTGACGATAATGGCATCATTGCGCTGCTTCGCTCTGTCCGGAAGCTTGTTTAAATCGGTTGCAGCAAAGGGTTCTTCAAGCAAATGGCCATCCGCACCTTGCTCAGCCGGCTCACTGGATGCGTTTGCTTCTGGAGTTGTCGGCGGCGATGCAGCCGTCTCCTTGTTAGCAGATTCGGAGGAGCAGGCAGACAATATCAAGAATAGCGACAATAACCCTAACCATAACAAACCGGAATATCGTTGTTTTCTCATAGAAACCACCTTTGTCATTTTTTAGAGTTCAACTCTTAAGTAATATTATTAATCAAATAGGTTAAGTAGGATTTATTGCCAAACTGATGCATCAGTAAGCTCATTTTAGCCAGCGTTATGAATTCTGTAAATAGCTAACTTCCGCGTGTTTCTGTCTAGACAGAAACATTCGGGCGACTTTTGAACATTACAACGTTGGCCGTAGCTTCGCCGCCATTTGTTCAAATGTTGGATACCAAATCATCTTCGATTCTCCAAGGTTTCCGATGGCTTCCTTCTATCGACTCTTGTTCTTCCGTCTCCGTTATTTGTCTTGATGTTGAGTTGTCCATATCGACCGAATTTAGTAATTCCTTTCCGGTTTGCACATAAATTTTTTTTGAAAAAAGTTTTTTTCCTCCCCCTCTTTACCGAATTTTTCGGTTCCCCCGTTTATCCAGTTCTATCAAGTTACTTATTTGTTTGACCAGAGAGGATTTGAAGTCCATACTTGTAGATATGAAATTTATGGAAGCATAGGGCATTGGTTAACAATTGCTTTTTTGGGGCAGCTTTATTATTTTTTTATATAGTAATTGACATGGTTCAAAGTATGCTTTTATACTGTTACATGATACTTAATATCTTACCTAAAACCTATTTGGGATGATGTGGACTTTTCTGGAGAGTTATCTCTCCATTTTCGCCACGCAAAGGCCGTACGGTCGTTTGTGTGGCTTTTTTGCGTGTAATGAAGGAGGATAATGATTTGATGAAATTATGGCATTATGCATTGATCGTTTTTTTAGGAGGCTGCAGTTATGGGGTTTTGTCCACCTTTGTTAAATTGGCATATGCAGCAGGTTTCACCGTGTCCGCAGTAACCGGAGGACAGTATCTGTTCGGCGTTGTACTCGGTTGGCTTGCCGTGTTATTTACCAAGAAGAAAAAACTGACTCGAATCCAAGCTTCAAAGCTTATCCTTTCTGGAATCCCCTTCGGGTTAACGGGCATATTTTATTATCAAGCCCTACAAACTTTAAGCGCCTCTCTAGCAATCGTTATTTTGTTCCAATTTGTTTGGATCGGAGCCTTGTTGGAGTGGGTAATCCACAAGAAAAAGCCAACCATGACGAAACTTATTTCCATCGCCTTGCTTCTGGCTGGTTCCGTTTTGGCAGCTAATATCCTATTCCAAGAACCCATAGTGTTATCATGGCATGGAATTCTGTGGGGAATGCTTGCGGCATCATCCTTTTCCGCATTCGTATTTTTGAGCGGTTCGGTTGAAAAGGGAACCCCTCCCATTTTAAAAAGCGCCCTTCTTTCCACGGGAGGCGTATTGACCGTATTTATCGTATTTCCGCCAACATTTTTATTTGACTTGGATATACTCGTGGGAATCATTCCGTATGGATTGGCGCTGGGCATATTCGGCGGTGTCCTCCCCCCTCTTCTATATTCGATTGGAATGCCGCATGTCGGTTCGGGATTGGGAACCATTCTTACGTCATCCGAATTGCCCGTTGTCATTGCCATGTCCTCTTTAGTCCTAGGCGAAACCATAAGCTGGTCTCAGTGGATGGGTGTGATCATCATTCTGGGCGGAATTTTTTACAGTAATATTCGATTTCATACTCGGAACAGAGAAGCTTTGACAACCACTGTGTAAGCTAAAAGCATGTGACAAAAAAACCGCTAAACCCAATAGGATATGGCTCGATATCAAGTAGATGGAGTAAGAACAAAAAGATGAATCCTTCGGTTCCATACTAGAACTGAAGGATTTTTGTTCTACGCCATTCGTTGGGGATAAGCAGTTCGGCAACTTTGCCGATTGCATAGCTGTGAACTCGTCCATATGCTGACCCTGGCATGTTTATCGTTCAATAGAATGCATCAGCATTTAATATCGAATAACCCTCTACGAATCAAGTTTGCAGTAACCGGCTGCTTTCCGATTTCTCGCGACCAGATAGACAATTGACCGATATGATGAATTTCATGGGCGATCACGTGACGCATCACTTCACCGAATGTAAATCTTTCCTGTTCCCCGTCCTGGTTCGTGTCAACCATGATGCGATCTTCCAAGCTATCATTCCAGTCGTAGACGAAAGGTGCAATTTCCGCATGGGCTCGGGCCGAATAATCTCTTAATCCTTGGACGCTGGCACAATCCTCGAACGAAGGAATATCCAGCTCTTTCCCTTGCAAATCCCCGCATAACCAGGCATATTCAACGGTCACGATATGATACAGTGTGAAGAGAATGCTTCCTATGCCACCGGTGCGTTGTTTCAACAACTCTTCCTCGCTCACGGTATCGCACCAGTCAAACCAATCTTGGCGAACTTGCCAGTTATACTCGAATAGCTTCAACATGTCACAGCCTCCAGTCATCATAAACTTTGTTGCTTATACCATGATTCGCGATTTAATTCCATTCTCCTCCCTCTATGAAGATTCCAGATCCGACCGACACCGATCAGCGATATGATGACGAAGGACTGTTCATAAACCCCAACATCGGCGGCGCCTGCCTCCTTACCCCGAGTCATGGCTGCCGCTATCCTTCCAAAGATAAAACGAAATTTCGATCTGCTTATATATTCTCCTGCTTTAACGCATCGATAATGTTTTCCTTTTTTAATTTCCTGCTGGAAAAAATAATCGCAGAAACGACAATAACAAATACGGCGACGACGACAGAAAGCATACCCAGCCAGGGAACGGTGAATCCGTAGCTGAATCTGTTCGCAAATGACCTATAAATCAGAATCATCACGGCGAAACTGACGGGAAGCCCGAACAGCAGCGACTTGACTCCATAAATAACACTTTCATAGTTCATCATTTTCGCAATGCCTTTTGGCGTCATGCCAACGGATTTTAACATCGCAATTTCTCGCTTTCGAAGGGATAAGCCCGTTGAGATGGTATTAAAAATATTTGCAATGGAAATCGCGGAGATTAATGCGATAAAACCATAAGAAAAGACAGCCGTTAATAGAATCTGTTGTTCTTCGCTTTTTCTGGATTGATACACATTGTAGACATTCAGATTGGTCTCAAACATCTCTTCGATGTCCTGCTGTGTTCTCATCGGCTCCGTAGTTTTCAAATGGAGGTATGTCTGAACGTTAGCCATCTCCTCGTCGTCTGCCAATTGATCCATGATGCGTTCCGATACGATCATATTTAACCCACCCACGCCAGCCCCGCTCATCCCCATCGGCGCTTGATCCGTCAGCGCGGCAACGGTCACCCGGCTTACCTTCGTTTCATCCGCATTATCTTTATAGCTATTCGTCAGTTCGAAGTTTTGCCCGACATTCGTATACACGGCCTTCGTATGGACATATTTCCGCGCATCCATATCTTGGTAGCGGATCGTATCCATCACAATTGCGGCAGGATGATCCGGATCCCTAAGCTGTTCGTAATTTGCACCGACGGCATTGGCAAAGGCTTGCAGACTCAAATCGTCTAATGCATGGATCTTAATCTCGTATAGATATTTCCCGTCCTGCAGTAAACTCTTATCCTTCTTAACCATCTCTTCCAATTCATCGGCGATGTACGCTTCATCGACCCAAGCGTGCTTATAAAACTCTTGAATCAGGTTGTATTCCGTTACACCATCTAAGGATACAATCGAATGCAGCAACCGGTCGTCTATTCTTTTTCCATTGCTGTACGACACTTGAATATCATAATTGACGCCTTCCTGCGACAGTTTCAGGGATTGTTTCATGCCGGCGGTAAAAAACGATACCGTCAAAAACAAAACGATGCTGATGACAAGCGAAAATACAATGGCATGATATCTCCGTTTGTTTCTTTTTAAGTTTTTCAATCCGATTTCCGCTTCGATGCCGAAGAGCTTGCGAATGAGCCTCGACGTTTTCACCGCTTTCGCCGTAAGCTTAACGTCGGATGTTTGGCGAATCGCGTCCATAGCGGAAACTCTGGATGCTTTGATCGCCGGAAGATACGTCGAGATGAAAATCGTCAGCATCGAAACAACACTGGCAATCAAGAGTGAGAACGGCGTGACGATGACCGTCAGCTTTTCGCTGCTCCATAATGCCCCTTCAATCATCGGGTTCATGAACCAAAAGGTGATGCCGATCCCAGCAAGACCGCATAGAATGCCAATCGGAATGCTGATCAAGCCAATGATGACACCTTCGGAAAGCACGGAATTACGCTTCTGCCTTTTCGTAGCCCCCACGCTCGCAAGCATCCCTAAATGACGGGAACGCTCCGAGACGGAGATCGCAAAAGCATTATAGATGAGCGAAACCGAGCCGATCATAATGACCGCCATCAGGATCGCCGATAAAGAGTACATCATGCTGTACGATTCTTCGTTTTTGGATAAGCCGTAATAATGCAGCAAGTCGTTATTGTATTGGACCGATTCGATATCGTTTCTCTTTGCCAAATTATCCGCATACGCGAACAAGGACGGTTTGATTTTCTGCAAGACCACCGCTGCATTCACGCGATCGGTTGCCCCGATCATATTTTTATCGACATAACTGATCATCGTATAACCTGGAGCCCAAGCCGTTTCCCATTCGGGACGCTTGATGAAGCCGACCACCGTATAATTCTTTGTCTTGATATGCTGCAACGTTTCGTTCAATGTGCCGTCTTCCCTACGCAGCGGTTCGGTCTGGTCCAAGGGATGATCGCCCCCTTGTTCGAATCGTTCGCCGATGCGAAGGGTTAGACGATCGCCGATTTCGTGCTTCATTCTGGCATTGGTTGCAACGGGCTCGGAGATAACCACTTCCTTGTCCGTATGGGGAAGACGCCCCTTGCTTAGTTCAACCTGAAATTGTGTGAAGCCTTGCGCATCAAATTCCTTGATGAACAAGTATGGTTTATTGGGATTTTGTCTTCCTTCTAAAGGGGCGTAGCCAAGATCCCTTGTTATCGCAACGGTTTTGGTTGCCTCATCGGCTTGTATCGCCGCAAGCTGTTCCTTGGTTACATCTTGATACTGGACATGCCACTCCCCGCTATCCGCGATGGTTTGCCTGATCATTAAATTCGAGAAGGAGAACACAAGCGTAGCGACAGCGGTCACCATGGCAACCGAAATGATGACGCCGATCATGGTTACGAGTGTTCGTCTCTTGTTTTGCTTCAAATTCCGGATGGCAAGTTTGTAGACGATATTCATCGACGAATCACCTCGTCTTTGGCAATCTTCCCGTCTACAATGGAGATGATCCTGTCGGCCTGTAAAGCGATTCGTTCGTCGTGAGTGATGACAATCAGCGTCTGATGATAGGTTTTATTCAACATTTTCAACAAATCGACGATCTCGCTGCTATTTTGGCTGTCCAAATTCCCGGTCGGCTCGTCTGCCAGCATGATGGCAGGGTTGCTGATGATCGCTCTGCCGATCGAGACCCTCTGCTGCTGTCCGCCGGATAACTGATTAGGCAGGTGGTTTAAACGATGCTCCAAATTTAGTGTCTTAACGAGCCCTTCAAACTGCTTCTTATCTTCCTGCTGGTTGTCCAGCAAGAGCGGAAGCGTCATGTTCTCTTTCACCGTTAAGGTGGGAATCAGATTGAAAAACTGGTAGATCAGTCCGATTTGTCGCCTCCGGAAGATGGCCAGACGCGTTTCGTCCAATGCATAGATGTCCGTATGTTCAACGAAAACCTTGCCGCTTGTCGGTCGATCGACGCCTCCCAGCAGATGAAGAAGGGTCGATTTTCCCGATCCGGATGGGCCGATAATCGCAACGAATTCGCCTTTTTGAACCGAAAAGGAAATATCGTCAAGCGCCTTTACCGCCGATTCGCCTGTGCCGTATATTTTAGACAGATGCTCGATTTTTAAAATTTCCATTGCCATATCTCCTAAAAGTTTTGTGGGCGTTACTTCTTGAATCGACTTCGTACAAAACTCACTTCGGAAGCATGGGCGCTCCTTCATGCTCAATTCCAGCTATATACCATCTCTTGATATCCAACATCCCACAGGGTTACATTTCCCTCAATGGTTATGGTAAGCTCATTGGCCTTGGGGAAATAAATCAAGCCCATATCCGGCTCGTGACGTCCGGCCTCTATAGAAACAGTCAGGAACTCATGTCCATCGGCGGTAACCCTAATGCTGCCTGGGGAATCCTCCTGATCGGGAATTCCATAGTTCAAGAAGAGGTACAACTCCTTCTTATTGCCAAACGTATATGTGTACGTTTCCTTGTTTTTGCCTTCCATGCTGTACACATTATATTGGGGTTCCACATCTTGACCGCCCATCTCAAAACTGGCCGCTTTCGTTCCTGTTGAAGGATTCCCCGTACTATCTCTTAAATCGTTAATCGCCACAAAGGGACCCATCTCTTTGGTGAACGCTTGGTCAACCATCCCGAAGATCCCCCACACCCCGAGGATCAAGACAATGCTGGAAATACCCGTTGCAGCAATATTTCTCCAGTCGTTTTTTGTACGAAAGCCAAGTTTGTACGCCCCGAATCCGATGGCTGCGCCCGTTGAGTTCTGTATGACGTCGTTCATGTCGAAGCTGCCGAGGAAAGTTAGCGCCTGAATCGTCTCCAGCAGGAGAATGGACAGGACGAACAAGGTCATGAAGCGAATAAAGGTGGTTCGATATAACAATGGAATCAATATGCCAAAAGGAATGAAAGCGGCGACGTTCCCGAAACCTACCAAATCCATCAACGTCGGATGTAGAAGGTCGGATAGACCTGGCAGCCTAAAAAAATCGTCCGGCAAAAAAATAAAGGTGTACCCCTTGATTGGATCTGCCTTACCTGCTCTGCCGAAAGCGAAAAACAAAAAATAAAGAATAAACAGGGTGTAAAATACCGTGATGGCAAAAATAATCTTATGCTGTTGCTTCGATTGCATGGTCTTACCTCCATCGTTCTTCTGATGAATATCATTGTATCTGTCCAAAATGACTTTTCAGTGACGATGAAGGTGACAATTCAGTCACTTGCGGAGTGCTGCTAAATCACCTGCTTATAAAACTTAATCCGAAACTGCGTACCCTTCTCGATGTCGCTCGTTACATCGATCACGCCGTTCTGGCTGGCAATGATGCTCTGTGCCATCGCAAGCCCTATGCCGATGCTCCCTTCGCTAGCATTCTTTCCTTTGTAGAAACGTTTGAAAATATACGGCAAATCTTCTTTCGGAATGCCTTTACCGTTGTCCGCAATGACGATTTCCGAGTATAACGCGTTATCGGAAAATGAGATCGCGATCGCACCGCCTTCCGGCGTATGCTCCACTCCGTTTTTCAAGATATTGATAATCGCTTCAGCAGTCCAATTGAAATCGCCGACAAAAGAGACGTCGTCATCCCCCGCAATGGAAACCGTCTGTCCCTTAATATCCATCGGAATCATTACCGGCTCCAATGCTTTTTGGATAAGGCTTTTCATGGGTATGCTATCTTTTTTGAATGGGATGGTCTTCGCGTCCATTTTCGATAACTTTAATAAAGAAGAAACAAGCCAGTCGATCCGTTCAAGCTGGATGCGAATATGGTGGGTGAATTCCGTTCTCTTGGCCGGAGGCAGGTCAGGGGCGCTTAGCAGATCCGCCATGACGGTCATGGAGGTGAGCGGCGTTTTGAGCTGATGCGAAATATCGGAGATGGCATCCGTCAATTGAAGTTTGTCCCGCTGCAATAGCGACCGGTGCTCCGACAGCATGCGCGTCACTTTGTAAATATCATTCTTTAGGATGCTAAGCTCGCCTTCTGTATTATCCCGGACGTCAAGGGAATCATTGCCGCTGCTAATCTTCCGCAAATAGACGGACAGCTTTTCAATTTCGCGGTATCTCCATTTCGTAAATAACAAACTGGCGCCAATGAGCATAATCGATAGAAAGAAAACGAGCACCACGGCGGCAGGAGAAATCATAAGAGCTGCAACAATCGCCGCTAGGCTGACTGAACCCATGACGAACAATAACATCTTAATTTCTCGATTGCGCAGCATCTAATCACCAACCTTATATCCCAGTCCGCGCACGGTTTTGATCAATGTCGGATGTCCAGGATCATCTTCCAGCTTTTCCCGCAGTCTTTTGATATAAACGGTTAACGTATTGTCGTTCACGAAATCGCCGGCCACATCCCAAATTTGCTCTAATAGCTGATTTCTTGAGAGTACCTGCCCGATATGGTTGCCAAAGATGAGCAATAAGCGATATTCCAAAGCGGTCAACGCTATCTCGGCACCGTTCTTGAACACTTTCCCTTCCAGCGTATTGATGCGGATATCATCGATATCCATGATGCTGTTAACTTGGGACGGCTTTTGGTATCTCCGCAAGACGGACTTGATCCGCGAAAGAAGTTCGCGAACCCGAAAAGGTTTCGTAATATAATCATCGGCTCCCATATCAAGCCCCATCACGACATTAACCTCATCATCGATCACCGTTAAGAAGATGACCGGAATGTCACGCCGCTCCTTCACCATCTTGCACAATTCATAGCCGCTTCCGTCCGGAAGCTGTAAATCGAACAAACATAACGCGAACTGATCGATGTCTTCCGCGAGCACCTGTTTTGCAGATGCGACATCATGGCAAATAACGGTTGAATAGCGCTCTTGCTGCAGCGAATATTCCAGACCGGACGCAATCGTTTTATCATCTTCCACTAACAAGAATTTCATATCCAAAAAGATCATCCTAACGTTATGATTGAATTTTCGACCCCATCTTCATTCTGATAGTTTACCAACGCAATAGCAAAAATAAAAGCCGTTACCACAATGAAAGCGGCAGCCGATCATGTGACCAGCTGCCTCAATATGATGCTTCAACTTCAAGCACGGACAGGCAAATTACGATTCTCGAGCTTTCGTTGCCGTAGTCCACACAATGCAGCCAACGCAGCGGCACTTGCTGAATCCGACAAACTGTGATATTTTAATTTCCAAGTAAACAATATGGAGTGTGAAATCGGTCTATGGATTACCCTGATCGCATCAAGACAATCATTTATGAACAGCTGCTTCACTTCTCTCATTTGCATGAACAGCGAATGGAGCTGGAACTTAAAGAAATCAAAGAGATGGTCCAGCTTCATCAACTGAAAGGCGTACCTGGAAATTTATCGACCATCCATGTCCTGGATTGCATCGGCCAACATGAACCGATCAATCATTCTGCGATTGCCGAAAAATTAAAATTGTCGAAGGCCAGCATTACCAAGATCAGCAAGAAACTGCTTGCGCTTGACCTTATTCATCGGACCCAGCTTAACGACAATCGCAAAGAGGTCTATTTTCGCCTAACGCCCCAAGGAAAGCAGCTGTTCGAATGGCATCGGACTTTGCACGAAGCAGAGGAGCAGCGCTTTATGCGATTTTTGGACGATTACTCCGAAAGCGAGCTGCAGACGATGTTGAAGTTTTTTCAAGGGATGGCCCGGTATATAAGCGAGAGGTAAGTAAATTTTTTTAGTATTTTTGTTTACTAGTAAACTATATTCTATAAGGAGGAATTAAATTGAATATTCCCCAATCGATAAGAGAACGCAGAACCATCCGTAGATTCAACACAACGCCGGTACCTCCCGAACTGGTCGTATCCTTGTTGAACGATGCAGTCAACCTGTACGAAGTCAAAGGTACGCCCCGCTGGCGCAGTCTTTTCGCAGGCACGCCGGAGTCGCGTCAAAGATTGGTGGAGAGCATGATGACCAAGATGAAGGAAAACCGATTCGTTAAGCTCATGCCCCCAAAAATGATTGATTTTTTCATTAAACGAGTAACGGAAATTCCCGCTCACCTGATTTTCATCGCGGAGTCGGCCTTCCCCATACGATATCCCTTCAATCTCGGGTGCGGTGTTGTCCACAGTCACGTCGATGGACTGGAAGACTTGACCGTTCACCGACATGCTCAGAGGATATGCCCCGTCCTTTACCGAAGCGGTGTCGAGCTCGGCATATCTTGCCGTGAACTTGTCTTGCGGAATCGGAAAATGGAAGTCGCTGATCATCGGCTTGTTCGGGTTGCTGCCGTAATCCGCATCGCCAAATCCGTAGTACGTATCCTCCCGGTAATCCACGGTCGACTGCCCAAGGTTGCCCAGGTAGTTCAGTACCTTATCCGGTTTGACCACCGAACCGTCCGGCAGCACAAGATGTAGATTCATCACTTCAAAATCATCATGGTTGTTCTTGCCGAATACCTTGTCATGGTCTTTGACTTGATATGGCGCATTCTCATTTCCGGTATGCACGGAAACCGTTGTCCCGGTGACGAACAGGTCAGGAGCCATATCGAACATCGACCAGGCGCCGTCGATGTATTTGGGCAGGATGCGGCTGAAAAATACCGTCTCCGCGCTTGCATCCAGCGCGCTTGCCGACGCTTGGTAAATCTGATCGATCCCCCGGGTCTGCATACCCAGCTGTACCTTACCCGGCAGTGCCTTGCGAAGCGGCAGCGGATTGGCCTCAAAGCGAACTTCGATGTCGTCTTCAGCCCGGGAGCCGTAAGCATAGAAGGATGACTTTCCGCTAATCATGCTGCCGTTTGATAAGGACACCCCCGGGTTCGGCAGCTCCGTTCCCGTATTCTCTTCGTTAACCGTTAGCAAACCGCCTCGAGAGTTATATGGAACCCGAGTGCGGTTGCCGCTGCCGTCGGCAGCTTCAATGATATACCGATAGACGCCGATCTCATTTAGCGTGATCGAACCCTGGTAGACGTAAAGGCCATTTTCTTGGGACGCAAGCCTCAGCGCATGCTTGTCCGTAAACGCTGTCGGCTCCTCGGTGGCCGCACCGATCAGCACTTCGACGGAAGCAAGGGACTCATCGCTGATCACGGATACCGGATAAGCCTGTCCCTGGCCCAAGTTATAGGCGGTCTGCTCATGCTGCAACGTCGGTGCAATCATGTCGACACCTGCAACAGGCGGCACCTGGACGGGATCAATGCTGCCAGGATTGGCGTACATCCGGTTATCCAGACGTTTCATGGTCGTTCCTGTATCCGGATAGGCATATCGAACGACCGCATTGCGGACGTCGTTGACCAGCCTGTCCGGGCTGTCCGGAGAGCTGGGATCATACCAGGCCTGTACGATGTACGAATTGGCCTGTCCCGGCGCGGACAAGGCAATCCCGCGATGCAGCGAATTCGGAAGATTGAAATCCAAAGCTTTCGAATTATCGTAGAAAATAATGTCGTTGTCGTTCAGCGTGCTGTTAAAATGCAGATTGAAGTCCGCCGTCGTGGTATATCCCTTGCCGTTTGCCACGGCCTCCTTCGCGAACCAGATAACCGCTGCGCTGTACGGCTCGATCGAGGTATGATCCGGTACCTTCCAGCTCTTAGGCGCCATTGTGCCCGGATACAGATACCAGAGGGTGTAATCCTTGAGGTCCAAAACCTGATCCGAGTTATTATAAATTTCAACGTATTCGTACTGGTTGCCGCTTCCCCACCGGTAATCCCCGGCCGGGTTCGGAAGAATTTCGGTGATCAGAATACGCGGTATGTCCCCGCCTGCAGAAGCTCCGGTTAAAGCCGTTTCATAATCCACAGATCTTGACTGCTGGAGCCCATCCACTGCCTCGATATAATACTGGAGCTTATCCCCGGTCAACTGATCGGCCGGAATGACCGCATCGAATTGATCACCGCCCCGATCAATCATGTCAATCTGGCTGTACGGACTATTGACCGCCGTTTTGTAATACAGCTTAACTACCAGCGCATCTCCGTCCGCGTCATAGACGCTTGCGCTGACGGTCAGCGGCTGTGTCCGCTCGGTAGAAGCAATGGGCGTGTGATTGATTTCCGGCACACGATTGTCAAGCGGCGATAGCTGGCCCAAGTCAACGATTCCGGCGGAAGGCGCAGCCTCCCTGGCGTAAGGAATCATCGTCGAACCGCCGGGAGGCAGCTGAAGATGCACGCTCTTGCCGTCGCCAACATCATTGGCAGTATAATAGAAGCCGCTGATCACGTCGGCGTCATCGCCTTTTCGGGTTATGTATAATCCGCGGTCCGTATTGTTGAGGCCATCCTGTCCCCGAAGCTTGAATACCGGTACCTGGTCGGGAATCGAATGATACCGGCGGAAATCGGATTCCGTCAGGTCTGCGGCTGCTCCGGTAATGGATGAGCTTGTCCGTTCCACCCAGAGCACGGCCGGGCTGTCCGCCGGGATGATCACCCCATCCGGCTCGCCGTAAACGGTATCCGTTACCGTCAACGTCTTCACGCCCGTATTATAGTCGTAACGCATGTTGAACTCGTCATTAAACGAGATCGGCGCTCCCGATTGATTGTAAACCTCCACATATTCGAATAAGTCCGCCCCGCCCGCACCTTCGATCGTCTGCTGATTCGACCGGTCATCGGGATAAATCTCCGAGATCAACATCGGCATCGCTCCCGAAGGGGCCGCATAGGCCGGGGTGCTTGCAAGCGCAAGCTCGAACAAGCTGCTGCCAATCAGTATGCCGGATAATAATCCAGAGATCCATTTTCGCTTCATGTGCTCCTCCTTTATGCTTTATTCCTCTAAAATCCTAAGGCACAAGGATCAAGCGAGTATCAAATGAAATCGCGTGTTTCGTAAATGAATCCTGAATAAAAAAAGCCATCGCTAAGAACGCGATAGCTTTAAACTTCATTTCATTATTTATTGAAAGTGACCTTCTCCGAACCGCCCTCAAGAATGATCGACGTGTCTCGCGGCTTCGTTTCCGCGATTTTGCGGCCGCCTCTGAACGAATAAAGCACGCCGGCCTGTTTGCGTATGGCCTCATATTCATTCTCTGCTTCTAGAACGATGAAGTTCGCAGGCTTACCTTCTTCAATACCGTACACGTCCTCGATATGCAGCGTTCTTGCACTGTTTTTCGTAATGAGATCGATCGAATTCACGATTTGCTCGTAACCGAGCAACTGCGAAGCATGGATGCCCATGTGAAGCACCTGCAGCATGTTGCCCGTGCCTAGCGGATACCATGGATCAAAGATATCATCGTGACCGAAGCACACATTAAGACCGGCTTCCTGCAGTTCTTTGACGCGAGTCAGACCTCTTCTTTTCGGATACGTGTCAAATCGTCCCTGAAGGTGAATGTTGACCAAAGGATTGGAGACGAAATTAAGGTCCGCCATCTTCAGCAATCTGAACAATTTGTAGGTATATGCATCATTGTAAGAGCCCATCGCCGTCGTGTGGCTTGCCGTGGTGCGGGAGCCCAGACCGCGTTCGTAGGCTTCTTTGGCGACGACTTCCACGAAACGGGATTGCTCGTCATCGATCTCGTCGCAATGGATGTCGATGAGACGGTCGTATTTTTCGGCTAGGTCAAACGCAACCTTCATCGATTCGACGCCATATTCCCTCGTGAATTCGAAGTGCGGAATGCCCCCGACAACGTCAACGCCCATTTTCAGTGACTCCTCCAGCAATTCCGCACCGTTCGGGTAGGAGTGAATGCCTTCCTGCGGAAAAGCGACAAGCTGAATGTCAATGTAGGGTGCCATTTCTTCTTTCACTTCAAGCATCGCTTTTACTGCAGTCAAGCTTGGATCAGTGACATCCACATGCGTCCGTACATGCTGGATGCCCTGTGCCATCTGCCACTTCAGCGCCGTTTTGGAGCGCGTCTTAACGTCTTCATGCGTCAGGAATGCCTTGCGTTCAGACCAACGCTGAATGCCTTCGAACAGCGTTCCGCTTAAATTCCATTCCGGCTCGCCTGCCGTTAACGTTGTATCCAGATGAATATGAGGTTCAATGAACGGCGGCAGCACAAGCGAACCGCCCACGTTAATGACTTCCTCATTCGCCGTTGCTTCCAACGACTGCGTGATTAGCTCAAACTTTCCGTCTTTCACGACGATATTCCACAAACCTTCTTTACCCCGCAATTTTGCGTTCTGTATAATCATTTGTATTCCCCTTTTCATTAGATTCTTTCGCAGGAACGATCAGCATGAACACGATGTAGGCCACCGCCGTACCGATTAGTGCGTTCAATGGCGTTATGCCTGGAGCAAGCTGGGCAAACGCCACGCCGATAGCCCAAGCCAGCATCGCTATCCAGTTTACCTTCTTGAAAGTCATGTCGGCAAACGGCTTATAGTTTCTCCGCTTCACAAAAAAGTAGTCCGCGATGATGATCGCCCCGATGGACGGTACCGCCGCGCCCAGCACATTGAGGAAACCGACGAAATTGTTGTACATCCACATGGCAAATATAGTACCCACGATGCCGTTTACGATGACGAAGAATTTTTTCGAAATTTTCGTGATGTTGGCAAATCCCAGTCCGGAAGC
The DNA here is from genome assembly GCF_900109305.1 of Paenibacillus sp. cl141a. Taxonomy (NCBI): domain Bacteria; kingdom Bacillati; phylum Bacillota; class Bacilli; order Caryophanales; family Paenibacillaceae; genus Paenibacillus; species Paenibacillus sp. cl141a. Next base: position 127,995 of record NZ_FNZO01000015.1, read on the forward strand.
GTAAAGAGCATTATCATTGGTCGTCCAAATATTCAGACCCAGTACGAGGATCGCGGGAATAATCAACCCTTGCAGGAACATGACCTCCGAGATATCCGCCAGGTTATAAGCCATGGCGCCAACCGCACCGAACAGGAACATGAGCGAATTCCCAAGAAAGAACGCAATGACCGTCGCAGTAACCGCCTGCCTCGATGTCCGGGAGAACCGTGCAAAATCGGGCGTCAAGGTTCCACCGCTAATGAATGAGCCGATACAAATGGTCAGTGCCGCTGCCGCGGTCAGTGTCTGTTCAGGCGTGTAATCGAGCAAGCCTTGCAGACCGCCCAGCATATCTGCGCCTTTGAACATGGAGTAACTGCCGAGAATGGTAATGGCCGGAACTGCGATATAACCCAGAATGACCAGCGACTTCATGCCGAAGATGGCCGATGCCGTCATGGCGAGACCAAACAGGAAGATCAACAGATACACGTTCCAATCCATCGCTTTGGCAACCGGAATTGCGAACATGGCCACACCGACGCCGAACCATCCGACCTGCGTGAAGCCAAGCAGGAATGATGGCAGGTACGAGCCTTTCTCACCGAACGCGTATTTTGCCAGCAAATGCGTGGAAAGGCCCGTTTTTGCAGCGATATGTGCCAGCGCTCCTGTGTAGATACCGAGTGCCAAATTACCCGCAAGCACGATTCCAATAAACTCCATGAACGTCAAGCCGACTCCGAGCGTCCCCCCTGCAAGCATGCTTGCCGAAAAGAATGTGAACCCTAACATGACGGATAACGTCTTCCAAAAATGGTTTCTCTGCGTTTTCGGTACCGCTTGCCACGAAAACTCTTGATCTTGTTTGCTCATCAGAATACCTCCAGGTTAAAGTGTTCTGATACCAAAGAAGCAGAAAAAAGAGGCCACTCGTCAAGTCTTCACTGACAAGTAGCCTCTTTCATTACATCATAACCCGCGCGAAGACACAGAGCATCCCTGACGGAATACGCACTGAATCACGCGTGATTATAAAAATCCGCTGCCCTTGCCAGCCTCTCTGGACTGAATTAAAGGTACCAGTATTCAATTACATTCTATTATTTTGGAAAAACCAACAGTTGTCAATGTTATAATTATCCAATGGTTAAAATCCTCTTAAGTATCTTTGATGCGGACCAGTGCGGCATCCAAATGGAACCCGTCCTCGAACTATCCATTTTATTTTGTTTATAGGGTTTATACCTCCACCTCTAACTTCGCCTCGAGTTAAAGTCGAATGTGTCCCACGTCGCTTGTTCGCCAGATGGTTAACAACAGCTTCATGCAGAACCGATTCATTGGAGATCACCCCGAAGATGGATTCTTCAAGCTCCATTTCACTCGTAATTTTACCTTACATATAATAAATAGAAACGTTTAACCATGTTAACTACCTCCTGATTATCCGCATAAGTAAGTGGATTTTTTATAAAATCCCTTCAAGTAACAGTGCTCTATTTTAGCACGCTTGAAGGGATTCGTAGGTAATTATTTCTGATAAATTATTTTTCTGATAGCATAGGTGGATAAAAAGAATGATTCTGACAGTTCCTCGACAGAAGCGCCAGATAAATACGCATCCACAATAGCATCATTTCTTTGGTTAATCTCTTTTCGTTCGTCCGACAGCTCTCCCCAGACTTTAAATTCATTTTTTCCGGCTGGTATATAGAGGTATTCTCCTTGGACATATTCCTGTAATTGTTCAACTAGTTCCTCCGGCAAGACGACAGAAGCATTAATATATCTCACGAACGACTCACTCCTTGAAATTATTGTTCAAGCAGCAAAGCCAGTTTCTATTGTGTTGACTGCTCCATGCAAATTCTTAAAACCGGCTCTGCATGGAGAATCACATGTGTTATAGATGTATTTTTTAAGAACATTGTATTCCTCCAGGTTAGTTGATCGACTTATTAAATGTTACCGTTTGATCCATATAGTTGGCCGCATGCTGCGTTGATGTCTGATCCGAATTGGGTCCTCACGGTGACATGGATTCCCTTTGACTTCAAGATTCTAAGGAACATATTGATGCTGTTCTGATCCGACTCTACAAAACTTTGTGATGTGGCATCAGTGGAATTGTATGGAATTAGATTGACGTGATATAAATGTTCCCATGACCCTCTTCCACGCAACAAATCAGCAACGGCTTCAGCATGTTTAGTTGAATCGTTGATACCCCTTAGCAGGATATAAGCAATGTAAACCTTTCGTTTTGTTTGCCGAATATGCTCGTCCAACACGGTCATAACTTCTTCTAATGGAAAATGATTGTTAATGGGCATTAACTCGCTTCTCTGATCATGAAATGGTGAATGAAGCGAGAACGTTAAATTAATCTGTGGAAATTCCTTCGTCAACTTTTTTACTCCAGGTATTAAACCTATGGTAGAAACCGTAATTCTTCGATGTCCTAAACCGAAAAGTTTAGGATCCGTCAGCACATGCAATGCATCAAATACATACGGATTTGCAAGTGCCTCTCCCATCCCCATAAAAGACACACTGTCCAAGGGATGGTTATTCAAAGTAAAATAAAGCAGTTGATCCGTTATTTCATCCGTTGTGAGATTCCTCTTCAAACCGAGTGTTCCTGTAGCGCAAAATGTACAACCAAATCCGCAACCGCACTGCGAAGAGATACAATAGGATTCCCAGCCCGTTTGATAACTTAACCTTACGGATTCAATGTATTCTTCGCCTGGGACAGCAAACAGAATTTTGCTTACTTGGTTGGATTTTTGCTCCAGTTTTGGTGTGATGCTTAACACATTGTTTCCAAGCTCTTTGATTAATTCATTTCTTAAAGGCTTAGGCAAATTGTTCATTGCTTCGAAATTTCCGATCTTGTTCTTGAAGATTGCCTCTGTTATTTGCGAATATCTATAATTCGGTTGATTTAGAGCCGATAAGATCATACGTATTTTTTCATACTTAGATAAATACTTCATTTCTATCTCCCTTTAAACGGAGAAAACGCAAAAAAGCACCAGCTTACCGGTGCTTTTTTGCGTACATTAACCTAACTATACCTATACAAAAATAAGAGACTAACTATAAATAAGTCACGAACTGCATATATGCATAGAAGGATAAAGTTCCGGTATCTGATTTGTTATTTTGTGAACCTTGTCAAACATCGCTTTACATGACAGGTTCACGTTTACATCTACAATCTCAGAAGCAGTCATCACTTTATCCCTCCCATTGTTCATCATAGTTATTACATGAAAAAATTTAACACAAGATCTATATTTCGGTCAAGGCGGGCTCACTAATAGGATTCAACGGCCTTTACTGTTTCATCTTTAGTGCTGTTGAAGCTTGCGCCTTTGATTGTTCTGGTGGGTAGAGGGTAGATCGTTATGAGTTTCTCATATACTTCCTTTACCTCTGAGCGATTATCTTTTTTTATATGGATTACCAAAGATTCGAACTCCGGAATGTCCTTCTTTCGATACAAGTCATATCCAAGCTCTATCGTTTCGGCAAGTGAATTGCGAAATGCTTGCGAAACTTCCGGTCTTTCGAGATACATCTTAATGGAGTACATAATATTGGACCCATACCGTTCTCCGGCTTGGCTTAATTCGTCGGTTCCTGAATCAGCTTGGAGGTTCATATTCATGGACTCAACAGCTTCCTTCGTTGCTATCTCTTCTGGGATGCGTGGATTGCTTTGTTCACTTGCGCTGCAACCGACACTACATGCAATGAACAACATCATAGTGTTGCGGCCAAAATTTTTCACAAAACTTTTCAAGCCGGGTTCCTCCTCAAACTTTATATTGGTAGTTTACCAGGCTGAGGTTTATTTTTCTATAAAACCCATTATCTTCTTTAGATTAGGATGCAGCATGCTGCCCATTCCATTCATTCGTCTTATTTTTGACCTGTAAAGTCATCTTGGATCTTTTTCAATCGTTCAAGATGTGGTTTCAACTGCCGCAGCATTTCCGCTTTATAGGACTCTATTTGATCCTCGAAAAACATGTTATGCGCGTCGTCCTTAAACGACATAATCGTTTGGTTTAACGCACGGAGCTCAGTCGCCAGCGAGCGCAAGGTTTCTCTGGTCTTGGCGTCAATTGTTTTAGGATTAGACTTCCAATACGAATAGCTTATTTGGTATAACGGTCGCCATGTCCTTGCCTGAAAAGCGAGAATAAACAGGTCCTCCTGGGTATCCGTTGTCATTGCCGTATTATTAACTGAAAGCTTGGGGACCGCGTTGTTGGGGAAGGTATCGCTAAATTCAATGATCGTTAATAGCTGCTCATCGATTTCCTCCGCTTGGATCTTCGCCTTATCGATCCATTGCCGTATTTTGGCAGGATCTTCATTTTCCTTCGACTCGCAAATCGCCATCAGCGTATCAGCAAGCGGAATCGTTTCAGAAGCGTGCTTCACTAAATAGGCAAATGCCGAGTCGTTCTTCAGCTGATACAGGGAATGGAGGCTGTTGTATCTAACAGATGCCTGGTTTTCCAAATGCCTGTGCACCGCAACGTTTATAAAGATGATAATAATAAGTATTAGTGCGTAGATCTTTATGTGCTTAGGCAAAGCTGTACTTCCTTTCTGATACATTCATCTTGTTGTTAGCAGGATTATTAAATATCTGCTATATAAAGTCGCTAAATTAAAACGTACATTAGTTCATATTACAGTCGAAAAATTAGTTTAGCATATCAATTCATCAACCATAAATGGACAATATATTCCATAAAAGTTCCCGCTAGCTTAATAAGCAGTAAATGCATCTGACAGTAGTTAATCTAATCGGTCAAGTGATGAATTTATTTACTACAAACCAAAAAAGCCGCATAGGATGCGGCTTTAAGGTCTTCTAGTTCTTTTCGTCCAATCAAAACAAAGTCCAAAATTGATCCGTCATGATTCCCATTGGTTATCCCGAATATAATAGAAACTCCTCACTCCGCGTTTCGATGTACAGCCCGTAACGCAAATTCATGAAGATTGCGGAAACGCCGGCCCAGCAGCTCATATCCCTCGCCTCCAGGGTGCAGGCCATCCGTCAGAAAGGCTTCATCCTCCGGACCGAACCACTTCAAGCCATCCTGATAGTGCAAATGGCGATCACCCCGAGCCCTTAGCAGCTCCACGATCTCGCGGATAAATTCTCGCATGACAGGCAGGGTGAAGCCCAGCGAATTGAGCTTCGTTTCGCGGATGGTGCCATAGATCGGAGAAATGACAAGCAGCGGGGTATCCCTGTGTTTCTCGCGTATCGTCTCCAGCAGGCCTATCAGCAGCGGCTTGAACATGCGAGGGCTTAAAGTGCCCCCGCCATAGATGTTCACGCCAACGCATATTGAGATGAAATCGGCCGGCAAGTCGCGAATCAGACGCCCGATCATCGGTTCCATGTGGCAGTTGCCGGAGAAGCCGAGATTGGTCAAGCTGAAGCCGCAGGCTTCGGCGGCAATGGCAGGCCAAGCGCGGGAGGGGCTGGTAGCCCCGACGCACTGGGTAATGGAGCTCCCGTACGTAATCCAGCGAGGCCGGGTGTCCGGCAGCGGGACTCCGACGGCATGGACATCAATCCGTAGGCCGGTGACGGTTATTCCTATATTTTGAGGGAGCCAAATCTCCACATCCTTGATTCCGTCCTTAAGCCCGCTGAACAAGGCTTCTGTGGCTCCGACGGGCAGGCTGAGCGTCTGGCATAACTCCCCGCCTGCCATGCAATCCATGGCAGCGGCATCCGCAAGCGGTGCAAAAGATACGGCCACCTCGGTGGAGTCCGTACGCAGCCGCAGGCGAACGCCGGCACATATCTCGGCTTTGCCATCGATTCCGGCAGGCGGATACAGCTCGTAATCCATGTAAGGAATCCGCCACGGCTTGATACCATTCTCCCGGTGCTCGAGCGACACGGCACCGTGAAACCACTCATCCGTTAATGGAAGCTGCTTCACGGCGCATTTCCTTCTTTCTGCTTATCAGCCGGAATGAAATTTTCTCCCAGCCATACATCCTGCTCCAGCAGCCGCTGCTGAAGCTCGGCTACGGAAATGCCGCGCGAGCCGGTCCCGTCCCGCAGCGCCAATGCTGCCGCCGTTCCCGATGCCTGGCCCATGGAGAAGCAGTTCGGCATCACCCGAAGGGAGCCTTGCACTGCTCGGTCCGAGGATACGCAGCGTCCGGCAACCCAAAGGTTGTCGATGCCAACCGGCAGCATGATCCGGTACGGTACGCCGTGTGAAACCCCGGGCGGCAGGTGGTTAAAGGTCATCTCGCTTTTGCTGTTGGCGAGATGAATATCGATGTAGTATGCGTTGCGGGCAATGTCGTCCGGGAAGGAACGCGCAGCAAGGAAGTCATCGACCGTCAGGATATAGTCCCCTTCGATCCGTCGCGTCTCCCGGATGCCGAGCTGCTCCCCGCTCGCTACCATATGGGCGCGCTCAAAGCCCGGCACGTAGCGGCGGAAGAACTGCAGCTGGCGTTCCGCCGTGCGGCGCCCTTCAATCGCCCCCCGTGTCAAGTCCTCGGCAAGGGTGCCGTCCACGCCGAATACATGGCCGAAGTTGACGCCTACCAAATAGTCGCTGACCCAAGCAAGGCCGGAGATCGACTTGCGGCCCTCCGGCAGCGCACCGTCCTCGATCGCCAGCTCCACCGTCTTGTGCAGCTGGCCCGTATCCCCGCTCTCCTCCAGGTACCGTCTGAACCTTGGACGGTCCACATTTGCAAGCAGATAGCACATGCTGCCGGGCTGAAGTTCGCCCGCTTCCCCGCCCTTCTGAAAAGGAACTCCTGCCAATGCGGCAACATCCCCATCTCCCGAGCAATCGATAATATATCTGCAGGGGATGAAAGAACGTCCTGTTTTGTTAACGACAACGACACCTTCAACCTTCCGGCGGTCCTCAGACAGGACAACATCGTAAACAAAGGTGTGATACAGCGGCGTCACGCCGCTTTCCAGAATGGCATCGTCATAAACCCGTTTCAGCACTTCGGGATCGATCGGCACCCAATCCAGCATCTCTTGATATTCCTCACGGAACTGAGGATCGCATGCCTGCTTCATCCGTTCCATCAATTGAAGGCCGAGACCGCGGATAATCGGCTTCCGCTTATCCGTAAAGGGACAGAAAGCCGGAACGAGCGCAACCGTGCCCATGCCGCCAAGGAACCCTCGCTGCTCCACCAGCATTGTTTTCGCCCCCTCTTTCGCAGCGGCAATGGCCGCGGCAATGCCCGAAGCGCCTCCGCCGATGACAAGCACATCCACCTCGCGGCTGACCGGAATGCTGGCGGATGGCAACGTAATATGTCCTTTCATAGAAACCTCCCCATTCTGTATAGCTTCAACATGTCATCATCACTTATGGACTGTGCCTTTCAGACAAAGATGCAGCAAATCATCTACATGCGCAGTTGCCAGGCATTCTACGGCATCGGCGGCGCCGTAGTAGATTTTGATTTCCCCGGTATCCTCCAGGATCATGCCCCCCGGAAAAATAACATGATTGCGGAAGCCCCCATCGGTCTCATAATCGGCTTCCGGGGCAAGCAGCGGCGTCTCCGCCATGCCGATGATCCGGCTGGGATCGGCAAGATCCAGCAGTAAAATGCCTGACGTATAGCGCTTCTTCCAGCTGTCCTCCCAGCCGTTCTTGCCCCTGCTGGGATCGATGTCCACGGCATGAAACAGGGTCAGCCAGCCTTTGTCCGTTTTGACGGGCGGAGCGCCGGGGCCTACCTTGTCATTGGCATAAGCTACATCTTCAACCGCCAGCAGCAGCTTGGAGTTGCCCCAGTATTTCAGGTCAGGCGAGTCGCTCATCCACATGTCAAAGCGGTCTATCCCGCCCCGGCTGTATACAGGCATCGGGCGCTCCAGCCGCACGTACTTGCCCCCGATCCGCTCCGGGAACAATACCATGTTGCGGTTATCCGGCAGCGACAGGCTCAGCACCTCGAAGGATCTGAAATCTTCGGTGACGGCGATGCCGCCGCGCAGCCCGTGCTTGGTATCGACCGCAAAGCACATATAACATTGTTCGCCGATTACCGTTAGACGCGGGTCATACACGCGGATGACCTCTTCATCATGCCAAGACCAGCACGGTTCCGGCTGCACATCCCACTTTATGCCGTCATCGCTGAAGGCCAGCCCAAGATTCGTTGTATGATGAGGGGCAACAATCCCTTTAAGTTCATCACCGTAGTCATTGCGAAAAACCATCACATATTTGCCTTTAAATTTGGTAACGCCGGCATTAAAGACCAACGCCGGACCGTAGGGCACATCACCCGGAGTCAGAATCGGATTCGCGGCATGCCGGGTCATGATCGGGCTGGAAAACAAAGGTCCCACAATAATATCGCTCATATGCATCAAACTCCTTGTAGATGTTGTTCAAAAAGTCCAATTTTGATCACGAAGTGAATCAGGAAGTAATTCGGCATCGAATCTTGCATTCATTCGTGCCTTCCGGTGCTCACGTACCCAAAACGTACGCTCCGCTCCTCAGCCCCTGGCTTCATCCAACCTTCTCGGTGCTGAAAACCGGCCTTTTTGAACACGCACTTGTATAATGGAATTATGAAATTAACCTTTGACTGAACCCGCCGTCACTTGAATAAAGGATTTGTTCGCCACAATATAAGCGAGAAGCATCGGCAGAATCGACAGGCAGGCTCCCGCCATCATCAAATGGATCTGCATGGCTGCGGAAGAACCGTAACGGAGATTCGCCAGCCCGACGGTGAGCGTCTGCAGCTGCGGATTCGTCATTGTGAACACCAGCGGCAAAATGTATTCGTTCCAGGCATGGCGGAAAGCAAACAGCCCGGCCACGCCAAGCCCCGGTGTCAGGAGCGGAAGAATAATCCGGAAGAAGGTTCGAACAAAGCCGGAGCCGTCGACCATGGCCGCTTCGTCAAGCTCGCGGGGAATCGCTTTGAAGAAACCCAGCAGCATAAAAAAGGTGCTGGAATGAGCGCTGATCAGAATCAGGATCACGCCCCACAGCGTGGTATTCAGTTTCAGCGCGACCATCAAATCGAATTGCGGGCGCAGCACAATCGCACCGACGGATATAAACATCATCGACGCCTGCGTCGTCACATACAGGGATTTTCCTGGAAAATGGCGGCGGTCCACCACGTAAGCCGCCATGGCAGCTACCAGCAGGGTGCCTGCGGTAACCATCATGCTGACAAAAGCGCTGTTCCAGGTATAGCGGGCAAAATTAGCCTGCTTCCAGGCTTCGGCATAGTTGACGAACTGCAGCTTGGCCGGCAGCAGGCTCCCGCCGGTCATCATTTCGGCTCCGGTCTTGAGCGAACCGGACAATGTCATCAACAGGGGAAATAATGTCAGTATCGCCGTTATCAATAAGAACAGCCACATCACCGTACGGCCCGCAATTCTGCCTATTTGACCGGAAGGCGGGCGGACGGCGTTGTTGCCGCGCGCATCCGGCTGTTGGGGTAAAACCTGTTTGTTCATCTGCTGATCCTCCTGCACGCCTGCAGCCGTTCATGATCAACCGATCTGCGGCGTTGTTGTCAAATCGTAAGGGCCTTCGCTAAATCTAATAAAGCTTGTTCATTTTACGGCTTAATAAGAAATACAAGCCCGTGATCGCTCCCACAATAACAGCGGTTGCGAAGCCTACGGCGCTGCCATATCCAAGCTGCTGCTCCACAGGCGAACCCGTGGAAACCGGAAACAACAGTTTATACAGATAGAGGTACATGACCTCGGTTTTGCCGATTGGTCCGCCTTCCGTGATGAGCATAATGCTCTCATAGCCTTTCAGGGATGCGATGATCGCAAGCATAACGACCAACTGGGCAACCGGAGCCAGCATCGGAAGCGTAATGCTCCAGAACCGTCTTCCGGCATTCGCGCCGTCCATGGCTGCACTTTCGTACAAATCCTGCGGAATGCTCTGCAATCCAGCCAGAAACAGCAGCATATAGTTACCGACCGCGCCCCATACCGCCACAAGAATGACGGTAAGCATCGCATGCTTTGGGCCGAGCCAGTCGATGGGCTGCGAGACAAGATGCAGCTTCATCAATACGGTGTTTACCATCCCGTTATAGGAATTGAAGATCGTATAGAACACCACGGAGATAACCGCGGTGCTGATAATCGTCGGCATAAAATAGATCCCGCGCAGCAGATTTCCGCCCCGCAGCTTGCCGTTCAGGATGACCGCGAGCAGCAGGGACAACGGCAGCGTCAACAGCAGCTTGCCCCCGGCATAGATAAAGGTATTGCCAACCGATTCCCAGAACAGCGCATCGCGCATCAGGCGACGGAAATTGTCCAGACCGACGAACAGCGCATCGCCATATCCCGCATAGTCATAAAACATATAACGCAGCATCCATAACAAGGGATAGATGCCCAGAGCCAACGTCAAAATGATGCTAGGGGACAGAAACAGAGCATTCTCCCCCAGCCGTTTCCATTTCATACTCACGATTCGTTCCTCCTTCGGGGAAAGAAAAGGGGCAGCCGCCAAAAAAGTGTGCGGCAGCCCCATCCTAGCCTGTTATTCTCCCTGCGGTTTCGTTGGATCAAAGGCAGGGTTCGGCGTTACAGTGACCTCGCCTTTCTCCACCGCCTTGGACAATGCGGCGTTGTATCTTGTGTTTAAATCCTCCGTAATCGCTTTCAGGTCTTCATCGGTAAGGATATATTTGAAGAAAGCGTCCGCATAGGTGGAACCCTCCGGATTAACGTTTGGCGAAGCAGGCCAGAGCGAGTCGTGTTCCCCGACCAGGAAGCCTTCCATGCCATTGATCTCCGGATCTTTAGCCTGTTCTACAATGCTTGGCACAATGGCAATGCCGAAGCCTTTTTCATGATAGGTCTTCAGAACCTCATCGCCGTACATATACTGCATGAATTTCCAAGCCGCTTCCTTATTGGCCGATTGGGCGCTGATGCCGAGCCACGTTCCGGCGGACACGATTTCGGAAGTTCCCTTGATCTCACCGTCCAGCGTTGGAGCCAACGCGCCCCCCCAGTTGATTTCGGTCGGGAATTGATCCATGTACACACCCGGCTCGGTCGAGAAGGAAAGATACATCCCGATTTTGCCTGCGGCGAATTGGGCGCGCAGCGGGTCGATGTCCAGCGCTTCCGCTCCAGGCAGAATGCTTCCGTCTTTATGCATTTGCTTGAAATATTCAATGACCTGCGAGTAAGGCTCGAAATCGAATTGGCCAGTTTTCAGATCAAAGCCAAGTCCCTGATAACCGCTCAAGGAAAGAATCTCCCGTACGGAACGGTCAAATGCTTGCTTCGGATTTTTGAAGTTCAGCGCAAAACCATAGATGCCCTCGGCCTTGCCGACTTCGGTAATTTTCTTGGCATCCTCCACCATTTCCTGCAGCGACTTCGGAGGATTCTCGATGCCCGCTTTGGCAAAGAGATCCTTGTTGTAGACCAGTCTCATGGTGAGGCCGGTATTGGCGAGCGAGTACACCTTGCCGTCAAAACGGTTGACATCGTCGATCAGCAGGCTGCCGAACTTCGCTTTCAAGTCATCGGTAAGATACTCGTCAATCGGCGCGAGATACCCTTTTTTGACAAATCCGGATGTATTGGCGCTCTTCAGACGCAGCACATCCGGCGCTTGGTTGCTGGAAAATGCAATGTCGACGCTTTGCGCGTAATTCTCGGACATGACCGTCAGTTCCACCTGGATGTTATCGCCGTTAGTTTCATTGAACTTGTTGATTAATTCCTTGATATACTCTTGGTCATGACGGTCGTCAGTCCAGTATTTAAGCTGTACGGGTTGGCCCGTCTCGGTTGATGGTGCTGCCGTTCCGCCGTCAGACTTGCCATTCGTCGTACCCCCATTGCCATTGTTGGTGTCGCTCCCGCCGCAGCCTGCGATTCCGGCGGCCAGAATGAGGCTCAGGCCGAGACTTAACCATTTTTTTCGCATACATTCTACCCCTTTGATTAACGTTTGTATTGTGAGCTCGTTTTTTATTATAGAATCCTGTACACGGAAAAGGAGTGAGGCAAATTCACTCTCAAGGGATAGAATTCTATGGTCTCCTGCAGCACTCGCCTCATGTCTCCGGCCGGTCCATGTGATAGCCCGCCCTGAATTCCGACGGTGTCTGGCCGGTGATCTTCTTGAACATCTCGCTGAAATATCTGCGCTCCTCATACCCTACCGCCGCAGCCACCTCCTGCACCTGCGCTCCCTCCACCAGCAGCAGTCTCGCTTTTTGAATGCGTTCCGAGGTGATAAACTGCGTGACCGTCATCCCGGTCACCTGCTTGAACAAGCTGGAAAAGTAACTGGCGCTTAGATGCACATGGGCGGCACATTCGCCAACGGTAATATCTTCGGACAAGCGGCCCTTGATATAGCCTATGGCATGATAAATAACCTTCTGCCCTTCGGATAAGCTGTTTCGGCGAACCAGCTCGGCTCCCTCCGTGCACAAGCCATGCAGTTGACGCTGCAAAGAAGCCAGCGGCAGCCCCGCCGTCCCTTGTACTGTTCTGAATTTCTGGATCATCGGCTGTATCTCCGAATATGGTACCATTTCGTAAAGCGTGCGAATCGCTGAAGCAGCCAGCTCATCGTACAGGCTGAGGAGATAATCCGGATTTTGCCGCGAGATCCGTTTCTGCAGCGCTTCCGAAATTGCGGACAGAATCGCGTCCGTCCGGACGGCATTCCCGGAACGAAGGGCCAGCAGGAGCTCGTCCTTGTACTCCAGTGCCAGCGGCTCTTGGCTTCCGCTCTGATGGATATCGTCATACATAATGGCGGCATTGCCTTCAGTGAATAAGTGATGGGAGAGCGCCCGATGAGCCTGGCGATAAGAATCCGGGAGTCCGCTGATCTCCTCCACTCTGCCGCCGACCCCGACCGAGACCGTAAATTTGGTGTATCGTTCAATATTCCGGCAGCACTGTTCGGCAATTTCGATCGGACTGGACGGTCCTGAATCGTTCAGTACGGCCAGGTACTGATCATGACGGGCGCGGAAAAGAACGCTGTGCGCATAATGGGCAAGCGTCTCCTGCATAATATTCAACAGCGAGAACCGGATCAGCTCCATCTCCTTCACGGACTGCTCGGCAACTCGCTCCTGGAAACGATCAATTTCAATCAGCATCACCACGAAGCCGCGCGGTTCAAGCTGAATATTCAGAAAATCCCATCGTTCCGAGGCCTCTTCCCATGAAATGCGGTGATTTACGAGCAGTCCAAAGTATTCCTGCCTCAGCGCCGGCATGCTCTCGCGAAGCTTGTTCTCCATTTCCCTCAAACTTATCCGTTTGGACCTCTCTTCCATAACCTCTGCTTTGGCTCGCAGCACAGCGGACATCATATCTTCTTCTGTGAAGGGTTTCACCACAAAATCAAACGCCCCCAGCTGCACTGCCTGCTGCGCATAGTCAAAGTCGGCATAGCCGCTGATCAGAATGACCTTGCAGCTGGGGTTCTCTTCCAGAACCAAACGAAGCATGCTCAACCCGTCCATGATCGGCATCCGGATATCGGTAATAACCAGATCCGGACGCAACTCGCTGATCAGCTTCAGCCCCTCCTCTCCATTGTTCGATACACCTGCGACCCGAATCCCCTGCTCTTCCCAGTTCATGGCGGTAAGCCCGTCCACCACGCTTTTAATATCATCGATAATGCAAAGACTGATCGCTTCAGGATTGCTCATCCAAATGCTCCCCTTTCTTGGGCAATGAAATCCATATTTCGGTTCCGCGTTCCGGCGCACTGTCTACGTGAAATTCCGCACCGTCCCCATAATAGAGCCGGAGCCGCCGGATCAAATTGGATACCGCATACCCTTTCTTCGATTCCAGCCAAAAGAGCGAGCGCACTTGGGTCTCGTCCATGCCGCTACCGTTATCGCGCACGGCAATCATCCAGCGCTCCCCATCTCCGGCAATTTCGATCTCGATCCGGCCGCCGTTCTTCATGTCACGAAAACCGTGCAAAATGCTGTTCTCCACCAGCGGCTGCAAAATGATGCGCGGAATCGAAAGCGATGACACCTCCGGTTCGCGTACATGGATCTCATAAGAGAATAAGTCCTCATAGCAGCTTAACTGCAGTTCCAAATACTGGCGCACATGCTCCAGCTCTTTCGACATTGTCGTAATTTCCTGACCATTGTTCAGCCCGAGTTGGAACAGGCGGGAGAGCGACATGACCATTTGCTGCGACGGTTCGATCTGCTTCAATTTCAATTTCCAGTAGATGGTGTTGAGCGTGTTGTACAGAAAATGCGGGTCCATCTGCGCCGACAGCGCCTTGATCTCTGCAGTTCGCTTATGCGTCTGCGCTTCCGTAACCTCATCAATCAACACCACAATCTGTTCCAGCATCCGGTTAAACCGAAATCCCACTTGAGCCAGTTCATCTCCGCTGCCGCTCTCAAATCGGGCGGTCAGATCGTTGTTCTCGACCCGCTTCATCACCTTCAGAAGCCCTTGCAGCGGCTTCAGCAAATAGCGTGAAAATGCGCCAGAAATCAACGTGGTAACGGTAAAAGCAGCCAGCGTAACCCCGGCGATCAGCCATTTGACGTATACCATGTCCTGGAGCACGTCGGCCCGGGAACGGATGGTGGTCATCGTCCAATCCGCTATGCCAAGACGGGCATAATTTAGCAGATAGGTTTGGCCGTCCAGATCAAAAGGCTGACTTCCCTCCGAACGGTTCATCATGCCACTCAAATCTCCCGTCTCCACCGCCTGCCTGACCAGCGGTTCCTTCACGGGGTAAACCGTCTCTCCATCAGCGTTAAGCAAGAAGCTGGACGCTCCTTCTGCAGTGTTTCCCTGAACCAGCTTGCGGAAGCCGTCCTCACGGATGTTCACGACAATATAAACACCGCTGACCGGTGTGTCAAAGATCGGCTCCAGAATAAGCGAAATGACGCGTTCCTTGCCAGAGAAGAGCATGTCCTCATGACCCTCCACCCACAGGTTCTTTTTTTCCTGTTCGATGCGCGCATACAGTATGGTATCCTCGAATGCGGTGAACCGATTACGGTTCATGGACGAAGGATAAAATTCGCCGATCGGCGTAAATACGTAGATCGATTGGATAAGCGGCTCGGCAATCCGCGCCTGCGAGAAAACGTTATCAAGATCGTTCAGATGCGTGTAATATCTGCTGGCATCCCCGGAGGCGGCATCCTTCAGCATGTCGTAGAAAGGCTGGCTGATCATAAACGTCATCATAATCAGCATTAGTTTATTCAGCTTCTCATCCACGATCTGTGCGGACCTGACCACCGTGTCCTGCGTGAGCTTCAGTGCATTCTTTTCCAGCGTGGCAGCCGAGATATAATAAGACAATCCTCCGGTCATCAGGACAGAAAGCACGATGACAGCCAGAAAAGCGACCTTGAGTTTGTTGCGGAACGATTGCCTGCGAAGATACTCCAAGCTTTTCACGCCTTCCGTTACATTTTATTCTTTGATTATGTCACTGCATCCCCTGTACGACAATGCAAAAAAACGAAGCTGTCCCGAGCAGCCATTCATGGCTTTAGGGGCAGCTCCTTCGTATGATCCTATTAACGCTGACCGACCTGTAGATCGGCTCTTATTGACATGGTACGGGACGCCGTAATCGTTAGATCGGACCAGGTGCCAGTACCACGGCATCATCAAAAGCTACGCCTGCCGAAGTGGTCCGAAATCCTATTTTTCCTGCTGTCAATTCCGTCTCGGGATTGGTCCATTCCACTTTTAATTCCCCGTCCACATAACCTTTTATCGTATTCCCTTGAATGGAAGCCTTCATCGTATACCACTGGTTCGACTGAACAGAGAATGGAGTGCTGGATACAAGGGTCATGACGTTGTCCACGGATTTGTACAACTCCAGCTTTTGGGCTGCGGAATGGATTCGGAACATATAGAAATTACCCGCATCCTGTACCCTGAAGAGAATGCCTGCGTTGGCATTGGTGATCGGCATTTTCGCTTTGGCTTCATACGTATAATCCGTCCATACATCCCCTGCGGTAATCAGCGCAGTGGTTGAATTATTCTGAATCAAGGCTTTTGTGCCGTCAGTTATTACATCCCATGATCCTGAAGCAGACGTCCATCCTCCGGCAGTTCCATCTTCGAAATCGTCGCTGAATCGGATGACCGTAGGATCCGGATTCACGGGAGGTTCATTCACGTCCGTGACATGGATCGTAAAGGTCTTCTCAATATACAGTCCGCCTGAGTCTGTGCTCCTTACCCGAATGCTGTAGCTATCCTTGGCTTCGTAATCAGGCGTTAAGGCTAGAAACAACTTATTGTCCGAAATGGTGAAGCTGCTGTTGTCCACATCCCCTGCCCCTGCTATCAGCATATAAGTAAATGTTTCTTCCGCATCAGGGTCGCTGGTGGAAAAGGTTCCGACCATGCCTCCCGCCGTCGTGTTTTCAACAACACTGTTGTGTGAAAGGGCAATCTCCTCTGGCGCTTTATTGAGGAGACTGACCACGGCATCGTCAAAATGGACGCCCGCCGAGGTGGTCCGGAATCCGATCCCCCCTGTTGTCAGTTCCGTTACAGGATTGATCCATTCCATCTTTAATTCTCCATCCACGTAACAGGAAATCGTGTTCCCTTGTATAATCGCCTTGACCTTATACCACTGTTTCTCAATCGCCGTGAACGGCGTACTGTTAACAAGCGTCAATTGTCCATTCACGGATTTGAACAACTCCAGCTTTTGATTTGAAGAATTGATTCGATACATATAATAGTTGTTTGCATCCTGGA
The DNA here is from genome assembly GCF_900109305.1 of Paenibacillus sp. cl141a. NCBI lineage: Bacteria > Bacillati > Bacillota > Bacilli > Caryophanales > Paenibacillaceae > Paenibacillus > Paenibacillus sp. cl141a. Next base: position 144,820 of record NZ_FNZO01000015.1, read on the forward strand.
CCCTGAAGACAATCCCTGCGTTGGCATTGGTGATGGGCATTCTTAATCTGGCTTCATACGCGTAATCCGTCCATGAACCTCCGCTATTCGCGGTAATAAGGGACCTGGTTGTCTGGCTTCCGCTGGACAGCACTTTATTCGCGCCGACTGTCGGTACGGTCCATCCCCCTGTAACCGACGTCCATCCCGTCGTATTTCCGTCTTCGAAATTGTCGCTGAATAGCGGCGGCTTGGAATTGGCAAAGACGATACCGGTTACATTGTTATTGACGGTAACATTCAAGTCGTTCAGGGTTGTTGCGAGCTTGCCTCCAACATAAATATCTGAGAACGTGACACCTCTAACCATTCCGCCTTTGGTGGCATTCCCGGAAAGTCTGGATTTCTGAGAGCCCGTCTCGCGAACATTGATGTTCTTTAATACAACATTGCTTATATCACCGGAAGTACTAGTGGAAACCCCAAGCCAATAGTTCCCGAATTGATTGATCCCGACTCGTTCGATATCGATATTTTCAAACGTAATATTTTGGGCGTAACCTTCCTCCGGGAGCGTATTCAATTGGTAACCATGATCAATAAGCAATGCTCGGGCGCTTTGATACACATACGAATTTCGGATGGTTACGCCGATTTGCGGCTGGGCTACCCCCATGCCAATCTTGAAAGCCGCGCATCTTGTCCATGCAAAAGCGTCATCAAAGACCACGTTCTCCAAATGTTCAAGCTCGCCCGGCCAATCTTTGGACATTCCCGTCTGCAGCCATGTTTTAGTGGAATACGTGTCATCATCCGAGATGGCAATCGAATGCTGAACAAGCACGTTCTGACTTTCATTAATATCGATAACGTCATTCTCGATTTTGTATAAATCCTGGAATCCCTTAAGATTCTTTATGGTCACATTATCGGAACGAACCACCATAAACGACCAGAAGCCGCCATCCCGTAAGATTAGACCGTCAAAATTAAAATTTGAAGTTGCAATCGGAACCAGCAGGTTATTCAGGAACCCTTCATTCTTGTTCGGCGCCGGCATCTTCCGTTCGCGCATCGCGATGCCTTTGCCATCAATGGTTCCTCGCCCCCGGATCGTGATATTGCTGGAGTCTACGGCGGTCCGTATAAAATACGTTCCATCCGCATTTCGTGAATCCTTGCGGAAATCAATCACATAGTCTTCGCCCTTGCCGGTGCCGACGATGACAGCGCCTCCGGCCAGGTAAAAGGTCACATTGCTTTTTAATGTCAGGTTTCCGCTTTTATAGACACCGGCCGGAATGAATACAACGCCGCCGCCGGCTTGATGGGCGTCATCGATCGCCTGCTGAATCGGACCCGATGCCAGCGATGTACCCGTGTTATCCGCGTGGTATGGCGACTGCGTCACATTATAAATCCCGGCACCTGTGGACGGGGGAATATCCGTCTCCAAGGGATCTGCTGCGATAACAATCTTCTTCCTCTGGTCATTGATTTTCACGATGACATAGGTTGAGGATGAAAGCGAGAAGGTCAGCTTGTTCCCGTTGACCGTGCCTTCGATGTTTTTGGCCTGAGGACTGATGGAGTATGATGTAATCGGCACATTGTTGGTAACTTCGATACGGACCGTCCCGGAAAAGGAAAATTGAGCATAATCATAATCCGCCAGATAACTGATTACAGGAATCGCTTCGTTATTCGCTTTCAACGAAAACACGCTGGATGCGGTATAGATGGATGGCATCGGGTAATTTTGGATCGTCGCGGGAGCATCGGCGGTCTGTGCCAATGATGCCGGATCAGCGGCATCCGTCATATCCATTGAAGAAATTGAATAGCTATCGATTTCTGCTGCACCCGCAGCTCGGGGTGAGAATCCTGTGATCATTATGGCAAGCACAACCAACAGACTAACTGCTTTTCTTGTCATGGTAAGTATAAATACCTCCTCAAGATTATTCATCCGCCCCACGATAACAAGGCAGCGCAGCTTCTGTTCTCCCGGTTTATTCTTGCTTGTTCTAATGTGAAGGCGCTAACATTTTATCGGAAGCAAGCAGCCCGCTATCTGAGTTCACTCCCCCCTCCATCCAAACTTTTCATGGTCACGATGAATTATAATCCCTCCCCATAAAAAAAGGAGTGGGGCAAACCCATTCTCCAGGGATACATTTTAACTGTTCTATAACGCCTGCCGATTCGCCGGCAGCCATAGCGTTGCGGGAATGAAGATCTACGCAGACGCTATCTCTGTTGATTGCTGCCAAGGCACGCTTCCGATAAATCGTCGTAGGAAAGAACTCCCAAAGTCATGTGCTTAAAAGTCCCCACCTCCAAAATTTCATGGCCCATGCGATGCAGAAGCGATATTGCGGCGCGAAAAGGGCCTGAGCCGGTGCTGATGCGCTGAATCCCTAGCGCTTCAAGTTCATTTACGGAAGGCATTCCCGGCCCGGCCAATACATTTATCGGACAGCTTATTTCATGGCGCAGTGTTTGGATGTCGGAGATTTTCTGGATTCCGGGGACAAAAATACAATCTGCCCCGGCTTCCTGGTAGGCATAGGCCCGCTTGATCGTCTCTTCAAGCCTCCCTGCAGGCGGCATAGACTTGATCCAGTAAGCATCGATCCGGGCATTGATAAAGAGAGGAAACCCCATGGAATTCCCCAGCCTTCGGATCACGGCTAATTTGTTTTGCTGAAGCAAAATATCATGCAGCGGCGCTTGTCGATCCATGCTGCTGTCTTCCATGTTAATCCCCGTCGCGCCTGCCTTGATCACCTGCTTAACCGATTCTGCGACTTCATCAGGCGTCTGTCCATACCCGTCTTCCATATCCACGGTAACCGGAATATCCACGGTTTGCACGATCCTGCGGACCGTATCCAGCATCCTATCGAAGGGCATATTCCGATCCGCATACCCATGGGAAACCGCTATGCCGGCACTTGTCGTGCCAATGGCCTTGAAGCCGCACTTCTCGAAAGTTTTCGCGCTTGCTGCATCCCATGCATTGGGCAAAATAAAGAAATTAGAGTGAAGCTTTTTAAAGGCGGTAAGCTTTTCAAGCTGTTTTGTCATGTCCATGCCATACCTCTCCCCATCTATATTCGACTGGCGTACTTTTGTATATAGTATAAACCGAGTACTATTCGATGCTCATCGAAATATGGAATGCACATTGAGTTCCAAAGTTCCAATAATAAATGGGCAATGCATACAACCTTAGTTCGGTACTCAACCAGACTAAGGTTGTTGGCCCCCAGGGAATATTAATAATCTATCAGACGGCCATTATCGTTCCATTGACCGTACATTTTGTTTTCTCTCGTGTTGGCTATGAATTTGTCTAATCTGCTCTTAAATAATTCCGGCTGATATTTATAGCTTTGTATTGTGTCGATCCGAACTCTTTTGTAAAGATCCGGAAATGCCATGAAATTCTCAAATACTTGCTTTTCCTCCTTGAGCCTTTGTTCAATGACCCCATCTATTCTGAAAGAACCCGGATCCATGTCAGGAAGAACCCTCCTGCCTTCGTCACTCATGAACCCCAACTTTTCGAGGCGTTGGACACGTTCTTTATTCAATTCGGTCCAGGAGCTTTTTTTACTTCTAGGAGACAGTCTCTGGGCCAGCTCGGTTTCGGACATTTTCTTTTTAATGCCATCAATCCATCCAAAGCATAAAGCTTCCTCAACGACGTCCAAATATAACAACATATCAGGGGTTGGCGTCATACTAACCAAGACCCAGCAAGACTTCTCGGTCTTGCCATGGTTCTGCAGCCAAATCCTTAAATCCTCTCTCGATTTTGCTGGAATGACAGGCTCAAATTTCATAGCTATCCCCCCTCCTCCTTTCTAATGAAAATATCAAAACATGGCCTTTCATTGGAAGGCCATGTTTCGAATGCGCTACTGTTTGTTTGAAATGACTTTATCCAGGAAGCGATCTGCTTCACGATTAAATTTCCAGGCAACTCCGAATTTATCAACCAGCATTCCAAAACACGAAGACCAAGGAGTATTGGATAACGGCATCACAATATGGCCGCCAACAGACAATTGGTTAAAGTATTCTTCCAATGCTTGTTTATCCTCCATGACTAGACCAATAAGTATGTTGTTTCCTTTCACCAACTCACCCGTTACCGCCTTCATGGAAGGCAAAATATCCGACATCATGATTTTCCCGCCTGCAAATTCTACCGAGGACTCCATAATCATATTGAGTTCTTTTTCTGGTAATGGATCGTTTGGATCCTGCGAAAAATCCTTAAATTTCACTTTTTTTACCTCGTTCGCCTGTAGAGCCTCCGAATAAAATTCAATCGCTTCTTCGGCGATTCCATCAAAGTTCAAATATGCAATAGCTGACATACAGTTGTCCCTCCTTCTTTTGATAAATGAAGTATAATTTATTAGTGGTGACAGACGCATGTCACCATTTAAAATTTATACCAAAAGAGGGGCAGCTATGGAGAAGGTTGAGAGGTTAATATCCATTATTATGATATTGCTGAAAAAAGATATCGTTTCTACAAAAGAATTCGCACAATTATTTAATGTTTCCAAAAGAACGATTCTTCGCGATATGGAAACACTGAGCTTATCCAACATTCCCATCTATTCTGTTCATGGAATTCATGGCGGATACGGTATTATGGATGAATACAAGGTGGATAAGCGGCTTTTAAACAGCTCCGACTTAGAAAATATATTGACTGCGCTCGGCGGATTGGAACAAATTCTAATTAGCGAGGAAGTTGAAATCACGATTAAAAAAATGGAGGCCATGGTTCACCCTATGACACTGAAAGGTTCAGTCCGTCTATCATTTTATGATTGGGAGGGTCGGTCCGAAATTCTTCAAACCTTGAAGGCATGCCAAGAATCGATAATAGGGAAAAAGTTAATTTCATTTGATTATATAGACAAAAATGGCATGATCACGAATCGAATCGTCGAGCCGTATCAGCTTCATTTTAGCGAAACGAGTTGGTATTTGAAGGGATTCTGTTTACATCGTCAGAGCTATAGAACATTTAAATTATCCAGGATCGATCATCTCAATATGAATGAAGAAACCTTTAACCCGAGAGATTATGCATTAGAACAAGACGCAGCCAGTTATCAGCCGCAACTAGTCGCCATTAAAGCGTTGATTGCGCCCGGCATAAAAGATCAGTTTATTGAAAGGTACGGTCGAAAGAGTATTGAAAGCCACAGTTCTGAATATTACCTGGCCACCATCCATATTCCTCAGAACCCTATTGGATTTCAATTTTTAGCAAGTTTCGGAACAAATCTAAAAATCGTAGAACCTCAATCGTACGTGGACGAGTTTCGCAATTATTTGCTTAAAATGGTCGATAAATATTCTTAATAAGGTCCTTTCAAATGAACATGTCGGTGACTTGCATTGAAATAAATTAATCCTGCTCCCACCCGGTTGGAGGAATTCCCTCGACGGCCAGCTGGGCTTGAAGGACACGGAGACAGGCCAATTTTTTATGGTGAAATGTATATACTTTAAAACAAAAAAAGCCGCATTTCTGAACTGCACCCCAATTGTTAGACACATCTAACAGTTGGAGGTGCAGTTTTTTATGACTAAATTTACTAAGGACAGCAAATTGGCATTAATTCAAGGGTATGACTCGGGTCTTCTATCTCAGTCAGAATACGCAAATCAAATGCGCGTTACCAAGTCTCAATTCCAATATTGGTTAAAGCTCTATGAGATGCATGGTGAGGCCGTCTTTACTAACGGCTATACAAATTATCCGGCAAGCTTTAAACTGGACGTACTCAATCATATGGCTCAATCAGACGCTTCTCTCATGGATACCGCTGCATTGTTTAAGCTTCCGGACTTCTCCATGTTGTATTCCTGGCAGAGAAAGATGGAGAC
>NZ_FNZO01000021.1:0-46297 GCF_900109305.1 Paenibacillus sp. cl141a
ACAACATGGAGAAGTCCGGAAGCTTAAACAATGCAGCGGTATCCATGAGAGAAGCGTCTGATTGAGCCATATGATTGAGTACGTCCAGTTTAAAGCTTGCCGGATAATTTGTATAGCCGTTAGTAAAGACGGCCTCACCATGCATCTCATAGAGCTTTAACCAATATTGGAATTGAGACTTGGTAACGCGCATTTGATTTGCGTATTCTGACTGAGATAGAAGATCCGAGTCATACCCTTGAATTAATGCCAATTTGCTGTCCTTAGTAAATTTAGTCATAAAAAACTGCACCTCCAACTGTTAGATGTGTCTAACAATTGGGGTGCAGTTCAATTATGCGGCTTTTTATATTTATGTTATCAAGTTCATGTTATTACGCAATGACAAGAACTTGATAACATTCCCGACTGATGACAAGAACATGGTTACATTCCGGATATGATTTCACCCCGCACACGTTCTCAAAGAGGTCCAATGCCGCAACAGGGAATATGGTCCGATTACCGATTAGGTAAATATATAACTATGTTTCCATGCAATTTTATTAAGTTACGGGAAGTTTAACAAAACAAATTTATTCCAGGTTCGTCTAAAAAGTAGGTTGGATTTTGCGAGGAGGAGTTGAAATGTTGAGAACGTTAGTTTTAGGAGCAGCTTTAGTACTTGCCGTATGTATGCTTAGTGGTTGTAGTGCTTCGCCCGAAGCCAAAAAGGGGGATTATATTATTTCGAAAGAAGGCCAAAGAATCTTAGTAGCGAAGAATATTTCAAAGAAGGATTCTGAAAGTAAGGCCATCGCTGAAATCAAAAAGAGTAACATCGAATTAATCAATTATATAGTTGAGGATTCCCAACTCTATAATGAGCTTATGATAGGCGAAAAAGTTCATGTAACCCCCAAAACGAATGACAAAGGTGAATATGTTGTAATGAAATCCGATCCCCCGCAAATTATAGCTGGTCAGATAGAAAGACTTAAAGATTGATAAGATTATTGTAACGACTAAACAATATTTAATTTGTAATATTAGACTCGAGACTAAACAATAAACTTCCTATATACGCATTTGAGAAAGGACCTCATCGCATGTATTTGATAATATATTTACGATAACATTTTCACCTACTAACATACCACTTCAAGCGCGGCAGGAACAGGAAATCAACCCTTTTTTACTTTCCGCTCTGAAGCCGATAATGTGATCGTAAAGTGAACAATTTTGCAAGAAGAGGAGGGATCGCGTGAAAAAGATTCTTGTCATTGATGATGAAGCAGCCCTCAGAGATTTAATTGAGCTTGTGCTCAAAAGGGAAAATTTTTTGGTGCGGACAGCGGAAGACGGAGGTGCGGGGCTCAAGGAGCTGGATTCCTTCAAACCGAATCTGGTTTTACTGGATTTAATGCTGCCGGACTACTCGGGGTATGACTTATGTAAAGAAATCACCAATAAACAAGCTATTCCAGTCATTATGTTATCGGCGAAGAATGAGATTATAGATAAAGTGTTAGGACTAGAGCTCGGGGCGGAAGATTATCTGACCAAACCTTTTGATAACCGGGAGCTTATTGCAAGAATTAAAGTGGTCCTTAGGAGATATGAAAACAACGATCTGAATACATTAGGGGAAGACAAACCGATGTATTTTGAGGAATTGGCATTTGATTTGGACAGAAAAGTGGTGCTGAAGAACGGGGCTCCGGTTTCCTTGACCGCTAAAGAATTTAAAATTCTGGAGACGCTGCTCAAAAGGCCGGGAAAAGTCTTTACAAGGGATGAACTTCTGGAGCACGTTTGGGGCTATGATTATTTGGGGGACAGTCGCAGCGTGGATATGACCATCATGCGGTTAAGAAAGAAGCTGGAGGACGACACGGAAAACCCCAAATATGTGAAAACCGTCTACGGCTTCGGTTACCAGCTGGGAGGTGGCTCCAACTGAAATATGCAACTCGGCTGCTGCTGAATTATTTATTTTTCTCCGTGTTATCCTTTGCCATTATAATTATTTCCGTGAACAAAGCTATCGACTACTTTAGTTTTGTGACGATAGAGAAGAAAATGATGAAGCAGGCCGACTTATATGAGCTGTCCTTTAGAGAAACCCTCGCTATGCAGGATAGAACTGCGGCCGAGGAACCGGCTGCAGAGGTGGCGAGAATCGCTTTGGAAAGGTTGAAATCTGCAGGCCAGGAAGTGCGGATCTACGACAGCAGCCAGAAGCTATTGGGATGGGCCGTTGACGGCATTGTCATCAATGATGGAACCCCTCTAATTTTTCAGGGAAACATTCAAAATGCCATCAGAGGGAATTATGCGTACACCATTACCGATGCTAAATTGCTCTACTTTGCAGTGCCTATTCAAGATAAATATTATCAAAACAGCTTTGTATTCGAATTTGTGGAGGACCTTTCGTATTTCTACGTGATGATGGATCAAATCCGGTATATTTTACTTGCCGGGGCAGCAGGATTTCTAATTCTGATTACATTAGCAAGCTTATTTATTGCCCGTAATACAACAAAACCGATCAAATATCTGCTTGGGGCCACGGAGAAATTCTCCAAACAGCAGTTTCAGCAGGTAAATTTGAACAGAAAAGACGAGCTCGGGATGCTTGCCGCTGGACTAAACCGGATGGGCATTCAATTAAATGAGTATATCCAGCACCAGAAGCAGTTTGTTTCGAATGTTTCTCATGAACTGAAAACACCGCTTGCAGCCATCCGAGGATTTTCCCAATATTTATATGAAGAAGAAAATGAGGACAAGGAATTACAAAAGATCTATGCTCATCTTGTAAATGAATCGGACAGGCTGACCCTGCTTATCAATGAGTTGCTGTTGTTATCCCGGTTTGACAAGGCAGGTTCGGATGAAATGGGTAAGGAAAAGACGGATTTAACCGTGTTAACCGAACGTGTGGCCGCGGAAATGAGATCAAAAGCGGAGGACCAAGACATTCTGCTTGACTTCAAGCCGGGGAAACCGGTCTTCGCCTGCGTCAATCCAATCCTGATGTCGCATTCTGCCGCGAATATTGTTGATAACGCATTAAAGTATTCCAAAGGCGGCACACGGGTTAGAATCGAGACGTTTATCAGGGAGGAGACGGCGGTCATCCAAATAAGGGACGAGGGCGTCGGGATCCGTGAAGACGAAATTGCCCGGGTGCAGGAAAGATTTTATCGGGCGGACAATGCTCACGTGGCCAAAGGTTCAGGATTGGGACTCTCCATGTGCAAAGAAATCGTTGAGAAATTTGACGGTGAACTGGAGATTGAAAGCGAAGTGGGCGTCGGGACCACCGTGTCCATCCTTCTTCCTTTAGCATGAAGTTACAAGAATGATACAAGATTGTGATTAGACTAATAATTTGTTTTCATATGATGACTTCATAAGATTAAGAAATCATGTTGGGAGGGTACCCGTATGAAAGCATTAAGCAAACCAGCAGCCCTGATGATGTCGATTGTCCTTCTTGGGACTTTATTGGCGGGATGTCAGGGAACCAGGGAGAGTACGCCGGAGGCTCCCGTACCTTCATCAGGCAGTAACCCGGCAGAGGGCAGCGCCGATTCCGGCGTAATCAAGGAAGGAACGATTCCCAAGGACGGGAATGTAATTTTAAAAGAATTGGCTTTCGTCTACAAGGACAATACCATAGCCCTTTCCGATATCGTTGACGATGCAAAACTTGAAAGCATGCTGGGAAAAGCGGTTGAGAAAAAATCCCACACCTATACGGCAGACGATAAGACCAATATGGATCAGCTGCTTGGCCGTACAAAAAATGTATACACCTTTCCAGGGCTTGAAATCGAAACCTTCAATACAGGAGAAGGTACTGATTTCTTTATTACCTCGATTGAAATTACAGCCCCTGAATATTCCACAGTCCGAAATATGAAAGTCGGCGACAGTTTAGAGCTGCTCAAAAAAGCATATCCTGAAGGGAATCTAATGGGCAATGGAGCGACCAGCGCGGAGGACGATTACCGGTATACGCCGGCCAACTATGTGGATGTAATGACGTTCCATATCAAAGATGCAAAGATTGACCGTATTCGCATAAACACGCTTTTGGACTGAACAATTCAATTCACATAAGAGCGTCATGTAAGAAAGGTATCTTAAGGTTCAACCTAGCTGGAAGAGGGTTGGACTAGTAGATGGATATAATGATGATTAGGTGGAAGTTTGATCGACACCAAGCTAATCGTTGTTGAGTATAATCCTGATTCTCACGATGGATTATGCCATGATAGGGGCATCCTTGGTCAAAAGGCTATTCCGCTTTATAAAGCGGAATAGCCTTTTTTGACGATTCCAGAAAGTATAAAGAACTAGTACCGTAAAGGATTAGATAAGCATCTGCTATGTTATTCTTGCGATTTCATTTAATCTAACGGGCAGTTTCAAGTAATGGGTGGTCATTATTATCAGGCAGAAACCAAAAAAGGGCGAAGCCGTAAAGGGAAGGAGATTATGGAGGGATACAAAAGCCATTTATTAAATCAATTAAAATAAATGATGATATAATTACATAACAATAATTGGGTACCATGTAAGCTGGAATGTCCCAATAGACTGTTGTTATGTGAACATAATTTTTAGGAGGTTATTTATGTCCAGGCAAAATAGAACCCTAATGGATTGGAATGAGGGTGTATGGCTCAACGCCCCTCAGGCTTCTAGCATAGAAGATGGGATGCTGAAGATTGTGCCGGAGAAAGGCAGAGACTTCTGGAAAAAGACTTTGTACGGATTTGAATTTGAAGATGGACCGGCATTGTTGGCAAAATGGGATCGCAATACGGGAGTTGAGGTTTCCTTCCGGCTCAACTCCTTTGTCGAATTATACGATCAAGCGGGTCTGTTATTATATCATGGCCAGGAACAATGGATTAAAGCCGGCATTGAAATGAATGACGGGACTCCTCAACTTGCCGTTGTAGTTACAGACGGATATTCAGATTGGTCGCTTACGGCTGTACCGGATTGGGAGGGAGAGGAAGTTACCTTGCGGGCATCGATTATTAAAGATGCTGCGGTTATTCGGGCACGGAGCGGTAAGCATGCTTGGAGGACCATTAGGGTCGCAAGATTTCCATACCCTTCGAATAATCAAGCCGGTCCTTTTGCCTGCTCGCCGCAGCGCGAGGGCTTTGAGGCTACGTTTACCCGTTGGGAGGTAACTGCCCCTGACGAAGATCTTCATATTGATCCACCATTACAATAATCTAAACTATATACGCAGAATGGAATTTCAAAAACGAGATTAGGCGCAGACGATTATATCACCGAGCCCTTCAGCCCCCTCAAAGTAGTGACGCGCGTCAATACCGTTCTGTGTCGAAAGTCCAACGGAACATTGCAAAATCCTTTATCGATGGGTGTTGCTTTTTAAGTATACGAGGAAAGGGGGCTTCATCCTGAATAGGATGAAGCCCCCTTGTACCAACAACCTTTTTTTATAGAAACTACGGCATGGTCAAATGGGGCAGGCCTTGAGAGACCTTTTTCAGCGAGACATTAGTATCCCCTTTGACGTACCGGTCGAAGAAAGCGGATGAGAGCTCGTTAATGGAGCGGTGCATCTGACGAGGGGCAGCCCCTGTTGGCGGCAGCAATGGAGAGAACAGATAAAAATCCGTGAAACTCATATGGTTCGCATTGGCGAATACAACCGAGTATCCTTCTCCTGCACCAGCCCGTTTTCGACGATCCGCCGACTCGGCCCAAAACTGCTCGTAATCTTCCCGACTACGGCCGGAAGATTCAATTGCCTGGTCCAAGGATCGCTCGAATGCGAGGCGGTCTACGCTAGACTCCGCATTCATCTGCATATACGGCTTCCCGTATCCGCCTTCAGGCACCGGCTGGCCGTAAAGCGTTCCGTCCATATTAAGGGCAGCTTTCACTCTGCTATCCGCCAGCAGCATCTGGGCTGCCGTGGCTCCGCCAAAGGAATGGCCGAACATGCCGACCTTATCCATATCGAGTCTTTCGGAAAAGATCCCTTTATGGTCCGATCCGTTTAGCAGCTCTAATTGATCCAGTACAAACTTGGCATCTTCGACCCACAGCTGGCTCTTCTTCTCGTATGCATCGAATCCCGAAAGGTTCTCAAGTTTCAACATGGCTGTCTGGTCCGGAAAGACGACGGCGGCGGCATCATAGGGATGATCGATGCCAACGACAACGTATCCTCGACTGGCCAGTTCTTCAACCTGAAACGTATTCTGGTTACGGAAGCCGGTCAGCCCGTGAGAGAACAACAGTACGGGAAAACGATCCTGGTCCGTGGATAACTCCGCATCTTGCTCGGAATGGGATTGCACGTATTTCAGCTGGCCTAACAAAAACGGGGGGATGGAGATGGCCTGCCGTAAACCTTCAAGAACGACCGGGAGATGATTTATATACGGAGATTTCCCGGTCCCTGTGCCCAGTGACGCAGGGTACCAGATTTGGATCTTAAGCTTTCTGCTATCCGCAGGATCATCCGTGGCCGGCTCTTCTCTGCGTTCGTCCTCGAGTACCATCGTGGTCGACCCGACAGGATATGGTCCTTGAGGTTCGGCAAAGGAGAAAACCGGAAGGAGTATCGGCAATGCAGCGGAAACGCCGATATACACGATCAGAAGCAGCGCGGTGATCCAGCGCTTGATTGCTGTCATTACAGCAAACCGCTTTGCAGGCTGGACCGAGGGATGATCCTTCGAGTGGGTGGATTGCCGTAAATGATAAAGAGCCAGTCCTCCTACGATTAGACATTCCGCATAGGTCGGGATCATCTGCCATCGGTAGCCTTCGGTTAACATTTGGATAATGCTTAGGCCCCCGGACAGTCCGGCTGCCCAATAGCAGAGGTGTACAGAACGTTTGTGTTTTCCCAATAAGTAGACGCAACTTATGATTATTGCCAGATTCATGATCCATAATGCCGTTTCATATATACGCATAAGTATCCTCCTGTTTTATCGTAAAATAAGCTTATCAACCGGAGCTGTAGCCTAGCTGTAGCCAACCTTACATAATCCTTACAAATAATAATGGCTCCGTCTGACCGATAATTACAGTGTATATTTTTATAAAGAGAGCTCGGCTTTGCCGTATACATATGGAGGAACGATATGGAACAAGATACTAGACTAGCAAAAGGACGGACGATCTTGATAGCGGACGACGAGTCGGACATCACGGAGCTGCTGAGGCTGTTCTTGGAGCGCGAAGGCTATCGCGTGCTGGAAGCTTTAAGCGGACGGGAAGCGTGGAATATATTGCATCGGGAGCCGGTCGACCTGGCGGTAGTCGACATTATGATGCCTGAACTTGACGGCTATCAGCTGATCGCCCGGATCCGGGAGAATCACAGGCTTCCTGTCATTATTTTGTCGGCTAAAAATGGTGATGTAGATAAAGTTACCGGGCTGGGACTCGGGGCGGACGATTATATCTCCAAACCGTTCAGTCCGATCGAAGTCGTAGCGAGAATCAAGGCGCAGCTTCGTCGTTATTACGAACTGATGGGCGCGGAACCCGCCCAGCGGTCGGAGATGTTAAAGACCGTGTGCGGATCACTAACCCTGGATCATGAAGCTTGCGTCCTTTACAAGCGAAGCGAGGCGATTACGTTAGGCCCGCTGGAATACAAGCTGCTCAGGTTGTTGATGGAAGCGCCAGGGCGGATTTTTACAAAGCGTCAAATTTATGAAAATGTGTGGAACGAGCCGTATCTGGAGGACAGCAACACCGTCATGGTGCAGATCAGTAGACTGAGAGAAAAGCTTGAGGACGATCCTCGTGAACCGAGGTTTCTCATCACCATTAAGGGACTTGGGTACAAGCTCGTACCGAGAGACGTGGCACCATGAGGAATCGAAGAAGGGTCCATAACAGCCTGATGATAAATTATGTCCTGTTTTCCGTCATTCTAGGGGTTATCGGTTTTGTGGTATATGACAACATGTATGATGCCCGCGAGGAATATATAAGTCGGACACTTCCCAGGGTTGAAGCGAACCTGCTGATACGGGACGATTGGGAGAGCATCCCCCATGAAACCGTCCAATCCTTTGGCGGTTACATCCAGGTGCTGGACAAGAGCCTGAACGTTGTCTTTTCGCGGGGCAGCGGAATGGAGAAGGCAAAGGCGTCCTATACGGAGGAGGAGCTGCTTGCTCTGTTCTATGAAGGGAACGGATCGGGATATCACTCCCTTGCCCCTTTCGTTTCACCGGAAGGCCGGGAATACCACCTGCTTGTTACGATACCGGGCGGAGTTGTGATGAAGGAAAGCCATTTGGTGAAGACAAACGCCGAGATAACCAAAGTTTTCACGAGACTCCTGATTGATGGATTTCTGTGGTTTGCCGCCGCATTTTTATTGAGTTTATGGTTATACGGCCGGATTACGGCAAGAAGGATCACGAATCCGCTCACGGAAGTTTCCCGCGAACTTGCACAGATTGCAGAAGGCAGGGGAGGGAAACGGCTATTTTTTCGAGCCAACAAGGAGTTAATGGATCTTCAGCTTCATTTCAACCGGATGGCGGACAGGCTTGAGCAAGCGGAGACAGCAAAGCGAAGACTTGAAGAAGAGCGCCGCCGGCTGATGATGGACATTTCCCATGATCTGAAAACGCCGATCACAACGATACAGGGTTATGCAGAGGTGCTGCAGCTCGGTATGGAACAGAGCGAAGAGCAGCGCCAGAAATATGCGAACCGCATACATACCAAGGCGAGGTTTATCGCCTCGCTTGTTGATGACCTGTTTGAGTTAACCAAACTGGAGAGCACGGAACTGTCATACGAGCGGAAGATAGGCGATTTAGCTGAGCTGTGCCGCACTGCGGCAGCCGATCTGTACGATTCGTTTGAACGGAAGGGAATTACGCTGGACATCCGCATTCCGGAATCGCCAGTCATGCTGTCTTATCACGAAGGTCTCATGCATAGAGCTCTTTCGAATTTATTGACGAATGCCCTGAAATACAATAAGGAGGGTGCTCATGTATGGCTGGAGCTGGTGGCATGCGATGAGGATATCGTGCTTACCGTTGGAGATGACGGTCCAGGAATATCGGACCCTGTGAGAGAGACGGTGTTCGAACCTTTCGTGCGCGGTGATCAGGCTAGGAGAAGTGACGGCGGCAGCGGGCTCGGCTTAGCTATCGCACGAAGTTCAGTTGAGCGGCATGCCGGGCAAATTTGGCTTGATCCGGAGGCGGAGGGCACCGTGGTTCATATTCGATTGACCAAGACATAAGTGTATGAGCGAATTGGATGTTAAAGCATATTCACCGTTTCCAACTAGAAAGCGCCATGCAAGATAAACTTTCAAATAGGGGACCGCCAACATTTTTACGAAAACATACGTTAAGTTTTTAAACATGACGGGATTGTCGTTATTTATTCCTTTAATCTGAAAAAGTGTAAACTTATCGCCACTTACTATTACTGGAGTTAGGGTCTAGCCGTTTACGTTTCGGATGATAATTTCTAATTTTGAACGGATGCGCCCGTTTACACTCAGACGCATCCTAGGATATGCTACGCTGATTTTGTAAAATGTTGTATCGAAACCGCAGATCGCGCTAAAATGGCTTTAAATGTAACGCTCAAAAAAACGGGGGCTTCGCCGTGACGTTGAAATGGATCGACTTGTCCAGGAATGCGATAGACTTATATGAGCAGAAACATAGGGGCGGGCATCTCGTGTCCGAGCACTATCACCAGACGCACCAGCTGCTATTTGTGCTGGAAGGGGAAGGCACGATCCGGCTAGGGGGTGAAGTACGGAAGCTTACGGTCGACGATACGGCGCTGATCGTTCCGTATTCCGTCCACTCCGTCATGTCCGACTTCAGGCTGACCTTGTTAGTGTTGGCGTTTGACGAGGCAGTGCTCGATCCGGATATGAGGGCGCAGCTGCTCCACGCCTACTTTCCGGCCTCCTGCCTGATGAAGCCGGGATTGTTTGCTGCGAGCGAACTGCGTCAGCTGCTGAGGAAAATGCTGTTCGAGCAGTCCAGGGAGCTGTCGCCGCTCGTCCGGCTTTCGCTCAAAGTCCAGCTGTCCCAGTTGCTGCTCTTGCTGGTTCGATCGGCCGGAACGGAGGCAGCCGGAGCGGGCTCCAGCTCCAACAAGCTGCGTGCCGAGAAAATTCGCAGCTATATCGATTCGAAGTATTTTGATCCGCTGACTGCGGGGGACATCGCCTCCAAACTTGACATCAGCACGCGGCACGTGAACAATATTTTCAAGGAAAGGTACAACATGACACCGATGCAATATTTGACCGAGGTACGCATCCGCGTCGCCCAGAAGTTGCTGGCGGAAACGGGTAAGGACATTATATCAATCTGCTTCGAGGTCGGCTACGATTCCGTGTCTACGTTTTACCGGTCGTTCAAAGCTGTCACCAAGCTGTCGCCAAAAACGTACCGGGAGCTGAACGCGCCCGAGCAAGCTGAGTAGGCAGGGAGCCTTCCGCAAACGGACAGTGAGTGCACAATGTGCGATCAAAGGAACAAGATAACGCATATTTTCCCCTTCATCCCCCATCGGATAAGCGCCGGCGGGGGATTTTGTTTTTCGCTCGAATAATTCGCTTCCAAAAATGAGAATTGTGTTCCCGTAATCGTAAGAAAAGCGGTTTCACATCGACTACAATACGGTTATACGAAGCGAAGGGAGCGATGAACGATGGCAGTTCGCAACATCGGCATTATTATGAACGGCGTTACCGGACGGATGGGAACCAACCAGCATTTGATCCGTTCGATTCTTGCGATTCGCAAGCAAGGGGGCGTCGCGCTACCGGACGGCGACGTCATCATGCCCGACCCGATTCTGGTCGGACGACAGGAGAGCAAGCTGCAGGCGTTGGCCGCCGCCCACGGCGTCGAACGTTGGAGTACCGATCTTGAAGCATGCCTCGCCGATCCGTACGATGAAATCTATTTCGACAGCCAGACGACGGTGCGCCGCGCCGAAAGCATCAAGCAGGCGATCGCCGCGGGCAAGCATATTTATTGCGAGAAGCCGACGGCCGTCGATTTGGAAGGGGCGCTTGAACTGGCTCGCATTGCCGCTGAGGCCGGGGTGAGAAACGGTGTCGTGCAAGACAAGCTGTTTTTGCCAGGATTGCTCAAACTGAAGCGCTTAAACGACTCTGGCTTCTTCGGGCGTATCCTGTCCGTGCGGATGGAGTTTGGCTATTGGGTGTTCGAGGGCGACTGGCAGCAGGGTCAGCGTCCATCGTGGAACTACCGCAAGGAAGACGGCGGCGGCATTATCGTCGACATGTTTGCACACTGGCGCTATGTTCTCGAGAATTTGTTCGGGGAAGTGAAGGCTGTTTCCTGTCTTGCCGCTACACATATACCGAAACGTCTGGATGAGCAGGGCGTTCCGTACGATTGCACGGCGGACGATGCGGCGTACGCCATATTTGAGCTGGAAGGCGGCATTATCGTGCAGGCCAACTCGTCCTGGGCGGTGCGCGTAGACCGCGACGATCTGCTCACGGTTACGGTCGACGGCACCGAAGGCAGCGCCGTGGCAGGTTTGCGGGACTGCAAGACGCAGCATCGGGTCAATACGCCGAAGCCGGTATGGAATCCGGACATTCCGAACCCGTTCCAGTTCCGTGACCAATGGGTGGAAGTGCCGGACAACGCGTCATACGACAACGCGTTCAAGGTGCAATGGGAACTCTTCTTGAAGCATGTCGTCATCGGCACGCCGTTTCCGTGGGATTTGCTCGAAGGCGCGAAGGGCACCCAGCTTGCCGATCTCAGCTTGCAGTCGTGGCAGGAACGCCGCTGGATCGACGTGCCGAAGCTGAGCCTGCGTGAGTAGAGGAAGGCCCGGCTGAATTCAAGATTCGACGTCGAGTAAGCTTCATAGCTATACTTCGTGATCAAAAGCCGATTTTTTAACTACCTCTTAAGGAGGGGAATACAGATGGCCAAATCGTTGCTCCTCCCCCGCGCAGGGGGAGCGTTGTATGAATATACTCCGGGCAAAGCAGGCTCGTTCTTCGTGCCGGCCAAGCCGTTTACGGGCCGCATCGCCTTCTCGGCCGCCCATGTCGTCTGCGATCCGTTTGCGGACACAGATCCGCTGCATCATTCGCAGATTGATTGGAACTCGACGCTCGCCTACCGGCACCATTTGTGGTCGCTCGGTCTGGCCGTGGCGGAAGCGATGGATACCGCGCAGCGCGGCATGGGCCTCGACTGGAACCGCTCGAAGGAGCTTATCCGCGCTTCGATCGCGGAAGCGCGCTCGGTCGGTGGCAAAATCGCCTGCGGCGCGGGAACCGACCATCTGTTTCCGGGACCGTCGGTCACGATCGCCGACGTGGAAGCCGCTTATGAAGAGCAGGTCGGCTTCATCGAAGGAGAGGGCGGTCAAGTCATTCTGATGGCGAGCCGCGCGCTTGCCGCCTGCGCGAAAGGGCCCGAGGATTACCTGCGGGTGTATGGGCGCATTTTGGGACAGGTGAAACAGCCAGTCATTCTGCATTGGCTTGGCGACATGTTCGATCCCGCTCTGGCCGGCTATTGGGGATGCAAGGACGATCTGGACGAGGCGATGGACGTTTGTTTGCGCGTCATTCGGGCAAACGCGGACAAGGTCGACGGGATTAAAATCTCGCTGCTCGATGCCGGTAAAGAAATCAAGATGCGCCGGCTGCTGCCGGAAGGCGTCAAGATGTACACCGGCGACGACTTCAACTACCCGGAACTGATCAAGGGTGATGGGCTGGGATACAGCCATGCGCTGCTCGGCATATTCGACGCGATCGCGCCGGCGGCCGCCCAGGCGCTTCATGCGCTAGACGCAGGCGATCTGGTCAGTTATGAGGCGATTATGGAGCCTACCGTTGCCTTGTCGCGTCATATTTTCCAGAAGCCGACGTACGCCTACAAGACGGGAATTGTGTTCATGGCCTACTTGAACGGCTGCCAACCGCATTTCCGCATGATCGGGGGAGTGGAGGGATCACGCTCGATCGTCCATTTGGCCCAGCTGTTCGTGCTTGCCGACAGGGCCGGGCTGTTGGCCGATCCGGAGCTTGCCGCCGAACGGATGAAGCCTATCTTGGCGCTGGCGGGTATTCGGCCGTAATCAGTTATAGAGATGTTTGAAATCAAGGAGGGATCAGTATGGAACCGCTTCGTTCCATAGACAGACTCAGCTTGAACCAGATTACGACCGATCGGCTGAATATGCGTGAGGCCGTGGAAGCATGCCTTCGCGCCGAAGTGCCTTGGATCGCGCTGTGGCGGCATAAAGTGGCCGAGACCGGCCTGGCCGAGAGCAAGCGGCTTGTGCGGGACGCGGGCCTGAGCGTCTCCAGCCTGTGCCGTGGGGGTTATTTTCCGGCGGCCACCGCTCCTGAGCGCAAAGAGCGGATGGACGACAATCGCCGCGCTGTCGAGGAAGCGGCCGAGCTCGGCACCGATGTGCTCGTGCTCGTTTGCGGACCCGCGCCAGACCGGGATATCGATTTCGCCCGCAAGACGGTCGAAGAAGCGATCGCGGAACTTGTGCCGTTCGCCCGCTCGCACGGAGTCAAGCTCGGCATCGAGCCTTTGCACCCGATGTACGCCGCTGAACGCTCCGTCATCAATACGCTGGCGCAAGCCAACACGCTCGCGGAGCAGCACGACCCGCAAGACGTCGGCGTCGTCGTCGATGCGTTCCACGTCTGGTGGGATCCGGAGCTGTACGCGCAAATTGAGCGGGCCAGGGGGCGTATACTCGGCTTCCACGTCTCCGATTGGATCGTGCCGGTACCCGACCTGCTGATGGGCAGAGGGATGATGGGGGACGGCGTTATCGAGTTGCGCCGGATGCGTCATGCCGTTGAAGCGGCCGGTTATCTGGGGGCGATCGAGGTGGAAATCTTCAACCGGCAGGTATGGGATATGCCGGGAGACGAGGCGCTCACGCTCATCAAGGAACGTTATTTGCAGCATGTATGAATTATAAATTTGCAGCTTTGGCGGGCCGGGAGAATCGTTCCCGGCACGTCAAGGCAAAGCTTTGGAGGGAAGGAATGGTGAAGATTTGTCGCACCGCGCTGATCGGGATCGGGGGATTCGGCGCTGAACATGTGAAAGTCATGCAGAAGCTTGTCGAAGAGGGCAGCCTGCAGGTTGCTGCTTTTGCGGAGCCGAATGTCGGTGCTCATCAGGAGTCTTACGACAAGCTGACCGCGCTTGGGGCCGTCCATTATATGGATTACGTGCAGATGCTCACGCTGCATCCGGATATCGATTTCGTCGTCATCGTCACACCGATCTCCTCCCACAAGCCGATGTGCATCCAGGTGATGCGGATGGGATTTCACGTGCTGGTGGAGAAGCCCCCGGCGGTAACGATTCAGGACTTGGACGAGATGATCGCGGTGCAGCTGGA
Source organism: Paenibacillus sp. cl141a (assembly GCF_900109305.1). Classification (NCBI taxonomy): domain Bacteria; kingdom Bacillati; phylum Bacillota; class Bacilli; order Caryophanales; family Paenibacillaceae; genus Paenibacillus; species Paenibacillus sp. cl141a. Next base: position 14,449 of record NZ_FNZO01000021.1, read on the forward strand.
GACCGGGCGTTTGTGCCAGGTGAACTTCCAGAATACGTCGGGCCAGGCGTTCCGAACGCTGCTGGAAAGGATCGGCTCCGGTGTGCTCGGGCAGGTGGAGCATGTAGTCGGCATTGGCATGTGGAAACGGTTTCGCTCTTACTACGAACGAACCCGCTGGGCCGGCAAACTGGTCAGCGACGGCCAGTGTGTGCTGGACGGGACGTTCAACAATCCGTTCGCCCACTTGCTGCACCATAGCTTGCTGGCGGCCGGAGGAGGCGCCGCAGACTTGAACCCGGAATCGGTGCAGGCCGAGCTTTACCACGTCAATGACATCGAGGGGGACGATGTCTCCTGTATTCGCGCCGTTATGGCTAACGGTGTGAGCGTTCATTTTTACGCCATGCTTTGTCACGAAGTCAGCGAAGTGCCTTCGATTGCAGTTTACGGAACGCTAGGGGAGGCGCATTGGAATTACCAGAACAAGCTGACCATTCGCGCACAGGACGCCGAAGAGGATTTGGCGTTTGGTCCGACCGATTTGATGTGCAGCATGTATCTGAACCTGATGGAAGCGATTGAAACCCCAGGGAAACCGCTCTTCTCGCCGCTCAAGGCAAGCCGAAGCTTCGTGCTGGTATCCAACGGCGCCTATGAGTCGGCTCGCGCCGTTCGTGCCATTCCCGGCCGATTCGTGACCGAGCGGGAGGATGGAGATTCCACGGTGCGCTTGCTGCCCAGCTTGTCCGAGAAGATGAGAGACGCTGCAGCGAAACGGCAGCTGTACAGTGAATATCCGCTTCCTTGGGCGACGCCGACCCAGCTGTTCCGGATGGAGGGCTACAGCCGATTCGAGCTGCCTGCCAATATGCACACAAATAACGGTAGACCGACCAATTAGAGGCGTTCCTTCAGGGCTCTTTTTACAATGTCGAGGTTTCATCTAAAGATAAACCATAGATCAATAGTTTGCCGAGGCAATTCCATTTCTCACTGTTTTTTGGATTCCAACACAGTTAAAGATGGGGTTTCTTGTTGCAAGGGGAAGCCGACAAGTTACATGCATTAAAAATTCATTTTATGTATTTTTGGAGGCATGCTACCTATTTAAATGAATCAGGACCCAATGGTCTCTGGTTCTTTATTTTGTTTACCTGACTATTTCCTCACTACAGTTTTCATACAACTACCTTTTTAAGTTATTACCAAATTGATTTAAGGGAGTACATTTTTTTATTTGATCCTGAAGGTAAAATGATAAACATGAGAGCTCCTTATTACAGTCGGAAGGATGGGAAAAATGAAAGCGGTTTTAGACAGCTCCCGAAAGTACGGCGCAACAAAAAGGAATAATAACTTTCTGTACTATATCAAAAGAGACGGTCTGTTATATTTTCTTTTGCTGCTGCCGATGGCGTATATCCTGATTTTCAAGTATGCACCCATCTATGGCCTTGTGATGGCATTCCAAGATTACAACATTTTTGAAGGAATTAGAGGGAGCGAATGGGTAGGACTGGATGTGTTCCGGTTTATTTTTGAGCAGGACAGCTTCTACCGTGCATTAAAGAATACGCTGGTCCTGAATGTTCTGGACTTGATCGCGGGTTTTCCGGCCCCAATTCTTCTGGCGATTTTGCTCAATGAAGTACGGCAAGCAAAATTCAAGAAAATGACCCAGACCGTGTTGTATCTGCCCCATTTTTTGTCCTGGGTTATTATTGGCGGTATGGTCTATCTGATGTTTTCTAACGGCGGCATGATCAACCATTTTCTGTCGGGCTTGGGTTTGGAAAGAATCGAGTTTCTGTCGCAGAAAACACCTTGGTTAATTACTTATATTACCGTTGGCGTATGGCAAAATATCGGATGGGGCACCATCATTTATTTGGCGGCCATAACCGGAATCAATAGGGAGTTGTATGAGGCCTCCGATATTGATGGCTGCAGCAGGCTGCGCAAAATGTGGCATATTACACTGCCTGGCATTAAGTCTACCATCAATATTTTGTTGATTCTCCAAATCGGCAGAATGGTTTCCATCGGATTTGACCGTCCCTTTGTGATGGGGAATTCACTGGTTAGCGATTACTCTGATGTTATCAGTACTTTCGTCTATAGAGTTGGTATTAGTTCGGGTGATTTCTCCCAGGCAACGGCGGTAGGATTGTTCCAATCCGTGGTCGGCCTGATCCTGCTGTTATCTGCAAACTTTGTTGCGAAAAAATTAGGCGAGGATGGGATATGGTGAGGGCGGCTATCAATAGGGGCAAGAGGAAAAAAATGACTGTAGCGGATATGGCCATCATTGTATTTATCGTGGCATTGTCCTTCACATGTATCGTGCCGTTTCTGTATATGATTGCGCTTTCTTTCAGTTCCAACGAAGCGATAATTTCTCAAAAGGTAGGACTGTGGCCAGTAGACTTCACAGCAGAAACGTACAAAACCATATTGAGCGATATGGATATGCTGTATACGCTTGGATACAGTATCGTGCTTACGATATTTTACACTTTGGTATGCATGTTCCTGACCATATGTGCAGCGTATCCGTTAACGAAGAAGCGGCTAAAGGGAAGAAACTTTATTCTGACGGCGTTGGTCTTCACCATGTATTTCAGCGGCGGTTTAATTCCCTCCTATATTCTGGTTAAAAACCTGGGCATGATGAATTCGGTTTGGAGCCTGGTTTTGCCGGGTGCCATGAGCGTGTTTAATATGATCATCCTGAAAACCTTCTTCAGCAATCTTCCGGAGAGTCTGGAAGAATCGGCAGCCATTGACGGGTGTTCGGATCTGGGCATTCTCATCAAGATTGTGCTCCCCCTTTCGTTGCCATCGATCGCCACATTGAGCCTTTTCTATGCGGTGGACAGATGGAATGGATTCCAGGATGCGCTGTTCTACATTACGAAAAAAGAGCTGTACCCTATGCAGATGAAGTTATACCAGATCATTTCGGCCAATCAGCAGTTGGATAGCCAACAAGGAGGAGAAGGAAGTGTCGGCTCCTATATTGTCCCTGAGTCTTTGAAAGCGGCCAGTGTCATGTTTACAACGATTCCGATTTTGCTGATCTATCCTAAACTGCAGAAGTATTTCGTGGATGGTGTGATGACTGGGGCTATCAAGGGATGATGGGGAAACAGATTATGATGAAGGGGGGATCCCGGCCTAGCGGATGATTTAAGAGAATTAATCACAAGAACGAAAGGGTGGTTAACGTGTATAAGGGCATAAAGAAGAAAGCAGCAATTCTATTTAGCACAGTGCTTCTAGCCGTAGGAGTGGCAGGCTGTGGTGGCGCAGGCCATAACAATGGGGAGACGGTATCAAAAGGGTCCAACGTTTCGGAAACGGGCTCCGGTTCCCCAGTAACCTTGACAGTGGAAGTGTTTGACAGAGGTATTCAGGGACAACCAGACTTGAACAACAACACGTGGACCAAATATGTCAATGAAAAATTCGGGAAGCCTAATAACGCTATTGTAAAATTTGTTCCTGTCCCCCGTTCCCAAGAAGTCGATAAGCTGAATGTATTGATGGCTGCCAACGAAGCTCCTGATATTTCCTTCACCTATGACGGGAATACCGTAACCCGTTTCGCAAAAAGCGGTGGCCTTTATACACTGGATGAATTGTTGGAGAAGCATGGCCAGCAATTAAAGTCTTATCTGGGCGAGAACGTTCTTTCCTACGGGAAATATGAGGGCAAACAAATCTCGATCCCAGGCAAGCGTACCCTGATTGCTTGGAACGGCATGTTTATCCGCAAGGATTGGCTGGATAAGCTGGGAATGCCTGTTCCAACGAACCGGGATGAATTATATAATACCCTCGTGGCTTTCCGTGACAAGAACCCGGGTCATGTGAATGGTGTCATTCCGTGGGCAACAGCGGCTTCCGGTATGAACTACACCTTTGGCAACCTGATTCCTTCGTTCTGGGGTCCGATGTCGGAGGAGGAATTCGTTACCACCACCAATTGGCTGAAGCCCGGCACCAAGGATGCATATAAATGGCTGAACAAACTGTACAATGAAAAGCTGATCAGCCCCGACTTTGCGCTGGATAAAACAACCAAACAAGCGGATGCCGATGTGACCAATGGCAAGGTAGGCTTCTACGCTGCCAACTGGGATTATCCACTTTCACAAAAAATTCGTGAACCCCTGAAACAAAATGCACCTGATGCCAACTATGTTGCTGTAGATACCTTCAAAAACGATGAGGGGAAATATCTGAAAGAGATGTACAATGAAAACGGGATTTTCTCCTTCATCCCGAAAAGCAGCAAGAATGCGGAGCTGGCCATAAAGTATCTGAACTGGATGGCTGATCCGGAGGTGTTGTTCTTCCTTCAGTTTGGCGAAGAAGGCGTCAACCATAAGCTTATAGACGGCATCCCGCAAGGGATTGCGCAAACCGGCGAAAATATGCAAACGAGCAATCTGAATATGGATTATACTCTCATTGTTAACGGTGCAGAGCTGGGCGATACCGAAAAGAATGTCCGAACGTACGCAGCAGCCTTAGCAGCCGGAGATCAGAGCTATGAAAAACTGGCTGTCGAGTCATACAAGATCAATACGACGGATGGCTATACAGGCTTCTATTACGGCGTCTCGAACGAAGCTAGTATCAAGTACGGCAAAACGCTGGGTGACATGAACAAGCAAATGAGTGACAGGCTGGTCGTTGCCAAGCCGGCAGAGTTCGACGCCTTGTATGACAAGCTGGTGAAGGAATATATGGACGCCGGCGGTCAGGCTGTTCAGGATGAGAATATTAAGAACTACAGAGAAATCAAAGCACAGAGCAAGTAATCCATGGCATAAGGATAAACCAGTCCGTGGTTTATCCTTATTTCGTTGCTGTCCCCGAATAATTTTGCTATTATTCGGGGAAATCCATATGTTCAGGAGGATACCCATGTACAAGGTCATGATTGTAGATGATGAGCCGTGGGCAATTAAAGGAATCCGCAACGCCTTCGATTGGGATAAATATGGATTTGAAATTATCGGGCAATTTAAAAGCGCTTACAAAGCATGGGATGCCATAAAAGCGGATAAACCAGATTTGGTATTTACGGACATCCGTATGCCTGAGATATCCGGACTGGAACTGATGAAGAGGGCCAAAGTAGAAGGGCTGGACATTGAGTTTGTCATCGTAAGCGGATATGCGGAATTTGAATACGCCCAGAAAGCGCTGCGCTACGGCGCGCTGGATTATTTCCTGAAGCCTCTGGATATCGATAAGGCTGACCCCTTCATTGCGAAGCTGGCCATGCATTTCTCCCGAAGAAGCACCGCACGGAACCAACTCCTTCTGGATGCGCTGACCTCGGCGAATGAGGACGCGATCAAGAGCTTCCTACCGCTTCCCGATGATGCAGCTGTGTACTATTATCAGGTGTTGACCATCTATTTTGAGGGAGAACATAAAAATATAAGGAACATGCTTTCTTTGGAGGGAAAGCCTGTTCATGTTGTGGAAGTTGAAGCTGGAGCCCGAAAAATGCTAGTTGTCCTGATGACGGAGCATCGGGCTTGTCTGGAAGGACTTTCGGATAAGTGGATTCTGAATAAGACGGGCATCCATGTTATGGGCGTCAGCAGCATCTCTAATCAACTAAAGCACATGAGCAAGCTGATTAAAGAAGCAGACCTGTCCGCTTCCCAGGTTTTTCTTGAAGAAGCTGGGGGAGTCGTTCACTACGAGCCGAAGCTTCATCTGGTGAAGCCATGTATCGATGAAATCCACCACATCCTTCAGGGAAATCAATTTGACGATGTGGAAGCGTACATTAATGGGCTGCAGACATATTTCAGGGATCATCATCTGGGCATGTCTGAGGTTGTCTACCTGTGGAATCAAGCTGTTGGGATCCTTATCAAAGCATATTCTGAGGAATTGAAGGATATGGAACTGGAATTCCTGAATTATTCCGAGATCAAGGAACGATTTGAACACTTTGAGTCGCTATGCAGCTTTTTACATGAGGTTCTCGACTCCATCAGGATAGGAAACAGCCGCTCTGTGCAGGAAGGGGACATCCAGTCCTGCTTCAACAGGATGATCCATTATATCAACCATCATTTTGAACAGAAATTGTATTTGAAGGATTTATCTGCCCAGTTCTTCATTAACCAGGTGTATTGCTGTCAATTATTCAGAAAAAATCTGGGCAAAACCTTCTCTGAATATGTGTCGGAGCTGAGAATCAAGAAAGCCCGCGAGCTCCTGAAGCGAACGGATCTATCCATTGAAGAAGTGGCCATTCAGGCCGGGTATGTCGATTATTATTATTTCAATAAAGTGTTCAAGAAGCATTGCGGGATGACCCCCGCCAAATTCAGAAAAAGTTGATATGAACGGAGCGGCGGGCCATGAAGATCAGTAAACTGAAATTGAAGCATCAGATATGGCTTATCTTTTTTTTCTCCATCATCATTTTTACTGTCATGGAATTTTATTATTATTATAGTTTCTCTAATTTGACCCAGAAGAGAGCCGCCCATTACAGTAACCAGATGATAGAACAAACACGCCGCAAAATTGATTCTGCATTTAGTGACATCAGGGTCAGCACCAGCATTGCGGTCAATAGCAGACGGGTTCAGGAATTTTCTGTAGTGGATGATGATTATCAAAGGGCGTTTAATAGCGGTCCAAATGCATTGGATCTCATGGAATATATGAGATCCTTTAATTCGTATGTGGACGGAATCGTAATTAATGATATTCGGGGAAGACGGCTTTACAGTTCGGCATCAGCAAGCGGAGATATTTTTTTTCTTAATCGTTACGATACCTTTATCCAGAAGTATAAGGAAGATCCTTCGCTGCGGGACAAGGGGATGTTCACCTCGATTCTAAAAGACGACAGAACAGGAACGGAACAGTTCTTTTATATTGCGCCGATTGTGGAGGCCATCGGAGGAATCTATTTCTCCCAAATTACGGGTTACTGTACCGTTTTGGTCAATATGGACAAAATGCAGGGGCTTGTGGAAAATACGGAATTAACGCCCAACTCTACCTTGTACATTCTGAATAGCCGGGATGAGGTGATTGCTTCCACCAATTCCAATGCCCGAGGTGCGTTATTCAGGGAAGTTCTGTCTATGGATAAGGGCGTCCTGCTTAACGGGGTCAAAACAACGATCGATGGGGAAGATATTCTTGTCCAGGTTAAGGATTTGGAGCAGGCAGACGGGTGGCGGGTTGTGAGTATGATTCCAGTGCAAGAGCTTACTGCAGACATGAACCCTATACGGAAAGTCAGCATTATCGTGGGGATGGGGATGATTCTAAGCATGCTTATCATGGGCAGTTTCTTTATGAACAATCTGATGCGTCCGGTGATGGGACTTGTTCTGGATATGAAGAGAGTGGGGAGCCGGGACATGGGCTTCCGCATTAAAGTCCGGTCTACCAATGAAGTAGGCATGCTGGCCTGCGACATTAACCGGGTCATCAATGAAAGGGAAGAGATGGCAAGTGATATGATCAATACCCAGGCCAGATTATACGAATCTGAGCTGAGTCAGAAACAGGCGGAGTTTGCTGCCCTGCAAAGCCAGATCAACCCCCACTTTCTCTATAATACGCTCAATTGCATCAGCAGCATCGGATTGGAATACGGAAGCAGGGAGATCGCGCAAATTGCATCTTGCATGTCCAAAATATTCCGATACAGTATAAAAAAAGATAATCTTGTGCGGATAAGGGATGAACTGGACTGTATTCAGGCTTATATGAACATTATCGCCATCCGGTACGAGAATAAATTTATCATCGACATCGATGTGGACGATGGACTCCTGGAGATGCAAACCCCCAAGATGATTCTCCAGCCCATTGTGGAGAATGCGGTCTATCATGGGCTGGAACGGATGGATCAAGGGGGCCGGCTTCAAGTTACCGGGAGCATAGATTCGCATGGGGACGTGTGCTTCCAGATCACGGATACTGGGAAGGGCATGGACCCGGAGAAATTGGCTTCTCTTCAGGCTAAGCTGGGCATGGCATCCCCTGAACCTGCACCAGATGGCCAACCTGCTACAAGCATTGGACTATCCAATATCCATAACAGGCTTCGGCTATTGTTCGGAGAGGGTTACGGGATCGCCATACAAAGCCAGTTCGGCCATGGGACGACCGTGACCGTGAGGATTCCAAAGCTGTTAAACAACCGCAAACCTTCAGAAGAGTAAGGTTATGTCGATAGCCGGACACACTCCCTACAATGTATTGTTTTTCTTCAGGACACATCCCTTCATTGGGGATTGTGTCCTTTTTTTCTTCGGATTCCCGGCAATAACAATCAAACGTTGAGAGGGTTAAGAATAATCCGAAGGTCAAGACACTTTTTCTAAAACGGTTACCAAAACAATTTAAGATAGTACCTTTTTTTATTTTTCTCTGAAAGTAGAATGAGGTCATGGCTGAAAATATCAATGACAGGGGGATGGATGAGGTTGAAAGCGGTTTTATGGGATCGGAAAAGATTCAGGTATTTGCTGTTTTGTCTCGCAGTGCTGCTGATGCTGCCGCAATGGAACGGAGCGGCTATGGCGGTAGAGCAAACGCCAGATAGGGCGGATTTGACATCCCGGCAGGAGGGAAAAGATGTGTCTGATTTCTACAATGTTATCATGCAGACAGGCGCCGACCCTTGGGTTTACAAGCATACGGACGGCTACTACTACAATGTCTTTGTCAATGCCAGCGGCATCATGATCCGCAGAGCGAAGACCATTACCGGCATTGAGGCGGGCGAGAGAAGCCTTGCCTGGACACCGGTTAAGGGTACCATGTACAGTTCCAATGTTTGGGCGCCTGAAATGCACTATCTCAAAGATAGCGATGGCCAATTTAAATGGTATATTTACTTCGCAGCCGACAACGGTACCAACGCAAACCACCGTATGTACGTGCTGGAGAACACCAGTGAAAACCCGATGACGGGAAGCTGGGAGTTCAAAGGGAAAATTACCGATTCCACTGATCGTTGGGCAATTGACGGAACCGTGCTGACTGTAAACGAGGATCATTATTTTATTTGGTCCGGCTGGGAGGAAACCGACGGAAGCTTTCAAAATTTATATATCGCAACGATGAGCGATCCTCGGACCATCAGTTCGGAACGGGTCCTGATTTCAACGCCTGAATATGACTGGGAAACTTCCCCGGGGAGGATCAATGAAGGCCCTGAGGTCACGGTAAAGGGCGACACCATCAATCTGATCTATTCAGCCAACGGAAGCTGGACAGACAGTTACTCCCTCGGGTTGATCACGGCCAAGATTAGCGACGATGTAATGAATCCCGACTCCTGGGTAAAGCGGGATAAGCCGATCTTTTCTAGCGCCAATGGTGTTTACGGCCCTGGCCACCATAGTATCGTCTCATCTCCTGACGGCACAGAGGACTGGATCATTTACCATGCTGCCCGCTGGCCGGGGTCAGGCTGGACCCGCAAAGTCTACGCACAGAAATTCACTTGGAATGACGATAATACGCCGAACCTGGGAGAGCCGGTAGATCCGAACATACCGATTGCCATACCTTCCGGCGAGCCGATGCGGAAGCGGTATGAAGCGGAGAATGCGTTGTTGGTGAAGGATCCAAATGGAGAAACTTCTCCGGCTGTCCGGCGGGAAAGCACCGCATCAGGCGGGATGAAAATCGCGGGTATCAAGAACGCTAATGATTATGCCCAGTTTTCAGTAAATGTGCCGGAGGCGGGATTCTATAACCTGTCTGTGCGCAGTGCCAACGGCTCCCCCAATGCGGCGGATGCCTCCCATATATTGTCGGTCAACGGCAGCTCCGGTGCCAAATTGAACATCGTCTATTCTGGTCCGAATCGTTGGGGAGCCTCCACGGCGAAATTCTTCCTTAAGGGAGGCGACAACATCATCCGCTTCTCGAAAGGGAGCAATCTGGCCGAAATCGACAGTATGGATCTGTTTAAGCTGGATACATCGGAAATTTTATTTGAAATCCCGGGATTCACCCTGGGGTTGAACGAAACCCGCCGTTTGCCCCTGTATACGGTAACGGGCGCTACCTATACCGCTATCGATACAGGAGCTGCCTTCAGTTCTTCCGACACGAAGGTAGCCATTATTGATGAAGGGGATCAGATTCAAGCTGTCGGGGCGGGCAGTACGACAATTACCGCAACATATAATGGGAAAACAACAACGGCTGCGGTAACCGTTGTCGCAGAGCCCAGATCAGTGCAGTCACTTGACATAAGCGGATTGGACAGCGTCTTGAACAGCGGACAACGAAGCCTCCCATTGCAGGTAACTGCTCGCTATAACAACTATGAAATGAAGAATGTGGCAGCTGATGCTCAGTATACCAGCAGCGATCCCGGGGTGGCCCGGATTGATACTGTCTCGGTCACCCCATCGGTATACGCAGATAAACCGGGTACAGCTCTTATTTCAGCCGAATACAACGGCAGCAAAACGGCAATCCATTTGACGGTAATCGAGGCTTCTGATGCGGTTCAGGTGGTTTCCGAAGTGAAGACTCCTTCCGGAGTGACTCCTGATCCGCCCAGCGTTGTGGATGTTGTCAATCATAGCGAGTCGATGACGGCGGAAGTTGCCAGCTGGAAGCCGGAGGGAATGGACTTCAGCTCTCTTGGTACTACTCAGGTGCCAGTCATTCTGAAGGTGGATGGCCGAGATATTCCTTCCACTGTATCCGTAGAAGTTGTTGCAGGATGGGGCCTTGATGACATTGTGGACCAGCTCCGCAATAGACTGGCGAATTTCTCTTATCCGTTGGGCACGGGGTTAGGCAACTATAGCCAATCCAAGTATGACGCTTTTGTGGCCGAGGTGGATAAAGCGGAGGAGATGGCCTCCAACCCCGATCTGAGCAAAGAGCAGTTTGACGGGCAGCTGGATAATCTCGCTCAAGCGGAAGAGGCTTTGTTAGCTTCACTTAACCTCATACAGGATGGCGTTGTCTATAACGCTTACCGGGATTTCTCCGGCGATACGGTAGGCAAATACCCTTACGGTATCACTACCGAAGATCTGACCAATGGAGCTACCGCAACGGTAAAGGAAGAGGACGGGAATAAATTTCTACGACTGACCACGACCGCTACCTCGGGCAAGGCAAACCTGTTCCTGCCATATACAGGCGAGGTAAAGGCTGGGGCGGATCAGCGCATCGTCATCGAATACCGCGCCAGATTAAACAGCAGCTTCCCATACGCGAATGGCGCCATGATGAGAAACGACAGCGGTACCGGCAATTATTCGATGGTCACTGCTTTTGATACCGGTAAGTTTATTGTACAGAACGGCGGGTCCAAGAAAGCAGTCCAAAACGTGTCCTACAATACATGGTACAAAATCAAAATGGTGGCCAACTGGGATAACAAAACCTACACCGTCTACCTCGACGATGTTCCGGTAGCTACGGATTACAATTTCCGCCATACAGGCGGTGACAAGCTGATTGGACAACTGTTTGGGATTGACGGATACGCCAATGCCTCCATCGATTTTGATGATTTCAAAGCTATGGTCATAGGAGGACCATAGGCTGCGCCAGAGGGTCTTGGGAAAGTCGATGAAACAGCGGCTGGCGCCAAAGATGGACGCATCACCGGGGTGAATGATTCCATGGAATGGTCTTGCACCTGGTTAAATGTAGAAGGTGATACACTTGCCAATCTGCCGCTCGGAACGTACTGGGTTCGATACCGCGAAACGGACACTCATAAAGCAAGTCCTTATGTGGAGTTCACTATCTTGGCCTTTAATCAATCAATTCCTGTCACCGGTGTTAGATTGGACCAAACGATTGCGCAATTGTATACCAATCATGGGAGCTCTACTGTCCAGCTCACCGCACATGTAGAACCCGCTGAAGCATAAATTTAATACAAAGGAGAAGCTTTGGTTTGTAATCTCAATGTCTGTTAGAATTCAGCCAATTACTAACATCTTCAAGTGTGTTTTTCAACGCTGAAAACACCGCTTACCATCTCAAGTAGAAAACAATCCCTGAAAAATGAGAGAGCCGATAACCGCGTGATAGGGTTATCGGCTCTCTGTCTGTACGACTAGCTCTTTGACATGCGTTTATCAGCAACTTCTTGGTTATGTCACTTGTTGCTGGTCTTCTTGATCAAGTCCACGCCATCGTATGCCAGACTTTCCACGCTTGCAGCCTTCTGCAGTATATAATGATCAAAAAAGTTCTTCGTGTAGTCTGTAACAAGATTTCGCATCTCCATAGCATCCCGTTCGCCTCTGAGTTCCTCATTAACACTGGTAAACACGATGTCGCAGTAATCTAAATGCGCAACACGATCAACAGAGAAATAATAGGTTTCCATGCTATTGTTAGCGCCAATTATCGCATTCATGTTATAGTTAGGTTCGCAAAACAGTAGTAAGAAGGGTTTCTTAAGGTCGCTGCCCTGAAGGCCGAACGCACCACTATCCAAGCCAATCCCGCAGGCGAACCGATCGTCGTCCCGGCAAACCATCGCCGTCGTAGGCCCTCCATAAGAATGTCCGACTATGCCCATGCCGATGTCAAGCAGCAATCTGCCCTTAAAGATGGAATTCAGCTCTCCAGAGTCCAGTTTGTAAAGATAATCGGCTACATACCTTACATCTTCTGCCTGTAATTCGCTATACTCTGTTAACTTGGCAAGTATCGGCAGTGTAAGCACGTTTTGGCACATCTCAATGGCTGTTTCATCGTCAGGCCGCATCTCCATCTTACCAGCCAACGCCACCATCTCCGGATCTTCAGAAAACGCCATAATGACATCCGAAAAATCCATTGATACATTAAACAGTCGCCCATCTTTACGCTTATACATCGTGCTATTCGGATGCCCGATGCTTACCACAACATATCCCAAACTTGCCAAGTCAGTACAGATCACGGTACCCCATTCTGGAGAACCGCCCCCGCCGCAAACATAGAATAACACCGGATAGCGCTTTTCCTTCCCGGAGAGAGCAAGATCGTCGTAACACTGGGTCTTGATATCTATAGAGTAAGCATCCTTCAACGGAGCGAGAAGTGGCTGCTCATCAAGCATTTCGTAGACTTCAGGAAACATGTACGTTGATGTAGTCTTACCTTCGCTACTGTCGGACGGATAGTACACAAACGCCGTCAGTTCTCTTTTTGAATGATCTGATGCCGTATACTCAAAATCCATCTGGGTTCGACCGACAGCATAACTGCCGATTGGTTCTGGAAATGCGTCAAAAGTTTTCATTTTCTTGTTCCCCCTATCCTCAGTGAAACATATCTACTCCTTGGCTTTCTTGAGATCGCGAACCATTTCAGCATATTTATGATCTTCAAGCAGCCCATGACTCATAAAGTCAGTAAAATACTTCCTAATCTTATGTTGCAGCGTAGAGTCCTTAATATTGAATTCCCTAAAAAACATGACTAAATTAAACTGCATCGACTCAAACATAAAAGAAATCAGGTCGTCGTCAATATCAGGTCGGAGATATCCATCAACTCTCATTCGGCGTAAAATGTCCTTGATTAAGGGGAATGACTCGCCCTTCAGCACATTCAGATATATTTTAAGCAAAATGTTCTCAGGAATGTATAAAAGTGTTTCAGTGAGTTTGATTTCCAACTCATTCAGCGGCTCGGTCACAATGCCATTAACGCTACCAAATAAGCCAGTAAGGAAAAACTGGAGGAGGGAATCTTCATTACTGTTATTAAAATACGCAGCTCTTTTCTGGGTCACATTACGTATTAAGAGACAATATAAGTCATCTTTGTCTTCAAAATACCGATAAAATGTTCCGGGGTGCATGGACAAACGATCCAAAACCATCTTCATAGTTATATCCTCGTAAAGATGATCAACAAAAAGATGCATAGCGCTATTAGATATTTCCTCGCGCCTTGCTTCATCTAAACGAAAGAAAGTACTTTTTGGCATAGACTACTCCTTTATGTGAGGCGTGAATTGATTCACACTATAACGGTAATTAATTCACATGTCAAGCAGTGTTGAAATATTAACATCATAATAAAAGATTTATATGAAGTGAAAAGGACGGAACGAACGGTTACAGAGGGAAGAGTGAGAAAGGAGCGAAAAGTGAGGATGTATTCTAAAAGCAATAGAATATGGATTGGTGTGGTGGTAATAGTTTGTGTAGTAGGAGATGTAATGAGATTCCAAAGCACATATGCGAAAAGTACGACTAATCAAAGCCACTGAATTAATCAATGCTATAGGTGTGGATGGCACTGCAGGCTATGGGCAAAAAAGACTTAGATGGCGAGCTGCCAAAGTCACCCGGAGAAGTCATTGCAATACAGAACAGTAGATCACCTGATGGTCGGGATATTCCGCTGTTTGATGTTGATGGTCAATCGGTAAATGGTGTGTTTCATGTTGGAGGAAAGTAATAAAATAAGATGATAAGTGTTACGCCTCCGCAATAGGGAGCTAAGAACATGGAATTCTTGTCAAAACACAATGACAAGAACTTGATAACATTCCCGACTGATGACGAGAACATGGTCACATTCCGGAAAGAATTTCATCGACGGTGGTAGACGTCCTTTGATTAAACTTACGGGCAGATTTTTTAATTTACCCTCCTTCGTTAAATTAAATTTGTATTCGGTCAGGCCAGGGCTGTGCACATTAGCAATCCATGAGAAACCGGACATACTGTTGGATGATAAAATGTAGGCATAAAGGAGGCTGCATATGAAACGTGTAATCTTGAGGATGAATGTGCAAGAAAACCAGGGAGGAGAGTCAGTCGCATGGCAAAGATCGTTTTCGCATTGAACCAGTCTCTGGACGGATTCGTCGACCACGACCACACGGCATTTCAGCCCGACCCCGTACTATTCCGTCATTTCATCGACGACGTGCGCGGCCTCGCGGGCATCCTGTACGGGCGCCGTATGTACGAAACCATGCGGTATTGGGACGAAGACCATGTTGAATGGGATTCGCCGGAACGGGAATACGCAGCGGCGTGGCAAAGCAAACCGAAGTGGGTGGTGTCGAGCACGTTAAAGTCCGTCGGTCCAAACGCTTCTCTGATCGGAGGCGAGCTCGCAGCGGCCATACGTGGGCTAAAGGCTCAGCATGATGGGAAGATTGAAGTTGCCGGACCGGAGTTGGCCCACAGTCTGACGGAGCTCGGTCTCGTTGATGAGTATCGACTCTATCTCCATCCAGTCGTGCTGGGTCACGGCAAGCCGTTCTTCGCCGGTCCACGCCCGCCGCTGCGCCTCGTAGCAAGCGATCGAATTGGCGAGAAGGTGATAAGGTTGACCTACGTTCCAGCTTAGTGTGCGGTTGACCCAGCGGCCTACAGGGCATGTTACTTTAATAGGGATTCTCCGTCTGTAGCGGCAGTCAGAGGATCTCTTATTCTTTAAAATTTGTTCAGTTATGCGAAATGACATAGTTATTTATGGAATTGACGATTGACCGACCCATTGAAAGTCGCTAATTTAGCGGCTTTTTTTGTGCCTTGGTTCCGTCAGGAGTTCAACGCTGGCACCTTATACCGTAGCCCTCTTCCTTATAAATCCCTTAAAAATGGCTGTTACCATAGTAGTAACAAACCAAAAGGAGTGAAGTTATGATGTATGAGTATATAATAAAAACCAATAATGTTTCTAAAAAATTTAAAAAGACTTATGCAATAAAAGATTTATCTATGTCTGTAAGGAAAAATTCTGTCTACGGTTTATTAGGACCTAATGGTGCTGGCAAATCAACATTATTGAAGATGATTACAGGCATTATCAGACCAACTTCAGGTGAAATATTATTCAACAATCAGCCTTGGATCCGAAAAGATTTATTGAATATTGGTTCATTAATCGAATCACCTCCACTGTATGAGAATTTAACGGCATTTGAAAATTTAAAAGTGCGAGCGACTCTTCTGGGGATTTCAACAAATAAATGCAATGAAGTTTTACAAGAAATGGACTTAATGGATGCTAAAAATAAAAAAACATCCGATTTTTCGTTGGGAATGAAACAGAGGCTGGGTATCGCATTGGCGCTGTTGAATAACCCCAAATTATTAGTCTTAGATGAACCTACAAACGGGTTAGACCCTTTTGGTATCGAAGAATTAAGGAAAATGATTCGGACTTTTGCGGAGTCCGGGATATCTGTGATTATGTCCAGCCATATTTTAAGCGAAGTAGAGCAAGTTGCCGATGACATAGGGATCATATACAACGGATCACTGTTGTATCAAGATAAGATTGATGCAAATAATGGAAACCTGGAACAACTGTTTATGGATATCATTAGACAGGAGCGTGTTTCCTGATGTTGCAAACTTATTTGATAGCAGAAAACCTAAAATATAAACGCTCCCTATTCAGAAAACTTATGATATTGATTCCGACAGCTTTAATTATGATATCTATGGTATTCATCTTTATTGGTATTGGTTTAGGCGGTTTTTCAAGTGCTATGGTCAGCAATTGGAGTATGCCGATTGCGTCTTTGTCCATAGTGATTTTATGTCATTTAGTAAATAACAAGGATCAAAAACACAAATACCGAACTATTTATAGTTTGCCCATCGACTTGAAGAAGACATTTATTTCTAAAACTATTTTGATCGTACTTAATCTTTTGATCATATCATTATTCCTATCGCTCATCACTATTATCTCTGAAGGCATATCGTCAGGTGTTTCAGTTGCAATGGGTCATACCGGATATTATATTTTAGGATACTACTTATTGTGGCTCTCTTTATTATGGCAGATTCCTTTCTGTTTATTTTTGGATCAAAAAGTGGGGTTTATTGGTTCTGTGATCATTAATTTGTTTGCTAGTGCATTAGGTGGTTTGTTTTTTTCCTTGACGCCTTTGTTTTGGTTCATCCCCTATAGCTGGCCTGCAAGGTTTATGGTTACATGTTTTGGAGTCTTGCCAAACGGATTATTGGTCGAAGCCGATTCAAGATATATTTTGAATTTAGGAGAAAGCTCGTTGCTGGTATTGATTTCTGTGCTTGCTATGCTGATTCTTTCCGCCTTGTTTTCGCGCTGGTATAGAAGGCAGGTGTATCGCATTTGATGATGATAAGGGAGTTTTGTTCTAACTTTACCAAAATCAAACGAACCCCAATATTATTATTGCACTTGTTACTGCCTATAGCGATTACAACATTATTTTTAATATATTACGCCTTTGCCGGATACCATATTATTTCTGATGTGAGGTTATTTTTCGTTATCTTACAAATAGGCTATCCGATTTTTGTTGGTATTGTTGCGCCAATATTAATTCAATTAGATCGGAATATAAACAATATTCAAAATGCTCTAGGTTTAGTGGAGTCTCGAAGAAGTGTATATCTGGGGAAATTGTTCTTTCTACTATTTTTATCAAGCATAAGTATCATAATATATGAGCTTTGTTTCTTTATTGGAGTCAATTTGTTTTTAGATATCAGCGTAATGCACTTTGATTCATATCTTGATCTATTTTATATATTTTTATTTAGCAGCTTATTTTTATATTTATTACACATACCAATTGCTTTTAGGTTTGGTTCAAGTATTTCTGTTTTGTTAGGGATATCTGGTGCAATTTTTGCGGGTTTCTTCGAAAATGCGATTGGTGATGAAATTTGGCCGATCATTCCCTGGGAATGGGGTGTTCGGTTTTTAAAAAATACTTTTGGCTTTTCAAGTGCTCCTATTTTTTGGGGGATTATTTCTCTGATAATGATGACTTCGATGATTCTAGTTTTATCCATACTATGGTTCAGTAGATGGGAAGGTAAAGTCATACAAGAATAAAACAAGGGGGATAGACTATGTCGAAATTGTTAGTGGTCGATGATGACCTCGATATGCTGGCCCTGGTGCGTGCTGCCCTGGAAAAGGACGGCCACCAGGTAGACACCGAGGCGGATTCCACTACCGTGCAGCCCGCACGATGCCATCTGTATGACCTGCTGATGCTCGATGTGATGATGCCCGGCGAGGATGGTTTTTCCCTTTGCAGCCGTATTCGTGCCGAGGTGGACTGCCCCATACTGTTCCTGACCGCCAAAGCGGAAGACGCAGCCCTTGTACAGGGCTTTGGCTTGGGCGCCGATGATTACATTAAAAAGCCCTTCAGTATAGCGGAGCTGCGCGCACGGGTAAACGCCCATCTGCGGCGGGAGGTGCGGCAACCGACCCACACGCTGAGTCAAGGCGGTGTGCGCTTTGATATGCAGGCAAAATCGGCCATAGCGGGCGAACACACACTGCCCTTTACCAAGGGCGAATACGCCATCTGTGAGCACCTGGTCCTGCACGCCGGGCAGGTGTTTACCAAAGAACAATTATACGAAGCGGTTTTCGGCTTTGACGCCGAGGGCGATTCGTCGGCCGTTGCGGAGCACATCAAAAATATCCGCGCCAAGCTGAAAGCGGGCGGCCTCAGCCCCATAGAAACCGTTTGGGGGGTAGGCTACAAATGGCGAAAAGACAGCGTACGGTAAGCCTTTCTTTTGTGCTTTTACGCTATGCGATCGTTATGCTTTGCTGTATGCTGTTATGTTGCCTGGCATGGTATTTCGTCATGGTGCGGCTTCAAAACACCGGCATTACATACCAGGGAGCCGTCTCCAACCAACAGGTGGAGCAAATGCTGGCTGGAGAGCCAACAACCTTTGTTTCTCCTGGTGATGATTTTCTGGCCGAATACGCTTTGTTTGACCGGAACGCCGAAGTGTTGGAAAGCAACGTAGAAGGAAAGAAGCTGGAAGTCCTAGCCGGTTTTTTACAGGAGGACGCCAACAGCATTGATGTTTCGCGGCACACCTACGCGGATGGAAGCACCGTAGTCCTTCGCTGGCATTTCAGGGCGGAGTTTGTCAATCCTGCGCTGCGCGACATGCTGCCCCCCGCTGAATATCTGGGGCTAGGCACACTTGTTGTGGCATTGTTGCTTTGTCTGCTGTTCAACACCCTGTGGCTTCGTCGGCGCCTCGCCGCCAAGCTGAAGCTGTTCAGCGAGGTGAGCAAGAAGGTAGGCGCGCAGGAGCTGGATTTCACAATTCCTCACGCCGGGATACGGGAGTACAATCAGGCGCTCGATGCTATGGAGCAAATGCGGGAGGCATTGTACAGATCCCTTTCATCCCAATGGGAGGCACAGCAAGAACGCGATGCCGAAATAACAGCACTTGCGCATGATTTAAAAACCCCGCTCACCTTGGTGGGAGGAAACGCTGAGCTTCTGCTGGATGAAGAACTGCCTGAGAGCAGCCGCAAAATGGTGAAAACCATTGTGGTAAGCAACAACCGGGCCAAGCAGTATGTTGCCAGCTTGTTAGAAACCTCCACCGGTGCGAACGAGGCATTTGAAAACACCAGCCTGTCCGCCATGTTTGACGAGCTTTGCCAGAGCACAATGGTTATTGCAGAAGCCAAGAGGGTTTGCTTGCATACCCAAAACGGCCTGAAGGGTACAGCGAGCATTCAGAAAGATCATTTACTTCGCGCCCTTGGTAATGTGGTGCAGAATGCCATTGAGCATACACCGGCGGATGGAAACGTGTATTTGGAAAGCAGTATGATAGATGACGGCTGGCAAGTCACTGTGTGTGATGAAGGCTCCGGTTTTAGCGAGGCGGCGTTACACCATGCGACAGAGCGTCTATGGCGCGGAGATGCAGCGCGTGGCGCCGATGGACACCATGGTCTTGGTCTTTGGTTTGCAGCACAAGTAGCTAAAACACACGCAGGACAACTAGAACTGCGCAACTGCGATTCTGGTGCGGTGGTTACCATGAAGTTTCGTTAAGCCGCTAGGGGTTATTCGGAACATTTGAAAATGTGAGAAGCTAGGTTTGTCTAAGATACCTATCATTGCTGACGAACAAAAATAGGGGGGAATCTAGTATCTAAAAGTTTATATCATGGAATATCCCAGCAGAAAATGTCATGGTTGAGATTGCGGTTGATTTTGATGAATTATATGATTTTATGAAAGATCATTCGGCTTTCAATGATGAAGATAATACAAGAACATAGTCGCATTAAAAGTCGCTAATTTAGCGGCTTTTTTTGGTTTTATCGGTACAAGTTCTTGTCCAGAATCGAGGACAAGAACATAGTCCGATTACCGATTAGATAAGTATCTATTTGGCTATTGGCACGGGAATTGCACGCTCCTTTAACAAAGACATAAATGATGTCAGTAATATTGACGTAATTTATGTCACCTGTTATATTATCGACATAAATTCGTCAGGGAGTGATGATATGAGTCAGAGTGAGCCGATCGCTTTCAAAACAGTGTTGGAATATTTGGTTATGATTAACGAGCAATCATATTCAGGAATCGGTCGCCACCTTCACATTACACCGCAACAGTTTTCAGATTGGATCAAAAAACGACGACCGATTCCCCAAGAGCGGTTACAGGCTCTAGCGAATTATTTTTGGGATTGACGGTTCTATTTTGGTTGATAATAATAACTTCGTAAAACCACTGACACCTTTGAAAAAAGTAGATCTTCATATCTTATTGTTAGATCAGCATTTGACACTGCTTGAGGAGGAAGGGGCTGAAGATGAAGACATTGGACCATATAGAGAGAAAAAACAAAAGCTACTTAAAGAGAGGGCAGAACAGCACCGTTTAGCTAAAATTGCTGCCACGCTTCAGCTAAACGACAATCGAATTAATCAAATATTAGATTACGTTATACACGAACTCGAATCCGGTCGGGTGGAAGAACTTGAATTGAAGTTAAATAAAGGAGAGGAACAACGATGAGTACCGCAATTTACTTCAACCCGGAGAACACCCGACTTCTGGGAAAAAATCAGGATGTCCCTTACAAAGGAGCATACATATTTACAAATAAACGCGGTGTAGTCAAAAGTGCACTTGTGCAGCCGCCAGAGCGACCAGCAAAATGGATATCCCGATACGGTAGCCTTACCATCTCACAAGCCGGCAAAGAAATGCCAAACGGCGGAATCAACGAAGCAGGTCTTGTTGTAGAGCAGACAACACTATGGCAATCTACTTATACGGATGATGATCGTCTACCAACGGTCGGAGAGTTGCAGTGGATCCACTTGCTTCTGGACACTTGCGCCTCAGTAAAGGAAGCGATGCAAGTCGCTTACGGTGTACGCATTGCTCAGCCAATGTCAAAGTTGCATTATATGATAGCCGATCGCTCTGGAGATTGCGCGATATTCGAATTCCTAGGTGGTGTCATGTATATATATCGGGGAAGCTCATTGCCATTTTCAATTATGGCAAACACTCCTTATACTGAAGCGATTAAAGATTTGGAAGACAAAGAAGAACGCTGGCGTATCGCGTACAGCGATTACGATCGTAATTCCATGGAACGATTCTTTAAAGGGGCAACTCGCCTTGCAGATGTGATCCCGGTCAGCGAGAGAGAGCGACTCCAATTCACTCAGGATACTTTAGAATTTGTTCGCAGGGAAGATACTGCTTATACTCTCATCTATGATTTAGAAAAAATGCAACTTCATTTCGCAACAAGTATTTATCCAGATATGAAGACAGTACGGATTGGTGCGTTGGATTTTTCTTCAGATGCAGCGCCGCTGGCGCTGAACCTTCAAAAGCCCGCTGTCTCCTATATCAACTACAACGTGGAAATGAACCGTAGGGTTGCAGAATCGTTTTTCAGGGACCCGGTTTTGACGAAAACATTTGGTTGGAGAATTACAGATGATATGATTGATTATTTTGCGTCATTTCCAGATAAATTTCTGAACAAACTAGATTTTTAACATCATAAATGAGGGGGACTGGAAACGTTAATAGTTTATAATGGAAGAATAAATGATAGTTAAAGATGGAGGAATAAATTTTGGAGACAAAAGAAGAAAATTTTCCAAAAGATATTACCATGGAATCAATCAAAAGTTTAACAGAGAAAGATGCAAAGACTTTCTTGAATCTTATATATGCACTTTTAAAAGACAATGAAAGTCCGAGCGAACATTTGATTTCAAATGTGTTATCCATTTTTGAGAAACAATTACCGAGAGTGGCTAAAGCAAGACAGAATAAAAACTAGTCATCATGGAGCTACAAAACGCTGTGAAGATAAAATAATGGAATTTGAACAACGGATATAGGAATACCCCTTGATTCCGACCCGCATAACGGGTGGTTTGATGTTACTTACTAAAACTATCGCCATTCGTTAGTTCAATATCTATGTACCTTGTGCAAAAATGTCTATATTCAATGTCTTTAACACTTCAATAGCTTCTATCACTGGTAATTTGGGTAACAAAAACTCTTCTGATAGCACTGCTTTTATTTCCTCTGATGAGGATAAGGTTTTAACATTTATTTCACCATTTGAATAACGTATACCGAACTTATTATTTACTAAAGATACACTTCTTTGTTTATAGGTCTGATATAGTTGGCATCTTAAGATAGTCATAAATGGGGCGTTGGGTTTATTAGATTTTTCTATAACATCATTAAAATCACTAACTTTAGCTTCGTTTCGAGAGTTGAAGTGCCATGTTTTTCCGTTTTGTTTACCATTAGTGTAGCGGACATATTTATACCTGTTTATTTGTATCTCTTCTGGTAAAATATACACTTCATCTTTACCAAAATCAGAGATATTCTTTAAATCATTCTCAAAACGTACTGGCTTGAAAAAGGGAGCCGCAGCACCACAATCAACGTAAAAACGTTCATTATCCATTTTAACTATAATGCCCATATGCTCCTCGCCAAGCATAACATGATAACAATCAAACCCTATATCTCGTAACAAAATCATTAGGCTGGAGTTTAAAGTATAACATGTCCCTCCGAAGTTGTATTCGCTAAAATTCTTAGTAAATAACTCAAATGAAGGCAGCTCAAAATTACTATAATTATTATCTCTAAAATAGAGTAATTTGCTGATATTCTCAAAGGGAAAAGTATTTAATTGTGCATGGCAAATTTGTTCTAAATAATTATATGATGGCTTCTCTAAATCTAAATTCAAATAATCCAGATATTTAATTGTACTATCAGTTATATTTGGCACTCCAAGTTACCTCCCAAAAATTTTTATTGTCAAATCTATATCAACCTAAATTATCCTGCCTCATTAATTCAATAAAAATTGGTATCTTCTTATTGAAGAATACTGACAATCCCCTCCTTATTTTAACATTTTACCTGAGTATTCAGGTTAACTTTCCGCGGTGGAACTATAATATTGATCAAATTTGCGTAAAAGTAATTAACGGAAGTTTTACACTGCATGAAGCTAATCATCGACTCTGTTAGCATTGAAATCCTTTCGCAATCAAGTAGTAACTAAGGAATGAATAAACTAACGGGCAGATTAGTTCAATCAAACACTCTAGTTTTGGACACTTAACCTTAAGTTTACGTATAAAGGAAAAGAAGTCGAGGGGAGTGGGGAATGATAAAAGTGGTCATTATCGTTATTGTATTTGGATTGATATTTGCAGCATGTAGTAGTTCAGATGTAACAAGTAAAATCATCACTGATTTCATAACCAAACCAACGATTAATACAGTAACCAAACATGAGTTAAATTCCGGGCAGGTCATCTACCATCATAACTATGACAACATGGATCGTGGGAATCATGATTTAGAAGGTCAGGTTGTGATTGATTTGAAGTATTACAATGAGCATGCGATTAGTCGCGGTGATATCGTATACTTTACAAATCCTGAAACTAAAAAGAATCTTGGTGAGTACAGTATTTCTAGAGTAATCGGGTTACCTGGCGAAAAAGTGAAGATTGAAAAAGGACAGATCTATATTAATGGGAAATTGCTTGATGCTTTTTACGGAAGAGCACATCGACTCGGTGCTGATCTCGATAGTTTGAAAAAAGCTTTAGAGCGTGTTGACTTAGAAGATCACATACGAAAAAATATTGAAAACAATGTGGATTATTTTCAACAACTGAGCATGGAGGAAATCGAGATCCCCGAAGACAGCGTTTATCTTGTAGGCGATGATTGGTTACGCAGCAATGATAGCAAATTGTTCGGCCCATTACCCACAGATAAAATTGAGGGGAAAGTGGTGGGGGTGATCGGCAACCCGTAAAGCTAACGGGACGATAACTTAATAAAAACAAGAAGGTAGCCGATCCACATGGATCGGCTGCTTTTGCTTAACTAACGGGCAGGATGATTCAATATTGTAGTGAAATACAACAATAAATGGAATGAGGGGGAAAAGACTCTTAAGAAACATTTCTCTATGTATGACGTCTAATTTTATATATAATCTTAATTTTAGGAGGAACACAAATGTTCAAAAAAATATCTCTTACGATGTTGGCTGCATCTATGTTTGTACTGCCTAACCTCTGCTCATCTACCTATGCTGCTGATGCGCCAGTTACAATAGATAGTGGTATTTTAAAAAACAATCGGGTTCTCATCCCTCTTAGAGCAGTTTCTGAATACCTTGGGGCAGACGTGAAATGGAATCAACAACAAAAAACAATTACCATTACTAAAGATAATACAGAAATGCTTCTTATCATTAATTCTAATAAAGTAATCCTTAATCAATCAGAGGTTCTTCTGGATGTTCCAACGGAACTAATTTACAACTCCACATATGTACCGGCTCGATTTGTAAGTCAATCCTTAGAAGCAGACGTAAATTGGAACCAACAAGCTAGTTTGGCGACAATCACCTTGGACGGGAAGCAACTCCAAGTAACGATGCAAAAGCCACAGGTTCAAATTCCAAATGCAAAGAAAATAACTGATAAGCAAAGACAGGTACTCGCGAACAAATTGAACGAAGCAACTGATCTATCTACAATAAAGCAAATCAGAACTTACTTCAGCCCATACTTTACGGATAAATTTATCAATGAAATCATACGCAGCAAAGGATTGAAATACGACTTTAGGTTTACAACGATTTATCAATCGGCTATCAGTTATACCGATAACAACACAGCTAAACTGAGTCAGTCATCAGGTCCTAACTCTAAATATGCTCCTAATGAAACACTTTACAGAAAGGCTAACCTTATCTATACAAGTAAAGGCTGGAAAGTTGATTCGGTAGATTTTTCCTTGGTCCAAGAAGTATTGAATCCGTAAAGGACAAGATCATGAGCCGATGACCGAAAGCATTTCTGTATTCATAGAAAAGAGGCTATTACATAAGTATATGACAATTTATGAAGTAGCCACTTTTTACATATTTACATCTTATGGATCTGTAGTATTTACGGATTCACCATATAGAGTTTGAATTACATCATTTTTCAGCACTTCATATTGACTATTCTTGGCTAATAATGACATTTCAGCTTTATCGGAATTATCAAGGCTGAATTTCCCCTGTTCCAGTGAGCTGATCCAATAACCTTGTTTTTTCTCATTCCACACTAGAAAAACAACATATTTCAACCCAGGTACCATTTTTGTGTACTCTTCGTAATTGAACCTAGTAGGTCCTTCTTCACCTTCAGCTATATAAGTTGGTTCGAGCACATTAATGGATTGACCGAGTTCAGTACCGCTCTTATTTTCAAAAACTTTATTTACTTGAACCTCAGTACGAGTATGTCCTGTTGTAAATCCATTTTCGTCGGTTATGACATTCTCTGAATTATCAGTTGCCACTACTTCTGCGACTACTTGCGAGAGAGAAAGGGCATCTTGGTAATTTTCAAATATGGCATGATCAGCAGAAATTGTCTCTCCTTTGATCTCATTAGGAACTTGGTTATTAGTTACAGGTGCAACATTTTGTTTAGATCCCTGAGTTACTGGAGCAGAAACTTGTTTGGATCCTTCAATATGATCTATATAGGCATACCCTCCGACTCCAATAAACAACGCTGTAGCAGCAGTTATCAGAACTACTTTTTTATTCATTCTTACCACCCCCATTTTGTTCTTACATGGGCCAAGTCAGTAAAAGTAGGTGATGTCAAGGCAATTTTACCGGTTTTCATCCATTGCTCTCCTGAATGTGCTGGCGATTCTGATTCGAATGTAGCATCGCTCTGGTTCCCAGCATCTTATAGGATCCTAGCTTGTTGAAACGATGATCCCATCCTTCGAAGACTCATCCCATTTTGCTGCATCAATTATCTGGAGACGGTAATACCGTATGAAGCTACTGAAGCATCTAACCAATAAGTAAGACTGCTTGCCCCTCCAGAGATAGACTCTTTTTTTATATGGGCCGTAATGGGATTTAATTTCATTACAATATATATGACGTCTAGTTGGATGGTTTTGTTTCAACTTTTAATTTATTCCAACTTGGTGCCTCTGAGTGATATTTATTGATCTAAAGAACGAATCGAGCCATTTTTTTATGTAACTGTAAAGTATAACTTCGTTTTGCCAAACAACTATTTAGGATCGGTCATCGTCGAGGGACAAGAACTTATTCCGATTGCTGTAAAGGACAAAAATATGAGCCGATTTCCGATTAGATTAGCTATGTTTCGAAGCATTTTCATTAAGTTAACGGGCAGGATAATTGAGGATCAAACACGTTGAGCCGTATCACAAGTAGAGCGAATGTTTGGCAATACCTTAATGTTGACAATAAATATATCGGCAGCGACGATTTATATTTACCATGAGAACAAAGAGGATCTGCTCTACAAGACCTACTTGAAGATTAAAGACAAGATGAGCGAGAAAATGTTTCAGGGAGTGGATCATGCCGGAACCGTTTATGAACGGTTTGAGGCTATCATCCGCAACTATGTTGATTTTATCCAGTCCTTCAAACCATATTTTTTGTTTCTGGAGCAAATAATGAATTCGCCCTTGCCCCAGAAATGGTGCCTAGAGGATACGGCAAGTCAGTTTCAACCGATTTACGAGATGTTTGACGCTGGCATCCGACAAGGGATATTGAAGAAGGAGGATACCAACATGCTGGTTGTTTACTCCATCTTGCCAATAGCCGAATTGGTGAAAGCACATTTGAAGAATGGGACCATATTGAATAGTAACCAATTAGATTCTGCCATCAAGATGAGTTGGGACGCTATTAAGGCATAGCATAGTATTTTAAGCGATGCGTAGCATCGCTGTTCTTTCCACCAATAATAAATGAATATTCACTTATTATTGGTGAGATATAGATAAAAGAGAGGCAAAGTACAATGAAGTTTACCATCTTTGGAGCTAGCGGGGGTACGGGCTTACAGCTAATTGACCAAGCGATCAACAAGGGACATACCGTAACAGCCTTTGTACGTACCGCAGATCGAATTCCGTTTACCCGGGAGGGCTTAATCGTTGTAGAAGGCAATGTATTTAGTGAAGAGGATGTAGGATCGGCGGTTGAGGGGCAGGACGCGGTGTTTGTAGCTTTAGGAGCCACAGCAAGAAGTCCTTCAGATCTATGCTTACGTGGGACTCGTTCCATTGTGAACGCGATGAGAAGGCATAAAGTAAAGAGACAGGTCGTTCTTACGGGCTTTGGCACCAGCAGAGAAAGCAGGAATCAGCTCGGAAATGGGATGAGAATGATGGTAAAACTGGTTTCTTTAATAACGTTCCGAGAGTTTTACGATAAGGAAAGGCAGGATGGTATTGTGCGGAACTGTGGATTGGACTGGACGATCGTTCAGCCTTCAAGGCTCACCAATGAGCCGGGCAAAGGGCGATATAAGCACGGTGCTTTTACGCCTTCCATGCTAGCTAAAATTTCTCGTGACGACGTAGCTAGATTCATGATCGATTCAGTCGAACATGCTCGTTATATCAAACAATCCTCGTTCATTCATGACTGACTGAAACAGCTTTGCATGTAGTAATAACCCACTTACATATTAAAATATAAGCTCTCGGAGGAATAAATCATGAGACCAAACTGGACGCCTGACGATCTCCCAAACTTAATAGGAAAAACCGCTATCGTGACGGGAGGCAATAGCGGGGTAGGCTATTATACGGCATTAGAGCTAGCGAAGCACGGTGCCAGAGTGATCATTGGAAGCCGTGATCCTAAGCGCGGCGAAGAAGCTATCATAAAGATGAAACAAACGGCACCGAATATAGATATAACAGTGGAGCCATTAAATTTGGCTGATCTGAAGTCAGTTCGAAGCTTTGCCGACACGATCCACGGGACAGTGAAAGGAATAGACATCCTTATAAACAACGCTGGGATAATGGCAGTTCCCACTCGTGAACTGACTGCCGATGGTTTTGAAATGCACTTCGGAACTAATCATCTTGGACATTTCGCGTTGACGGGTCTGTTATTGTCGCTAATTGAAAAGAACCACGGTCGAATCGTTACAGTTAGCGCACAATCAGCTCAAATGGGTGATATAGATTTTTCTGATTTAAAGATGGATAATAAATACAGACCAATGGCAGGATACAATCGCTCGAAACTTTCAAACCTACTGTTTGCACGAGAATTAAATCGACGTGCGAAGAAGAAAGGAATCACTTCTATAGCAGTACATCCTGGCACAAGTCCTACAGGAATCGGGAGAAACGGATCGAAGGGAACCAAAGCATTCGGACTGCTATTAATGAAAATATTCGGCACTTCTCCTGATCAATCATCTTGGCCATCCCTTATTGCGGCGACGGATTCGACAATTACCGGAGATGTTTACGTAGGGCTAGGAATGAATCCTCTAAAGGCTAAGAAACCGAAGTTTGTAGATTTTCCCAAAAAAGCATTGGATGTGCAGCTTGCGGAAAAGCTTTGGTTACAATCCGAGAAGTTAACCGGAGTAGTTTATGACTTGTAAAAAAACATTTTTATCGCCTATAGACCCGTTAAGATGAACCGTATCACATATGCCAGGTTATTACGCTAACGTAGAAACGATAGCTCAATGAAGACATATAAAGGCAGCCGGCTTTATGGTCGGCTGCCTTTTCTGGACTAACGGGCAGGGAAATCGTGTTGGGCGACAAAAACTTGATCCGATTGCCGATTAGATAAGTATCTAACTGGGTTTTGCTATTTATGCATTATTGAAGAAGAAGGCGTCTCCGATTTGGCGGCTTCAGATCACTGGCTCCCTTTTGTAAGGATCCGGAACGTGACGCCGAATTTATCCGTTACATTGCCGTAAGCGGGGCTGAAGAAACTTGCCTGCAGCGGCTCATTCACTTGACCCCCCTCTTTTAGTGTTTCAAAATATTGGGTAGCCTTGTCTTTGTCATCGGTTTGAACAACGATGGTCACTTGCGTTCCCTTCTGATAGCCGCCGCCGGTAAAATGGTCGGAGAGTTGAAGCTCCGATTCGCCGATTTTCAAGACGGCGTAGTTGATCCAGTCTTTCTTTTCCTGAGGCAACGGGGATTCCGGATTTTCCGGCATATCGCCGAATCGCAGCGAATAAACAACCTTGGCATCGAGCGCTTTCACATATAAATCGATAGCCTCATTTGCGCTGCCGTTCATTTCAAGAAAAGGGATCAAACTTGTACTCATAACATTCATCTCCTTAGTTTATATGTTATTTACAGAGACACCGGCCGGTTTCCCTTGTCACTAGCTATGTCGTAAGTAAGCAAGGAAACGTGACCGATTGCGAATGATTTTTTCTGGGTACAGATAAGAAACTCCAGAATAAAACTGTATTTTATCGCAGTGCTCCGTCACATCTGCTGAGTTTCGTTCGACATATAAGTAACACGGAAATGAAGGAAGGAATGTGGCGTATGAACGATCACAACTGGCTTGTGGAACAATTCGAGGCGCACCGGAATCATTTGCAAGCGGTAGCTTACCGGATGCTCGGATCTTTAAGTGAAGCGGATGACGCCGTACAGGAGTCATGGATACGTCTTAGCCGCTCCGATACTAGCGGAGTCGAGAATATGGGAGGATGGCTGACAACGATCGTCTCGAGGGTGTGTCTTGATATGCTTCGGTCTCGTAGATCACGGCGCGAGGAGCTTATTTTGGTTAGTATACCTGAGCCGGTAACTAGCCACCAAGACGGAAGCGATCCCGAGCACGAAGCGCTGATGGCCGATTCTGTCGGTCTTGCTATGCTTGTGGTGTTGGGAAAATTAAATCCCGCCGAACGAATTGCGTTTGTTTTGCACGATATATTCGCCTTGTCTTTCTCGGAGATCGCTTCTATCATAGGGTGTAACGAGGCCGCAGCAAGAAAGCTTGCGAGCCGTGCACGTCACCGGATTAAGGGTACCGAGTCGAACTCTAGAGCAGACGAGCTCAAGCAAAAACGGGAGCTTGTCGATGCATTCCTTGCAGCATCACGCACCGGAGACTTTAAAAAACTTCTCTCAGTATTAGACCCGAATGTCGTACTCCGAAACGATACTGCATTTGCGCCAATAGCAAATATGCCGGTTGTTCGGGGTTCAGAGGCCGTTGGCAAACAGGCCAACCAATTCGCCGCTCGTGCCCGGGGTGGCATGAAGCCGGTGCTCGTGAATGGAGCGGTAGGCGTCATCGCGGGTCATGTGGATCAACCGATATTCATTCTCGAATTCACGGTTGTGGATGGAAAGATCAGCGAGATCGACATGATTGCCGATCAGGCAAGCCTTTGCCAGCTCGACTTGGAAGTCTTGAACGATTGATAGGCTAAGGAGTAGATGCAATAACTCTATTATAGAATGCAGAAGCATAGAAAACGCACTGTCGCGGTTTGCAGACAATGCGTTTTTTTGTACCTTATCAGTAGATAATTATGATTCCGCGGCTATAATGGACCAATTTACTCAACCTGAAAAATGGATCCATGATTGGCTATATGGAATCGAGGACAAAAACTTGTACCGATTGCCGTAGAGGACGAGAACTTGTTCCTTAATGAATCTTTGGAGGTTCAGACTTCATCGTATCGTTAAGTTGGGTCACAAAAACACCTTCGTTCGGGCCAGGGTTATTTCCAGAGGGTTCCTACAGATATATTTTACAACAACTAAAGAATCTATCTGTTCTGGCCGACCTAAGAATTTGTGACATCGGTTGTGGTCAGGGTGAATTAGCCTACCTTTATCCGAGCTTGGGTGTTTGAAGCAGCGTATCGTATCTTAAAACCAAATGGAATTATGATCTGGGTGATCATGCATCCTTGCCTTCAATCACCATATAGTTACCCGCTAGGTGATGGTTCGAGGAAGATCATTCGGTATGATTCGCAATTTTGGAAATCGGAAGGAGTGGGTACGATCCGTTCTACTTTAGGAGCTCATCATCGTCCGATCTCACAGTATTTAAATGATTTTCTGACTTCCGGTTTTTCACTAATTCGAGTCGATGAATTGGAACGAGACGATAATTCAATAGACAATTTGCCTTTAATGTTTGCTGCGATTGGTGAAAAGAAGAACAACTTGGGTCAATAAAAAGTTTCTTTCTTGTTACGCTAACGGGACACGATAGTTAATAAATAAGAGAAGGCGGAAGCAATGGCATCAGACAATCCTCACTGCCTAAATGAAAACCAGCTAATGTTTGTCAAGCATTTCAGCTTGGATGAATTCTCTTTTCGTGATATACTTTTTCCGACCAACCCGAATAACCTCCACATCTATGGAGGTTTTGGTTAAATATGGTTTAAGCTTGGTAGGGCTGCCCCTTCTGCAAGATGGCGAAAATGTGATGCAACAGCTTGTTGGCGCAAGCGATCACGACCACCTTGTAGGGCTTGCCCTCTTTTCTTTTTTTCTCATAATACGAACGAATTCTTGCATTCGCGTTTTTCCGCATACCACATTGCACAGCCAAATATAGAGAACGCCTGAGCCTCTTAGAGCCTCGTTTCGTTATTCGTGTACTCGTTGACGTAAACTTTCCTGAAC
>NZ_FNZO01000022.1:0-37702 GCF_900109305.1 Paenibacillus sp. cl141a
AAGCCGTATCAGCATGCGCTTAAGTCGAGAGGCATTCTCCAAAGCATGTCACGAAAAGGGAATTGTTACGACAATGCCGTCATAGAGAATTTCTTCGGTATCCTCAAGTCGGAGTTTCTGTACTACAAAGAGTTTGAAAGTGTGGAGCATTTTAAGAAAGAACTGAAAAAATACATTGAATACTATAATACCAAACGGTTAAAGGCAAAATTAAAAATGAGTCCGGTACAGTACCGAACTCATTTTGAGAAAGCTGCCTAATGAAATAACCGTGTCTAACTTTTGGGGGTCTCTTCATTCACGCAGCTTTTAATGTATCCATGGCCATTCTGTACGATGAAGTTATTACGTGTTCAACCGATCTTCTGAGGAGGCTGGGTGTATTTAACCTAGTTGGCGTTTAAAGGCTTTATTAGCGAAAAAGTAAGCGATGGCCATGATGCCGACGCACCAGGCAAGCGCGATCCAGATATCGTTGCCGACATTTCCTTCATGCAAGAGGGCACGAATCGCATTTACGATGGAAGTCACGGGCTGGTTCTCAGCGAACGCACGGACCACTTTAGGCATGGTTTCGGTAGGGACAAAGGCCGAACTGATAAACGGCAAGAATATCAGCGGGTACGAGAAGGCCGTCGCCCCTTCCATCGTCTTTGCTGTCAAGCCGGGAATGACCGCAAGCCATGTCAGCGCCAGCGTAAACAACCCGAGTATCCCTGTTACCGCGAGCCAATCCAAGATATTAGCGCCGGAACGGAAACCCATCAATAGAGCGACGAGGAAAACCACCACGACCGTTAGCGCATTGGAAACAAGCGATGTCAACACATGAGCCCACAATACCGACGAGCGCTTGATCGGCATGGTAATGAAACGCGCCATCAGCCCGCTCTTTACATCTCCGAACAGCCGGAAGGCCGTATAAGAGACGCCGGACGCGATAGCCATCAGCAAGATTCCCGGCAATAAATAATTGACGTAGTTGGCCGTGCCTGTCTCTATGGCGCCGCCAAATACGTAGACAAACAACAGCATCATCATTATCGGCGTAATCGCCACCGTGATAATCGTATCCGGGCTTCTCATGATGTTGCGCATTAAACGCCCCAATAATACCCCTGTTTTGCTTTTCATTTACATTTCCTCCTTTTTGCCGATGATTGCGAGGAAAATTTCCTCCAATGTCGGCTGCTTCTCGATATACTCTACTTTTGCCGGTGGGAACATCTCTTTAAGTTCGGCAAGGGTACCGGTCGTGATGATTTTTCCGCCATGCAGGATGGCGATACGGTCCGCCAGTTGTTCGGCTTCCTCCAGGTACTGGGTCGTCAGCAAGATGGTCGTGCCGCTGCCGGCAAGCTCCTTGACGGTATTCCAGACTTCAATCCGTGCTTCAGGGTCAAGTCCTGTGGTCGGTTCGTCAAGAAAAATGACGGCTGGACTCCCGATCAGGCTCATGGCGATGTCAAGCCTGCGCTTCATCCCGCCGGAATATTGGTCCGCCCGGCGGCCCGCCGCATCGGTCAGGCTGAATTTGGCAAGCAGATTGTCGGCGACTTGTGCAGGATTGGAAACTCCCCTCAGCTTGGCGATCATCATCAGATTTTCCCTTCCTGTGTTCATGCCGTCTATAGCTGCAAACTGCCCAGTCAGGCTGATGCTCTGGCGAACATGATCCGGTTGACGCTGGACGTCAGAGCCGCAAATACTCGCTTCGCCGCCATCGGGCTTCATTAGCGTCGAGAGGATGTTGACCGTCGTCGTCTTGCCCGCTCCATTGGAGCCCAGCAGCGCGAAAATTTCGCCGCGCCGCACTTCAAAATCCACTCCTTTTAAGACTTCCTTGTCTTTAAAGGATTTTTTTAACCCTTTTACAGAAATCGCTGCATTGCTCATATTTGTTTCCTCCTTATAATAAGCTCGATTAGGCCGCGCTTGAGAATTCCGAATTACGGTTAAGTGCCTTGAGAGCTACATTAACGCAACTAGTTAGTCTGACTGATAATCTGTATTACTTACTACCCGGCTAAAAATATAACTGAATAGCGAAGGTGGCAATTCACAAACGTAACCAGCTAATCAGTCGGTATTATTGAAATGAATTTATTTCTTACCCAATCGTTTCATGATGCTCTGATTCAAATCTTCACGATACTTCGCGACATAGGTTTTAGCGTTAGCAACCAGCTCGTCGGCAAAGGATGCCACGTCATCCCCCGTGATCTCCAGCACTGGTCTGCCTTCCGCCGCACCGGCTTCGAACAATTCGATTAATTCATACTGCATATGCAGCATATCCATCCCGTTGCCTGAGGAGAAATTCCACATATAATTTTGAATCTTCTTAAATACATACTGGTAGTCTTCCGGTAAGGCTTCAACGCGCGCCATCATCATCTTGTATTCTTTTTTATCGCCGATCATTTTTTTGAATATTTCCATCATGTTATGGTTCCTCCTTTTTTATAAAACCGAACCCGACACTCCAAATATCGGACGGAATATCTTATGATGCTACGTCGACTTCAAGACGTTGATTTTTGATGATACAAAATCCCACTTTTCCCAAAACAACTCAAGTTCCTGACGGCCCGCTTCATTAAGCGTGTAAAACTTGCGGGGCGGTCCCATGTCTGACGGTTTTTTTTCGATGTTCACCAGTTTCTTCTTCTCTAATCGCACGAGAATGGTGTAGACCGTCCCTTCCACGACTTCGGTAAACCCAAGCTCGTTCAATCGGCGGGTAATCTCGTAGCCATAGGTTTCATGGCGGCTGATAATTTCTAAGACGCAGCCTTCCAGCGAACCCTTCAGCATTTCAGTTAAATTTTCCATGTTCAAAGCCTCCTCTTTTTCGTCCCTCCTCTATTTAGTCTGACCAATATTCAGTACAACATAGTACTAAGGGAATGTTTTAGCTAACAGCTTTTGTAAATCGAACTATTTAGTATTACTTACTACAGGTGCATTGTATTACAGAGTAGATGGAGTGTCAACTGTTTTACTCAAATTATTCTCCACATTCCGCGGTTCGGTAATTAGTGTGACATATTACCGGTATATCGTAACACAAAGTAGCTGGTTTTTCAACTTGATTGGCTTTTTCCTTGTAAAGTTGGATCAACAAGCTGCAGGGTTACCAGACCATCCTCCGTTCACGTATTATGGAGCTCGTCGTCCAGTTGTCACGACAGTATGAAAAGCAAGAGCGTCAAGGAGCCCAAAGTAATCTGATGCATTTGGCGAAAGCCATTTCCTTATGGAGGATAACTATTTGCAGCCCATCTCCTGCAGCTCCGATTGGAGCATGCATGCAGGCTGTTAAAGACGACTAACCTGACGATATCGCAAATTTCTTCTCAGAGCGAATTCAACGACAGCAATTATTTTACCCGTTAGTTCTCGAAGGTGTTTGGCCAGTCTCCAAAAGCATACCGAACTAAATAGGTAAAGCGTTTTCCACGCGCGGCATACAGGTTCTTTCTCGACACGCGGCGCCTCGCCAATGGAAGAAGCGACGCACCCATGGATAAAAGGCCCGTCGCTTCATATTTACAGCTTCTGATAGATAAAGTTTTTAAACGTAACCTCGCCGGAACCCTTCGCCCGGAGAGCGATTCGCAGTGCAAGAAATCCACCCAATGTGTTATGATGCCAGCCTGAGGTTTCGAATGAATGCTCAAATTTATTCCATTCCGATCCATCCGCACTGTAATAGAAGACGACTTCATGCTCTTTATTCTCAAGACGAACGATGACATGCCGATGCGGAAAAGGCTTTGATGGCGTCTCCCAGCCGCGAATAATCCCATAAAGCCCCTCTTGGGATATGCCGAATCCGCTATACGTCGATCCATTATAAAACAATAATAACTGGGCTTCCGATTCTTCGGAGAGCTCAATCTCCACCTGCGCCGCATACGAATGGTCTTCCGGCATCATAACCAGGGGCGCCGCCTCGGGAGCAGGTTGGATCGTTATCGCTTGCTTCTGCAGAGTATATTGAATATCATTGCTGGATTGATACCAGCTCCACGGATACCCCAGCCCGCCGAACGCTTCTTGAAATTCACCGTAAATCATGCCATGCGGAACGGGATCTCCCGGCGGTTTTGGAATAGGCTCATCTGTCTTGCAATGAAGCGGGACGCGGAACCATCCGTCCTCCGTCCATTCCAGCGGTTCGAGCATCGTTTGCCTGCCGAGTGTGTAGTACCCTTTTTCGTACGCATGATAAACGATCCACCAGCCGCCGTCCGGGGTGTCAACCAATGAACCGTACCCTTTGGAGCACCATCGTTCATTCCGGCTTTGCGTTCGAATAATCGGATTGTGGGGGGAGTGTTCATATGGCCCCCATGGCTCCTTGGATCGCGCAGAAGCGACCATATGGCTGGTCGAAGGCCCCGATGTACCTCCTTGCGCCACGGTAAGATAGAAATATCCGTTATGAAATGTTAGCTTGGGAGACTCCATAAAGTTTCCTTCCACCACCCATTCCTTCGGAAACGGCCAGCCGTCGTACACTTTGCGCGGAGTGCCCGCAGCCGACAAACCGTCCTCAGCCAGTTCTACCATATAACCATCGCTAAAAAACAAATACCGGTTACCATTGGAATCCGCGACATGTCCCGGGTCAATTCCTTGCACCCCCACCTTTTGCGGATCACTCCAAGGTCCCTGAGGATGCGTCGCCGTCAGTACCATGATCTCTTCATTAATGGGAGCATAAATATAAAACCGGTCTTTGTAGTATGTCAAATCAGGCGCCCAGACATCTCCAGCATAATCGGCTAACGCTTTGGCGATGGGTTCCCAGTTTACCAAGTCTTTAGAGTGCCAAATCAATAACCCCGGCGCAAACTTAAAACTGGAGTGCGTCATATAATAATCGTCTCCGACTCTGACCACGCTAGGATCCGCATAATCACCGGCCAAAATCGGGTTTCTATACGTGCCGTTTCCCAAATCTCCGCTTGCTTGCATGATCAAACTCCTCACATTCCATGATGTTATGAACGGTCCAATCTACAATTATAAGGAGAACGAAATGACCAGACCTTGATTATTCTGTCATGGATTAGCATGATTGAGACATTGCTAGCCGCGAGAGCTCTTCCGAGTTTCATTCACACAAATCATTTCCGGCAAAGGATATAAGTCCAAGTCCTTATAAACCTAACATATAGTGCTGTACGGCCATCCTATTTTTGCGTATATTGGGAAGTAAGACTTTTATAAAGGAACGTGAACGGTGACAACCATACCCGCAAAGAACCACAAACGATTTCGAATCATCAAAATACTCCCGCATTTTGCGGCATTTGTCGTTTTTTTGAGCATGCTTCTGGGGATCCGTTGGCTCTGGCTTGAAACCTATGCCCCTCCTGCAGATCAACCGAAAGTTTCTAATGGCATACTCGATTTAAGAGGCTGGGATCTTTTGGGCTCAAAATCCATCAATCTGGACGGAGAGTGGCAGTTCTACGCCGACATCCTGGCTAAAGAACAGGAAATGAAGCCGTCTCATGAGTTTTCCTACGTAAATGTACCTGGGGACTGGAATAATGATCGTACGAATAAGGCAAACACTTCGTTTGGCAGCGGAACGTACCGGCTTCGCATATTGCTGGATCGCCCGCTTTCGGCCCCTATTTCGTTCTGGATCCAGGAGATTCAATCCGCGGCTACCGTGGACATCAACGGCGAAACGGTAGCTTCCATGGGAAGGACGGGCGAGCCCGGCCAAGCCTCCTATCTGCCGAACCGTACCTCTTTCGTTGTCGATTATGTTCCCGACCGGGACGCTAGAGAGCTCGATCTGATCATACGCGTGGCGAATTATGAGCATCCTTACCTAGGCGGAATCGCAAAGCCGATCAAGCTGGGATCGCACCAGGCAATCCAGGATGAGCACGGCGTTTCCGTTGATCTTCAGCTGATTATGTTTGTCGTCCTGATGCTGCACGGACTGTACGCCTTCATTCTATACATATTCAATCCGCGGGAAAGGTCGCTGCTCGATTTTTTCCTGCTGCTAGTATCGGCCGCTTTAACCGTCGTAACATCCCACGACAGTCTCCTGTTGAAATGGGTGCCTTTAAACTATGAATGGGAGGTCAAAGCAACCTTTCTCTCCTATTCGTGGCTGTCGTATTTCATATGGAAGCTGAGCCGCACCTTTACCGACCGGAAACGTAACGTGTGGTTTATCACATTCAGCACGCTTCTGGCTCTATATACAGTCGTGGTCTTTGCCGCTCCTGTGTCTTGGGTTCACTGGCTTGTAGAATACCGGGTGTTCGGCGCCTTTTACCTGCTGCCGATGCTGCTGTCGCTGTTCCTGTTTACCCGAATGGTCTTTAACAGCCAGGATGATTCCATATTCCTGCTGCTGTCGGCCAGCGGCGTGCTGGCAAGCGCCCTATGGGGAGCGCTTAATAAATATTGGGAGCTCCCAGCCGTGTATTATCCGGTTGACGTGCTCGCGGCCATCATCGGATTTTCGGCCTATTGGTTTAAGCGATACTTCCGCAACCTTCATCAAATCAGCAAACTCAACGATAAGTTGAAGCACGCGGATCAAATGAAGGACCGGTTCTTGGCCAACACGTCTCACGAGCTGCGCACGCCGCTGCACGGAATCTTGAATATCGCCATAAGCCTTGCTGAACGGGAGAAAGAAACCCTCGGCAAACAGAGCAGCGAGGATTTGAACCTGTTGATTACGGTCAGCCGTCGAATGTCGCATTTATTAAATGATCTGCTGGATGCCGTCCGTCTTCAGGAGAAGCAAATTCAGCTGCAGCCGAGCCGGGTTTCCCTGGTTTCCGTCGTGAACGGGGTATTCGATATCGTAAAATTTATGACGGACGGCGCGCCCGTTCAGTTCAAGATGAATATC
Source organism: Paenibacillus sp. cl141a (assembly GCF_900109305.1). Taxonomy (NCBI): domain Bacteria; kingdom Bacillati; phylum Bacillota; class Bacilli; order Caryophanales; family Paenibacillaceae; genus Paenibacillus; species Paenibacillus sp. cl141a. The sequence goes on from NZ_FNZO01000022.1 coordinate 6,905, forward strand.
CCCGAAACCCTTCCTGCCGTACAGGCGGATGAAAAACGACTCGTTCAAATTTTGCTCAATCTGATTCACAACGCCATCAAATACACGGAGAAGGGCTCCGTTACCGTCTCCGCCTCTACCAAGGGCAGTAAAATGACGATCACGGTAACGGATACCGGGATCGGGATGGACCCTCAAACGCTAAACCGTATTTTTCTTCCGTACGAACAGGGGAATCAAGGGTTAAATGACGCGAAGGGGATCGGCCTAGGGCTTAGCATCAGCAAGGAGCTCGTTGAGCTGCATGACGGCCAGCTGACGGTCGAATCGGAATTAGGGAAAGGAACGACTTTTGCATTCACACTCCCGCTTGCGGACACAAACGCAGAGTATTCTGCTTCGCAGCAGGTTCCCGTACCCGTTGTAGACACAGCTGTATACAATGAAATCGCGGCCAGCTGGGACGTCGCAACAGAAGGTACCCCTATGCAGGTACCAACGAAGTTATGGTCGAAAGAGCATCCCGTCCGTATCCTGGCCGTGGATGACGATCCTGTAAACCTGCGCATCCTTGCCGGCATTCTTTCGGCAGAGCCGTACAACCTGAATGTCGTTGCCTCGGCTGCCGAAGCGCTTGAGCTTCTCGGCTCGCAGCCGTGGGATCTCCTCATAGCGGATGTCATGATGCCGGAGATGTCCGGCTACGAGCTCACCCGCACCGTAAGGGAGCGCTTTAACTCCTCGGAGCTGCCCGTACTACTGCTGACGGCTCGAGGCGAATCGGCCGATGTGTATGCCGGCTTCCAATCCGGCGCAAATGATTATGTGACGAAGCCGGTTGATCCTGTAGAATTGAGATACCGCATCCATTCCCTGATCACGCTGAAGCATACGGTGGATGATCGTCTGCGCATGGAAGCAGCCTATTTGCAGGCACAGATCCACCCTCACTTTTTGTTCAACACCTTGAATTCGATTATGGCGCTTAGCGAATTGGACATCGATCGCATGCGAAGCCTTGGCGAGGCTTTCAGCTCCTATCTGCAGATCAGCTTCCATTATCGGAATCAGGATCGGCTGGTACCGCTGCAGCAGGAGCTTGAGCTTATCCAAGCCTATTTATACGTAGAGAAGGAACGGTACGGGGAACGCCTGAACGTAATCTGGGAAGTTGATTGGGATCTCAACGTCCTCATCCCGCCGCTGGCGATCCAGCCATTATTGGAGAATGCGGTTCGGCACGGCATTATGAAGAGGGCCAGTGGCGGCACGATACGGATCAGAATTGCGATGCAAGAGGACATTATCGTCGTTGAAGTGACGGATAACGGGCTTGGGATGGAACCCGACCAGGTTGCCCAACTCCTGAATGCACCCGACCATCGAACAGGCGGTATCGGTCTCTACAACACGAATCGTCGTCTGCTCCAAACCTTTGGCAGCGGGCTGGTCATCAAGAGCACGATGAATCAAGGCACTACGGTTTCTTTTCAAATTCCGGTGCAGCTCCCATTACATTCTTAATTAAAAGAAATCCCAACTCAACATGTTGGGATTTTTTTGTAATAAAGTGGGTGGGTACAATTAAAGGTGAAGAGCGGCTCCTTACCGGCGCAGAGGACATTCCTCACCTTTTTCCTATGACCTATTATCCTCCTCTGAAGCAAGAAGTTCCCTTGCCGCTTCTATGAACGACATCATGATGGGTGAAAGCCACTTGTCCTTATGCCACAGCATTTGTGTATACACGTGCAAATCCGGAATTTGCCATGGAAGGGCAACCAGTTCGCCTCGTTCAACTTCGGCTTCCGCTACGATTTCAGGAAGAAAGGCAATGCCGATTCCCGAAATGGCACATTGTTTAATGGCTTCGGCACTTTGAAACTCTAAATACGTAATACTGTCAATGCCCTCTTTTTCAAAGGATCGGTCAAACATGGTTCGATAGGGACAACCCTTTTCATTCGTCAAGAACACTTCTTCGTGAAAATCTTCGAGCCGCAGCACAGTCCGTTTTGCGAGCGGGTGGTCTGGCGCGGCGAATAAGCGGAACGTTTCTTCCAGCAAGGGTTCCACGGCAAGTCCGCTTGAGCGAATGGGTTCGTCCAGCATAAAGACGACGTCCGCGCTTCCTTCAAAGAGTGTTTGTTTGAGCTCTTGATTGGGAACGGAGCGGAAGATGAGACGCACGCCCGGATGGCGCGAACGAAATAACTGAAACACAGCCGGAAGCCGATAGGCGCAAATCACCTCATTGGCACTGATCGTTAGGGTGCCGCTTAGAACTTCGTTGTCATGAACGACGGTTTTAGCTTCTTCCAATTGGTCAAGAACACTCTGGACATGTGTTAAAAAGCGTTTACCCGCCGTTGTGAGTACGAGCTGCTTGCCCAAACGGTCAAACAGGCGAACCCCCAGCTCATCCTCCAATGCCTTCATTTGCATCGTGACGTTGGAAGGGACGTAGCTCAGCACTTCCGCAGCACGACTGAAATTTAATGTGGACGCCACCGTGCGGAACGTAATCAGTTGGCGTAATTCCATATACGATGCCCCTTTTACTTTCAATTTTATTGAATACTGTTTTGAATTCTATTCACTTTTATTGAGAGTACCATGACCCTATACTGAGTACAAGAACGACAATCTAAATATATGGATTCATTTTGAAGGGAGCAAACGATAGGATGGATTATGAAATTTTTGATTTGGGTGACGTAACCTTGCAATCCGGAGTGACGTTACCGGACGCTTTTCTTGCTTATAAGACATATGGACGATTAAATGAGAAGAAAGATAATGTCATCGTCTATCCAACTGCTTTTGGAGACCAGCATATACAGAATGAATGGTTGATTGGAGACGGAATGGCATTGGATCCGCGAGAATATTTCATCATCGTTCCAAACCTGTTGGGTAACGGATTATCTTCCTCCCCCAGCAACACGCCTCCCCCATTCGACCGGGCTCAATTTCCGCATGTAACCATCTATGATAACGTTAAATTTCAGCATCGGCTGGTGACCGAAAAATTCGGCATTCACAAGATCGCTCTTGTCGTTGGGTGGTCCATGGGAGGCATTCAAGCATTCCAATGGGGTGCAAGTTATCCCGACATGGTGGAGCGAATCGCCCCTTTTGCCGGCGTTGCCAAGACTTGGCCCCAAACATACGTGGTCCTGGAAGGAATGAAAGCTCCGCTCATGGCTGCAGTCGGCTTCGATTCGAGCAAACTAAACAAGTTGACTACAGAAGACATGCGCGCCGTCGGTCGCGTCTATGCTGGGTGGGGCGTATCGCAGGCGTTTTATAGGGAGGAACTTTATCGTGAGATGGGTTTTGACTCTTTGGCAGATTTTATGGCGGGCGTCTGGGAAGACAGCTTTATGAAGATGGATCCGCACAATGTCCTGGCCATGTTATGGACAGGTCAACATGCAGACATAAGTGCGAACCCCTCCTATGACGGAGATTTCGATAAAGCGCTCAAAAGCATTTCGGCGCTTGCCTGCATCATGCCGGGTAGCACGGATCTGTTCTGCCCGGCGGACGACAATGAATACGAGGCTAATCTTATACCTCATGCTCTATTTAAGCCCATTGAGTCGATCTGGGGTCATTTTGCCGGACGCGGAATCAACAGCGCCGATAATCAATTTATAGATGATAACTTAAAACGCTTGTTAGCGCTTCGTACTAACGAATAGAACATCAATAGCTGAGGTCACCAGAGCTTGCTGGTCGACCTCTTTTTATCCATCGCCCTGGAGTCCGGATATGATGGGTAAAATCCTCAATGCATAAAGTCTATAAGAATATCCAAAATCGTCTTACAACGTTCCCATTCTCCTCCACATACTCCGACTCAAACTGACCACCATTCTTCAAAATCGTTTTTTCCGATGCCAAATTTCCTTTATCACAAACCAGCAGCACTTTGTTTAGTCCCATATCTCTCGTGATTTCAAGGGTGAATGCTAAGAGTACGGAAGCATAGCCCTTTCTTCTTTCTGACGGACGTATTCCGTAACCGATATGCCCGCCGCTATTCAAGAGTTTTTCATTAAGTCTGTGTCTAATATTGACTGCACCCATTACTTTTTTTGAATAGCTGTCGATAAGCCAGTACGTAGAATGAGGGACAAAGCTCTTGTTCTGTAGCTTCTCTTCTGTATCTTCCGCATATAAAAATTCGATCATGGTATCAAAATCAGAAGGATCTTTCCTCACTACCCACGGGGTAATATCCTGTTCATCCGACATCCAATCTTCGTAAAAAGACAGATACTCCCTCTTATATGCAGCTGTAGGTTTCACCAACTCAACGGAGTTCGACATTACACCATATCCCATCTGTTAAATTTTATATATAGTACTCCTAGTAAAATGAATTTACCTTTATTGTCGTCCGACCTTTTTTATTGAGATTTGGCTGAATAGACATGGTCAAGAAACTTGATAGAGATACGTTCTGCTTCCGTTTTGGTTACAATTTCCGATGCCTGGCGTAAGCTTTGGTACAACGCTATCGTATACTTTAAAGCCTGGTAGCAGCTATCAAAGTTGTGGAGGGAAATCGTTCCTTTCAGCTCCTCTAATTCCTGGACACCGTATTTCTCTAATTTTCGAACCCCTCGCGGTTGCTGGCCGTTACGCATGAGAATGAGCGGCCCCAAGACGGCGCTTCGCATAAATGTTAAAAGATCTATTACTTCAAACCATTCGCCTCTCCCTAATTTAGTTGCACCGTAATGAACCCATACCCAAAAGCGGTCTTCAATCCATTGCGGATCAGGGTTAGGAAAAGACATCGTCGTTTTGTTCAGTATCGTTGTAATGTCAGAACCTCTCTCCCATAGAATTCTCGGATCTTCGATTCGAGATTCGAGTTCTTGCGGGTGTACAAATTTGAGGTCGACATGAAGCGGATCGGGGCCGTATAGGCAAATAACCAAACGAGGCTCACCAACATGCTCCCCCGTGAATGCCGACAGCAGGTTACCCAGCCCTTCAGCAATTTGAAGCCGTTGTTCCATGATCTCACTTCGGAATTCATTACGATAAACCACAATTAAATCTAAATCACTGTACTCATCCATCGCGCCGTACACCATAGAACCGCCTGCGAGCAAACCAGCAAATCGTTGATCTTGGCGAAAATACGCTATTGCCTGTTCAATGAATCGTTCATGTACGGGTAACCTCATACAAAACACTCCTTAAATGATGACCCATAAAATGGGTATTATTAAAAAGTAACATTGAAGCAATACGCGTGTCAATCAAATGAAATCCAAGCTGCGAATATATGAAAAAAGCCGCAGTTTATGCGGCTTATCCATGTTTATCTGTTTTTGTCGTCCAACAATAGCAGTTGACAAGGTAGTTACCAGCTGGACTTCGTTATACCAGGAATTTGCCCCTTATGGGCCAACTCCCGAAAAACAATGCGAGAAACGCCAAATTTACTGATATAACCTCTTGACCTGCCGCTGACCGCGCAGCGATGATGAAGTCGGGTCGCGGAGGAGTCGCGGGGCAGTTTTTGGAGAGCTCCGTAGTCCCTCTTCTCTTTCAGTTCCTTACGCCTCTGCGCGTATTTAGCAACCATCTGTTGTCTTTTCAGTTCTTTCACGACTTTCGATTTTTTCGCCACTTGGAACACACCTCCCTTTCCTATTCGCGATTATTCATTCAATGCCTTTGTTAAAGCGTCGAGGTTTTGACGCATAATGGCAATGTAATCAAGGTTATCCGCGATATCTTCCTCGGTTAATCCTTCGATTGGATTAAGTACGGAAGTCGAAGCGCCGATCTCAGAGGCTATCGTCTCTGCAACGTTTGACGACACAAGCGTTTCAAAGAATATCGTTTTTACATTGTGCTCCTTGGCAAATTCGATTACTTCAGCCATTTGAGCAGCCGAGGGCTCTTGGTCCGGAGACAAGCCTGCAATCGGCACTTGAGTCAAACCGTATTCTTGGGCTAGATACCCGAACGCAGCATGCTGCGTAATGAAGTCTTTTCGTTTGGTATTTTTCAATCCGTCTCGAAACTCCTTGTCCAATGCCTCCAGTTTACTAACATAAGCATCCGCGTTTGCTTTGAATGCCTCTTGATGTTCCGGAGCTGCTTTGGCCAAACCTGCCTCGATGTTGCGCACTTGTTTGACAGCCATGGCCGGCGAGAGCCATACATGCGGGTCCAGTCCACCGTGGTCATGGTGATGCTCATCGTGGCTGTGATCGCCCTCTTCCTCATGATCATGTGCATGCTCATCGTGGCTGTGATCCCCCTCTTCACCATGATCATGGGCATGCTCATCGTGGCTATGATCGCCCTCTTCAGCATGATCATGGGCATGCTCATCGTGGCTGTGATCCCCCTCTTCACCATGATCATGGGAATGATCGGTTCCTTCCATGATCTCTATTCCCTTACTGGCCTCAATTGCCGATACCCCGGTGCCCTGGATGCTCTCCAGAACCTGATCGACCCAGCCTTCCATGCCGGCGCCATTATACACCAGCACATCGGCATCGGAAATCCCCGCCATGTCCTGGGGTGTCGGCTCCCAATCATGCGCTTCAATGCCTGGAGGAATTAAATTCTCCACATCTGCCAGATCGCCCGCTACCTGTCTAGTAAATTCATACATGGGATAGAAGCTGGTTTTAACTTTAAGCTTTGTAGCTTCCGTTGTGGAAGCATCTGACGCTTGGTTATTGGCGGAAGATGTGTTTCCCTCATGAGTAACGGTCGATTTTCCCGTACCGCAGCCTGCAATTGCCAACACTGCGGATAGGGATAGTAGGGTTAATATTTGCTTAAATCTCTTCATAATTCTTATGACTCCTATTTCTATTTATTTTTTGTATCGATCTTCGAGTTTGTAACCGAAGGAATTTCTGAAAGATTACCGTCATAATTAGAAATCCTATTAGAATCAGGGCAATGGTACCTCCTGGCGGCGTATTGAGATAGTATGAAGCAGCAAGGCCCGAAAAAACACCGCTCAACCCAACAACGACGGCGATCCCCATGGCTGCTAAAAAACCTGTTGCCATCCGCAGTGCGATCGAGGCCGGCAGCACAATTAACGCCGAAACCAACAACACACCGACTACCGGCATGGCGGCGGCAACCGTCATCCCCGTAAACACGGCGAATAAAAAAGACAGGAGAGAGACACGCATACCGGATACCGCAGCGGTCTCCTCATCAAAAGCAAAGTTATAAAGCGGCCGGCGCAAACCAACAAAAAAGATGATCCCTACTGCTGCTGCCACCGCAATAAGCCGAAGCTGCGTATCGCTAACCGCAACAATCGATCCGAACAAATAGGAGCTGAAACTCTTGCTCAGATTTGGATTCAAGCTCATCAGGACCACCGACAGAGCAAGCCCTGACGTCATAATAATGGCAACTGGAACCTCGGTGTATGTACGATACACTCTTCTAAGCTGTTCAATCACAAGTGCCCCGACAATAGCCATTGCAAAACCGCTGAGTGCGGGATTCAGTTTCAAAAAAGAACCCAATGCGACTCCCGCCAAGGATACATGAGAGAGTGTGTCCGCCATGAGAACCTGGCGCCTGAGCATTAAAAACACGCCCAGAACGGGACCGATCACGCCGATCAGGCCTCCTGCCCAAAACGCGCGCTGCATGAATTCGTAACCGAGCATCGCCATCCCTCATTCCCCTTTCGCTCCAATCGGACGACCTGGTCCAGATATGGACCGATTTCATCAAGCGAATGGGTGACCATAATGACCGTGTTGCCCTTGTATTTCACATAATCGTTTAATAGTCGGTACAGATCCGTACGACTCGCCACATCCATCCCTGTCGTAGGCTCGTCAAGGATCAACACCTGCGGCTCCTGGGCCAACGCTCTGGCAACGCATATTCGCTGCTTCTGCCCTCCCGATAACTCGCCGATCCTTCGATGACGATATTCCCACATCCCCACTTCCTTCAGGCTTCGCTCAACGATTTCATGATCTGCGGATGTGAAGCGCTTGAACAATCCGAGTCGTCCGTAGCGGCCCGATCGTACAAGCTCAATCACTTTACTGGGAAAGCCAGCATTGAACGAGGCTACTTGCTGCGGAACATATCCAACAGATATCCTGGATCCGTCCTCCAATACTCGCTTGAAAACGTTGGACCCTCTCCAGGGCTTAATCAAACCAAGCATCAATTTCAGCAGTGTTGATTTTGCAGCGCCATTTGGACCGGATATACCGACGAATTGTCCGCTATGAATGTCGAGCGACAAATTCTCAACGACAGCTTGATCCCCGTATCCAAACATAACGTCGCGCATGGAAGACAATAACATATCCCCATCTCTTCCTTCCTTGTGACAGAAAAACTGCGTTGATCAGCATGAACATTACGATTTTTTAAGAACTCGGTGTATCCTATTTCTAATACCTTTTCCAACCCGGCAGCAGGACTGCCATCCCCCTTAAATCTTCGCCAGATCAGGTTTATATTCATCATAGGAATCTTTTAAATGGCTTCTTAGCAGCGGTTGCCGTTCAATAATGGCTTTTCGCTTTGCTTTCAATACAATTTGCTCCATGTCGGCAAAGCTGCACCCTTCAAGCAGGTCGCATACCTCCGTCAACGCTGACGCCTCACACCGGAAATCTCCGAGAAGAATTTCGATATAATGCTGCCTTCTGCCAAAGTCCGGCAGGGAATACGTCATTTTCGTGTCGAACCTGCGCCATATTGCCTGATCCAATTCCTTCTCCAAATTGGTAGCCGCCATCATGATGCTTTTGTCCCCAAAATCATCCAGACACTGCAGCAATGTATTTACGGCACGGGCCATCTCCTTCACTTCATCGTTGCTGTCCCTCGTCCTGGCAATGGCATCGAACTCATCAAGGAAAAGAACGCAGGGAAATGTGTCTGCATAATCGAAGATTTTGCGAATATTGCTCCCCGTTTCGCCCAGATGACTATGGATGATAGCATCCAGTCGAGTCAGGACGAGTGGAAGCTCCAGTAGGTTGGCCATATAGAAGGCCGTCAAGGTTTTTCCTGTTCCCGGAGGACCGTACATGACGATCTTGTTAGGAATCGGTACGAGATGCTCCTCGAATTCCTCCCTCATCCCCAAAATGGCTATAAACTCATCCACAATTCTCTGATTGAAATCCGGCAAAATCAGGTGCCTCGCTTTTTTGCCGCACTCCTTAGGTGAATACACGGTTGCCATATCGATCCCTTTGGCACGCGGAATACGCTGGCTTGCATTGCTTTTGCTCATGATCAACTGCTGCTCCTTCACTACTTAAATCGAGTATCATGACGTGACCGTTCTTTCTCTGATTCGGTACGTTAACCTCTCTACCGTTTATAACTTAATCGTATCTTGAACTTATCGACACGCCCGCCGATTTCGGTATTTTTCTGCTTGCCCGTGAAGAAAGGGTGTGAAGCCGAACTGGAATCTACGCGAATCACGGGATAGGTTTGACCGTCTTCCCACTCCATCGTTTCTGTCGAAGTCTTGGTGGAGGCACTGAGAAATGAATAGCCAACGCTCGCGTCTAGGAATATGACTTTTTGAAATGTTGGATGTATCCCTTTTTGCATGATAATGTTCTCTTCTTTCCGAGCCAATCGACTCTGTATTATTTGTTATTCGTAATAATTACGATTAACGTCATGGATGAATATTAAAATATAAGTTCATTTCTGTCAACTCTCGGCTCCATACTGAAAAAATCGTCTCATTACGATAACGAGTGAAAATAAAAAAACAGCGCATCCACTCACTTGAGCGGTCCTCGCTGTTTTTTTTAAAAGGTGGGTCTTACGTGAGCTTTAAAGCGCTCGCCGCCTGATTTCCGAAAGTGTTTGGGTCATGATAAGATCGATTTGCTCTTCATCCCCCATATAGAAAGTATGGGTCCCCGTCTGAACAAACCCCATTTTATTATAAAAGGTAATGGCATTCTCATTTTTTTCCCATACCCCTAGCCAGATCTTCCTTAGATTGCGTTCCAACGCGATCTCTACGGCTTTATTCATTAGATATTTGCCAAGCCCCTGTTTATGAAAGCTTTGCTTGATATAGATCCGCTCGATCTCTAGGCAATCATCGCCCATTGCTTCAGATTGAGCATGATGGGTATTAATTTTTAAATATCCTGCAATTTCCCTGTTAGCATAAATAAAATAGAATTCCGAATAGATATTCGATAATTCTTTTTCCAATTGATTCAAATGGAAAGCTTTATCTAAGTAGGCTTTCATATTTTCAGGCGAATTTTGATCCTTAAAAGTCTCGTTAAATGTTTCAATGCTTATTTCTTGAAGCAAGCTCAGATCTTCAATCGTGCACTTTTCTATCGTTATGGTCACTTTGCTTCGTCCTCCTTTTGAATACATCAATAGTTCCTCTTGTTACCCTTTTTAACAAACTCCCAGTCTTTTTCCACATTGTGTCGGACTCTTTGGAGAAGCTCAAACATGACTTCTGCTTCACTTGCAGAGAATCCGGATAGTGCAACCACATTGGAATAATCGTTCTCCCTTTTTATTAAAGGATACACATGGCTCCCTTTCTCCGTAGGAAACAGTTTTTTGATTTTTTTGTTATATGAATCTTCTCTTCTATCAATAAACCCATTCATCTCAAGCTTCTTTATAGCCCGCGCTGTAGTTGTTCGGTCGACCTTTATCATTTCAGATAACTTTTCTTGAATAATTCCTGGGTGTTCACATATTCGCACGAGATACAAATACTGTCCTTTTGTAAGGTCGTATTGCTTAAACTCAATATTGCTTATCGAATCCAATGACCTGGCGATCATACCAATCTCACGGAGAACGTCCTTCATATCTGCAACTCCACTCTTCTCGAATTTATTCAAATGAAGCAGTAAGAAAATAGTACACTATTTTTGTTGCATTTACAACAAAAGTTAATCACTCGTAGGTCCTGATCAGAACACCAAGCCCTACAGGATAACCATCAACCAAAGATAAGGCAAACAAATGGAACGATCATCTAGTTATATTCTCTGTAATGACCGGCCGTCAGAAATCATCGGGTTGCCGTTACTTTACATGTTCTGGCATAACTTTCTGGCCGAAAAACAAATACTATTCATGAAGGAGGGTCATCATGAGTCCATGATATGAAGCAAGCCACCCCTTCCTCCACTCCATTCTCTAATCGCCCCCTTTCAGCCCTTTGCTTATCCGTTTGGGCATCGCCGTTGCCCGCTTGTATTTGTGTTAATGGCCGCCATCAACTTGGTGGATTGGGGCAAAAATTCGCGGAAAGTCCGCAAGCATCGCATCCTACACTAAACCATCCTGCACCCATTTAACATGGACTTCGCAAAAAAGCGCCGATGGACTCGGTAAGATCCTCTCACCAAGCTCATCAGCGCTTTTTATTTTGCTGCTTATCTCGACAGCCTAACTTTTCTGATACGGATGATCTTGCGAAGCTCTTACAGGATCCAATCGGTTACCCTTCTACGATATCCGCCCGCAAATCAGTTGCAATTTCGATCATGAGAGGCACAAGGTCTTGATGGGAAACGGCGACATACAGCTCTCCCATGTAGTGCCTGAATGGAATCAAGGCTTCCCCATGTTTCCACATAAAGAAATCGCCTTCTACCGACATGGTGCTCTCTTCCCCTCTCACAGTGAGCTCCGTCTGATAAATAAAATCAGCTTTAGTTGAAAAATATTGTTGGCATTCTTCCAATGAAATCTCCTGATTGCCAGCGTCGGGTTGCATGGATCTCGTGATCCGAAAACGTTGATTCATGATTGATCCTCCAAAATAAAATAACGTGTATCCTCGATTGCTTTCATTGTCCGGCCCTTCTCTAACGATGGTGGTGTCGAAGCGCCGCCGACTCAGCCAATACTATTCATACCACGATTGGTGAACCTCGTCCACACTGCCTTAGACTTTCCATGCGTTCAATTAAAATTCGATTGGTATGCGAAAATTTCTTTGATATGCTGAAATCAAACATATGAAACTGGAGATGAAGCATGTATGCATAAGATACTAATCGTGGACGATGAGGCGGATCTTCGAAAGCTGCTGACCGATTACTTTGAAATCAATGGATATTTTGCCATGACGGCCAAGGACAGCCGGGAAGCTATGCGAAAAGTGGAACTAGGACCCGATCTCGTATTGCTCGATATCAACATGCCTGAGGAGAACGGCCTTGAAATATGCGAAAGAATTAGAGGCTTTGTTTCGTGCCCCATCTTATTTTTGACCGCTCGAATCGAAGATGCCGATAAAATAGCCGGCTTTCGGGCAGGAGGCGATGACTATATCCTGAAACCTTTCAGTATTCGCGAGGTTGGCGCCAGCGTAGAAGCGCATTTGCGCAGGGAACAGCGAGTCCTAACCAAAGCCTCGGTGAGGTTTAACCATGATTTGGTCATTAATTATTCGGCCCGGGAGCTCTATTTCCAGGATAAACGAATACCTCTGGCCAAAAAAGAGTTCGACATTATCGAATTGCTGTCCATGAATCCCGGCATGGTATTCGAGAAGGAGCGCATGTACGAGAAAATTTGGGGCCTGGACGAAGAAGGCGATAGCAGCGTCATTGCGGAGCATATTCGGCGAATTCGCAACAAATTCAAGGAATACGGCTGCAGCGATCGAATCGAGACGGTGTGGGGAGTAGGATACAAATGGCTAAACTCGTAAATAGGCTGCTGCTAGAAAGACTTAATTTGCTGCAATCGTTCATCCTGTTATGCATGCTCACGCTCTTGGCCGTACTGGCCATGATCACCTTGGAATTTGCCTGGGCGGAGATCCTGCGGAAGCGTTTTGGAGAGCCCGATTGGTTGCTGCCCTCCCTCGTCGCGGCGGTGCTGTTGACGGTAGCCGCAGGAATTGTCGCCATGGCCGTTCTATTTTACAGATGGAAGCTAAAACGACCGCTGACGATTCTAATGCAAGCATCCAAGAAGATCTCGGCCAACGATCTAGGCTTCAGTATCTCCTATGACAGCCGGGACGAGATGGGCGAGCTGATTGCCGTATTTGAAAACATGCGCTCCCAATTGGAAATCAATTTAAAGTCGCTCTGGCGGTCGGTCGAGGAGCGCAAGCAGCTCAATGCAATTTTTGTCCATGATCTGAGGACGCCGCTGTCTGTTCTGAAAGGATACGCCGAGTTTCTTGCCACCTATGTCCCCCAGAAGAAATTGTCGGAAGAGAAGATTCTGGACCTGATCCATACCATGAACCTTCACATCGTTCGCCTTGAGAACTATGCGGAGGCCATGAGCTCGATTCAGAAGCTGGAGGATACCCCGGTGCATCGCGATCCCGTGGATATCATCCCTTTCACGGCTTTGTTGAACGACAGTGCCAAACAAATAGCTAGTCAATTCGGCATAAACTTCACCTCTTCCATTGATAACGCTGATTGTGAAATCAGCCTGGATGCTAATGTCGTCATGCAGGTATTCGAGAACCTGGTAGCCAATGCGGCGCGTTACGCAACCAGTCAGGTGAACGCACGTTTTATCATTCGGAAAGCCTCTATGGACATTGCCGTCACGGACGACGGACCCGGTTTCTCGAACGAAGCCCTAAACAATACCTGGAACAACTTACAGCTACCACAATCCCAATTACGTGCTGCTGGCGAACCTCGTGGAAAGCATCAGTGGAGAGCGGTTTTCGGATTACCTGAATCGTCATATTTTTAAACCCCTGGGTATGAACCATACATACAGTGTCAGCACGACGCATCAAATCAATGGGAATGAAGCTATCCCGCCGGGTCATTACTCGATTCTAGGCCGCTCCGTCAGTCGCTCAGAGCCGCTGTGGTTTATTGACGGTCCCGCAGGGATCGTTTCAACCGCGGCAGACATGTCCAAGTGGATGATTGCCCAATATAGCGGCAACCTTCTTCCCCCGGCGTTGATGAATCAATTTCATTCAGCCGGAGACGCTTCGCCGTACGGCATGGGTTGGCTCGCAGACCATGATCCATCGCACGGCCGAACGATCTCCCACAGCGGCATTTTCTGGACGTACAAGTCGGAAGAAACGGTTTATTTGGATGAGCAGATGGGGATCGCGGTGATGTTTAATTCGGGATTGAACGCAATTGTGAATTACTCGGAAATCATCGATGGGGTCGCGGCTATGATGAGGGGAGAACAGCCCAATATCTCTTTTCTTAACGATCGAAACATGTCTATGATCATGATGGCGTTGATTCTCGCAACGCTTGTATGGGGCGCCTATGCTTCTATTCGTATTCGTCGGAAGAAAAAACGCCTTACGATCGGCATGTTCATTCTCATATCGGTCATTAGGCTGATTCCGGTCCTCATCCTCTTGTCTCTCCCCCAATTGCTGACGTTTATCGGCGGAGGGCGCGTGCTGCCATGGTCCGGTCTTTGGACTACCCTATCATCACCGATCATCTGGCTTGTTGTATGGTCTCTTGTCAATCTCGTGCATGTGGCTTGCTATTATAACGTCTATGCTCGTTACGTTAAGAACAGCCAATCCATGGCTAACAACCCATAATGCCACAAGCTCAACACATCTAAGTGAAGAAAAGGCAGCTGTATCAGCTGCCTTATTCAATCGTTTACCTATAAATTCACATGCTGGATTCAGAGCTGGTTTTTCCGCCGGTTAATCTTTGTCCCCCTTGAATCAGGATGAGATAGGCAGCAATAGATAACACACTGGTGGAAAAGATGACAACTCCAAAAGGAATCGGGGAATTTTCGCCTGCAATTCCCACAAGCGGAGACGTAACGGCGCCTAATGCGAACTGTAAGGAGCCGAGCACGGCTGAAGCGCTGCCTGCAATATGCCCCTGCGACTCCATAGCTAACGTAAAAGAGATCGGCCCAATGATCCCAATGGAAAAAGCAAATAACAAGATCGAAATAAACATGGCAGACAATGCTCCATGTACCAATACGACGAACAAGACCGCTGCCGAAGATATGAACGCAATGATTAATCCGATCCTGAATATCCGGTTTTCCGGTACCCGGCCTGCAAACAATTTGACGAATTGAGATCCCGCAATGATCGCAAGGCCATTCAACGCAAAGAGGATCGAGAACATTTGCGGCGATACGCCGTACATGTTCTGATAAATAAACGGGGTACCCGCCACATAGGCGAAGACGCCTGCGAACAGTATGCCGTTAACTAGTGCATATCCCATAAACGACCGCTCCCGGAACAAGCCGTTATAATTTTTTATCAAGGTGCTGAAACTGCTTGGAACACGCTGCTGTACAGGTAAGCTTTCCTTTAACCCTCCTAGGGTTATCGCGGTCAGCGCTATGCCTAGCCCCCCCAAGAACAGAAATACACTTCCCCATGAGCTGTATGACATTACCGCGCTTCCGAGCGTTGGCGAAATTAACGGTGCCACATTGCTGATCATGGTTAAGAGCGCGATAAACTTCGTCATTTCAACACCATGAAACCGATCACGGACAATCGCTCGCGAAATCACGAGTCCGGCCGACGCTGCAACCCCTTGAATGAATCTTAAACATATGAACCACTCGATGCTTGGCGCAAAAGCGCATCCAATCGAGGAAAGGATGTACACCATCATGGAAGTCAGCAATGGCGGACGTCTTCCATACATGTCGCTTAAAGGCCCCATGATCAACTGTCCCAATCCTAATCCTAACAGGCTCGTGGTTAAACTCGCTTGAACCGCGGCTGCGCTTGTTCCAAAAAATACAGCGATTTGCGGAAGCGATGCCAGGTACATATCGACCGTAAACGGCCCCAATGCCGAAAACGTCGCCAAGATTAGGGCAAAACCGAGAGAACTTTGTTGAGCTTTATATTTCATTTCTCTAACTCCTATGACTGATGAGATGTTTTCTTATACCGTGCTGATATCAATGACAAATCGATACCGGACGTCCGAAGCCAGCACGCGTTCCCAAGCCTCATCAATCCGATTTGCGGAGATGACCTCGATCTCAGGCGTTATGTGGTGTTCAGCGCAGAAATCCAGCATTTCCTGCGTTTCTCGAATGCCGCCGATTGCCGATCCAGCAAACGACCGACGATGCGGGATTAGCGAAAATACTTGAACAGGCAATGCCTCCGGCGGTGCACCGACGTTGACCAAGGTACCGTCCACTGCCAGCAGCGAGAGATAAGCATTCAAATCAATCTTCGCGCTCACCGTATTCACGATGAGATCAAACGTGCCGGCCAACTTGTTAAATGTCTCCGGATCGTTGGTAGCATAATAATGGTCTGCGCCTAACTTCAAACCGTCTTCTTTCTTCTTCAAGGTCTGTGATAAAACCGTGACTTCGGCTCCCATGGCATGAGCCAGCTTTACAGCCAAGTGGCCGAGCCCGCCAAGTCCAACCACTGCGATCTTCTTGCCTGGAGCGGCACCCCAATGGCGAAGCGGCGAGTAGGTTGTGATTCCGGCACATAAGAGCGGTGCAGCGGCATCAAGGGCAATGTCGTCAGGAATGCGTACGACGAAATCCTCCGTTACGACGATATGGGAGGAATAGCCTCCTTGTGTATATTGACCATATCTGTCGGTAGCTGCGTAGGTACCCGTATGTCCTTTCAGACAATATTGCTCCTCTCCTCTGCGGCAGCTCTCGCACTCTCCGCAGGAATCAACCATGCAACCGACGCCTACTCGGTCACCAACCGCATACTTTGTGACATCCGAGCCAACCCGGGCGACAATGCCGGCGATTTCATGTCCGGGTACGAGAGGATATTGGACTGGCCCCCAATCGCCGCGAGCGGTATGGATATCCGAGTGGCAAATCCCTGCATATTTGATTTCAATGAGCACATCATGCGGCTTAAGATCCCTGCGCTCAATAGTTGTTAAATGGAACGGACCTTCCGGACCGAATACAGCACGTGCATTAGCATTCATCATGTCTAACCTCCAGGTAATATCAATTTTCTCTACTAGTCCCTTTTAGAAATAGTCGAGTGGGCGTAAAATAGGCAATTTCTTACCCGGCCTAATCCACAAAAAGCGAATAAACAATTTAAGTTGTTTAATCAACTCATGTCTATTATTATAGGAGATAGAAGTTGAAGTTCAATGGTTAAATCCGCGCGATTTGTTGAGATATCAACAAGATCATCAAAAGTGTTCATTATGTTGGGAAGGACAGGGGGTTAATACAAGATGGCAAAAGTGGATCGTAGAATCCTAAAAACGCAAGAAGCCTTAAGAAAAGCCGTCATTGAATTGATGGCCGACAAAAACTTCGATGACATAACCATTCAAGACATCGCAGACCAGGCAAATTTGAATCGCGGCACGATTTATCTGCATTATCAGGACAAGTATGATTTATTGAATCAAATCATGGAGGCACACATTCATGAATTAAAAGAGATGGATACATGGGCGTGTGAAATGGAATGGGAGGATGCTCTCGTGCCGTATTTCGAATATTTTGAAAAGAATTATGTGCTTTTTTCAACCATGTTGGCGTCCAAAGGCGCCCCTTCCTCTTTCAGAACGCGGCTGCTTACGTCTTTCATGGAAGGATTTAAAGGTGAGATCGACAACGAAAGCGGTAAAAATGCGGAATTACACGAAGATGTGATGCTGCAATATGCCGGGACTGCTTATGTCGGGGTCATTGAATGGTGGATCCGAAACGGAATGCCTTACTCGCCGAAAGTCATGGCCAAACAAGTGGGGACCTTGTTAGCAAGAAGTCTTTAATCGGCGTACGTTCGGCCGGGGCAGCTGATCACGAAATCGAAATGTTCCAATGGGAATGACACGAAGGATAATCCTGAAAATAAAAAAAGCCGCATGATTAACGCGACTTTCGGAAGTCAAACCTCTTATCGTTCATCATATCCGCTTGGCTGCTGTATGAATGCAAATATCCTGCAGGCATCACCGATCTACCGAAACGCAGGTTACAGATGCTTCTTCGAAGCTGTTATTGTTGCTGGCCACCCTGATAGACCGTCTCATCCTGACGTACTTTTCTTCCCGCCGCCTTGGCTAACTCAAGCAGCTTTGCTGCGTCGTCCTGAGGTTTGTATCCGATCAATTCTTCCAGATAATCGATGTTATAATAGTTATCCGTATTGGCGGAGGTGCCGTACAAGTTCAAATACGGTAGTTTGTCATCTGCTTCAATGCAGCAAACGATCAGTTGAAGCATATCGCGTTCCGATATCCAGATATGCCCGGCGCGCTCTGAATGAGGTCGATCGTCTCCGGGGAAGTTGCCGATTCGAATATTAATCGAAGAGATCTTGCCCTGATCTGAATAAAGCCGGCCCAGCAGTTCGATATAGCATTTGCTGAGTCCGTAAAAGCTATCCGGGCGGTACGGATCGTCTGGCTCTACCTTTTCGTAAACCTTGTAATAACCGGTCGCGTGATTGGAGCTGGCAA
This sequence comes from Paenibacillus sp. cl141a, assembly GCF_900109305.1. Lineage (NCBI taxonomy): Bacteria > Bacillati > Bacillota > Bacilli > Caryophanales > Paenibacillaceae > Paenibacillus > Paenibacillus sp. cl141a. The sequence continues at coordinate 25,339 of NZ_FNZO01000022.1, forward strand.
ATATCAAACGCCGCACGCCATTCTGCACGGCTGCCTCAAACAACTTGTATGCACCGCTCACATTTCCCTCCAGTACCTTACCGAGAAAATCACCGTTGTCCTTAATCCAGGCAAAATGGAGCACCGTATCGACTCCTTGCGTAAGCTCTGCCAGCCGCGCCTCGTCCACGATGTCCAGCTGCACGATACCCTGCCTATCGTCCGCCTCAATATCCGCACCGATGATGTCATACCGGCTGTCTTTTTGCAACCCCTTGTAAATTACGTTCCCTATGGTGCCCGCCGCTCCGGTTATCAAAAGTTTGCGTTTCATTCGTTTCAAGCCCCTTTCCCATTGATCGTCACGTTTTTGCTGTGCTGTTAGTTATTACCCGTTGGGAGAGGGATGTATACGATCATGTTTTGGGTTCCCTCTTGCGGAAAGCGAAAAACGGCTAATAGATCTATCTCTTGGTACCGTTAATGATCATAAGCTCCTGCTTTGGCAATTACAAAAAGCCCCAAGGATGCGGCTAGTGTAATTGTATGTTCTTCTTTAACGCGATTCTGGCAGTCGAGTAATCCTTAGAATTTTTCAGGGAATTGCTTGACAATGCCTTCTGTCAGAATATCCGCTAAATGAATCATATGGATCTCGTTTTTGTCGGTTGCAGCAATATCCGCTTTCCAATCTCCCTTGATACAGCTAACGACGATTTCCGTAATCAATTGGAGATGCGTATACAACATATCCTGGAGCTCCTTAAACTGCCAGTTCGGATTCGCTGCGCTTAAGAATTTGGCGATATCGTCAGCGTTTTTGTGCCAATCCGCCTCTAATTTGTCCACTTCCGACTGTTTGCCGGCCTTGGCCGCAGCCACGATTTTCACTGCAATCCGAATATGTTCTCTCATTAGATCGGCAAGCTTATTCCCGGCGGCTTCCCCATAGTAAGGTTTGATCACGTTGCCAATGTCCTGCTGGTTTCGCATAAGCCGGTCCAGAACGTCCTTCTGATCAGGACGATTGGATATGGCACTCACGATATAGCTTCTTGTCCATATCGTATGATCGATCCAAACCTTCTCCATTTCGCCTTTCAATCGGACTACTTTGGGACTTATGCAATCCGTATTCTTCTTCTCGCCCACCATGGCTTGCACAGGCGCTACGGCCTGAGTCATGATTACAAACACTAAGGTTAACGCTAGCAACCATTTATTTTTCACATGTATCTGCTCCTCTGAATGGTTTGGAATAAATAGGCTGTATTATTATGATGTAAGGTTCCAATTTTTATCCAGAGGATCATGTTCACGGTGCCATGGTGTTCTGCAAAGCCGCTCAATAAGTAGATTCACCCATGAGATGCTTATCATGAGCAATTTATATTTCCTTGATTTTAGTCAGATCTCCGCTGCATAACGTTTCAAGATGGTCAAAAATTTTCCGAGCAGGCCAATCCCACCATTGGATGGCAAGGAGATGGTCAATGAGATCGTCATCAAATCGTTTCTTAATCACCCTGCAAGGGTTCCCGCCTGCAATATGATAAGGGGGGACATCTTTTACAACAACCGAATTGGCTGCTATGATAGCTCCGTCGCCGATGTGTACACCGGGCATTACGGTGACGTTTTGACCAATCCAGACATCGTTGCCAATGACGGTGTCGCCTTTTAAGGGTAAGTCGGCTAGTGCCGGAGTCGATTTCTCCCAACCGTTGCCCATGATGTTAAACGGATAGGTAGTCACACTGTGCATTCGATGGTTGGCGCCATTCATGACGAATTCAATCCCCTTTGCGATAGCGCAAAACTTTCCGATAATCAGCTTGTCTCCAATAAATTCATAGTGATGCGTGACATGCTCTTCGAATTTTTCGGCACCGTTTAGATCGTCATAATAGGTATAGTCGCCGACAATAATATTGGGACGTGTCACTACGTTTTTAATATAGCAAATACTTTTAATCGCCTCATTCGGGTAGATTGCGTTAGGGTCAGGCCCATATTGCATATAGGATCCCTCCTTCGTTTTATATCCATCATGAGTTGTTCAGCGTCGTGTTCCTATCCATGAGGACCGATACCGGGAGACAACATTAACCTATTCAATTTCGACGTTTAGATTGGTTATCCTGTTTGAATCCTACATAAGATCACTCGAGCTCGTACCTCAAAATGAAAACATCCCATTTCCACTTTGGTGAGAATGGGATGTTGATTCATTTCATTATTGGATGTTTTGCCCATTCATTAGTTGCTTGACTCATGGTTTTTTTGTGCCTTGTTAACCCCGGAAGCATAATAACTGAACACGACAATACCCAAGAATACAATGCCTGTAATCAGGGAAATCCGAGTTTCATCGTTGATCCACATACCGACCAGCACCATAAGCAAAAAGGCAATCGTCACATAGTTGGTCACCGGTGCGAAAGGCATTTTGAACGGATGATCATCCAAGGCACTCCCCTTGGTTCTTCTGAAATTGATTTGACTGATCAAAATGACGAACCAGGGCACCATGCCGGGAAGCACGCTGGCGCTGTACACATGCACGAACAGATTTTCCGGTGCGATATAACTTAATAACACGCCAAGGCCCAACCCCGCGAGTACGCCGATCGTTCCCAGCAGGGGCACGCCGTTACGTGACAGTTTCGTAAATATTTTCGGTGCCTGTCCATTGACTCCTAATGTATACAACATGCGTCCTGCGCTAAATATCCCGCTGTTGCAGCCCGACATGGCGGCGGTGATGACAACAAAGTTGATGATTCCAGCTGCCGCAGTAATGCCGACTTTCGCAAACGTGGCAACGAACGGACTGCCGAGGGCTTGCAGCTGATTCCAAGGGTAGACCGTGACAATCACAAAAATCGCGCCGATATAGAAGATCAAAATGCGCCAGATAATGCTTTGCGTCGCGCTCATTAACGTTTTTTGCGGGTTTTTGGCCTCACCTGCCGTAATTCCTATCAGCTCGACGCCTTGATAGGCTCCGATCACTAACGAGAGAGCAAAGAAAAAGCCTGACCATCCGCCGGTAAAAAAGCCCCCATGCTGCCATAGGTTGGAAAATCCGATCGCATTGCCGCCATTGCCTAATCCGAACAAAATCAGACCAAGCCCGGCAACAATCATCAAGACGATGGTTACGATTTTAATCATGGCAAACCAAAACTCAAATTCACCAAACGATTTTACGGAGAACAGGTTGGCTGCACCGAGAATCGCCATAGCGACGAGCCCTGGTATCCAAGCGGGCAAATCCGGAAACCAGTACTTCATGTATGTTCCAACGGCAATAATCTCCGCCATCCCGACGATCACCCATTGGAACCAGTTGCTCCAAGCCGTCACGTACCCCGCCAAGGGATGAATGTACTTGTGGCCAAAGGTCGCAAATGATCCCGTGCTCGGTTCTATGTACTGCATTTCTCCCATTGCGCGCATAATGAAGAATATAAAAATCCCTACAATTGCATACGCAAGCATCACCGATGGACCTGTCCATTTGATCGTGCTTGCCGAACCCATGAATAACCCGACACCGATGGTGCCGCCCAGAGCAATCATCTGGATGTGGCGAGCTTCGAGTCCCCTCTTTAATTCATTGTTTTTCATTCCAAGTTTCCCCCTCTGCTACTCTCTTGGCTGCCAATTTGAACAAGAGCAAAATCTAAACGCTGGTATGTAAGCCTAGATCCAATTGTAGTATCTTTTTCCTGTGAAAACAATTATATTCATTTGGTAATCCTGCAGCGGAGACGGACAAACCCTCCATTGACTCGACAGCCCCGTTCAATCATCATGAACCGATGTCATTGAATGGAGGGTTCTATTGTAGGCGTTTCCAATTATTCGGATTGCTCAGGGATGTTACATTCAAACCGGACATTCTCCAGCCACTTGCCTGCAGCGAAATCCCGGCCTCTGACGATTACACGATCTGCATAAACCTCGACGAACAGACCCTGGCTCCCATCTTTATGCTCGTCTTTATCCGTCCATAGGTACGCGACAGAGGATCCGTTAAACATATAAGGCAGTTGTTCCTGTCCATCGAACATCGTATGCTGCGCCTCCAGCTCCCAGTGAGTATGCCCCGTGAACAGAATGGCATGCCGGTGTTTAGCCAGAACTTTCTTGAGCGCTTCGTCCTGAGCAACGCCGTACCACCGCTGCGACTCATAAGATCCTGCAACCGTGTCTTTGAGCGGCTGATGCAGGAAGACGAAAGCCGGTTGAACCGGGTTCTTGCTTTCGGTTAGTTTAGTATCGAGCCATGTCAGCTGAGTTTCGGACAAGGAAGCAAACAGCTCCAGCCCCTCCTCGGTTCCGAGGAAGATAAAGTGGTACCCGTTAACCCAATGATCGTGATAGGGTCCGCTCATACCCGTGGCATCCAGATAAGCTCCCAAACGTGAAGGCCAATGCCCCAGACCGACATCGTGATTGCCAGCAGCAAAATAACTGACCGGCAATCCTGCCCCATGCTCTCGCCATATTCTGCGAAACTCCGCATATTCCTCCGTACTCCCCTGGTCGATTAAATCGCCTGCGTGCATAATGCCGTCACTGTCCGGCGCCATTCGTTTAATATCTTCTAATGCCCTCGCCAAATTACAATTGTAGGTATGTCCGGGGTCCGCTTTCACGTGCGTATCGGTGATAACCTGAAATCGGAGCAGCACGTCCCCTTTCCGGTTTTCTCCTTCTTGATTCCGCTTGTTCAAACTACTCAGTCCTCCTTCAAAAAGGATGTCGAATATGGCCGACGCGTTATCCTCGTGTTCACCGCAACGGTGAAATGCCGTCTGCTAATCATATGCCCAGCATGCCTATGAGCAAGATTCCAATAAAGATAATGCCGGCCGATACGATCCGCAGCCCTCCTTGACCTTCCTTCAGCAGCAATACGCCCAGCAAGGTGCCGAATACGGTTCCAATCTCTCGAAGAGGCGCTATGTATATTAACGGGGACATACTCATGGCAAACAAGAACAACAAATATGAACCTGGAGAAAGGATCGCGCCAACTGCAAGCCATTTTCCATGTTCTCGTATCTCTCTTACCCAGCGGATTTCGCCAAAACGGATAAACGGGGCCAGCCCCAGCATAAATCCGATATTGGATATTTCCAAGAGCAGCGTTGGCGAAAAATGCTGCAGATTCACTTTGTCTACCATCACGTACGCCATCGTGCAAAGCCCCACGGCTGCAGTATAGAAAAGAACCCTGTGAGGGGCATGAAATCGTTGCTTCCTCATAAAGATGCCGCTTGATAGAAAGAAACCAAATGCAATCAATCCGAGTCCTAGCCATCCCCAGACGGATAATCGCTCGTTCAAGAGAATGACTCCACAAAGAGGCAACAAGAAAGTGGAAATGCCTCTCATCATCGGGTAGACCTGGGATAGGTCGCCATAGGTTAAGGACTTGGACAAGAAATAGGCATATCCCCCTTGAATGAACACGGACAGGGATAACAAAAGATAAGCCGACATGGGTGGATTCGCTGTGACGATTTCGATCATAAAGCCCGGAAGCAGCATAAGCGTGGTGGGGATATAAATCATAAATAAAAACAACTGCTTATTCCCACTCGACTTTGTCAACATATTCCATACCGCATGCGCCATGCCAGAGGCTAGAACCAATAAAACTGCAATTGAAATTATTGCACCCCCTCGAAAACACTATGTTACACAATCATATGCTTATAATCACACATTTATACAACTCGAGATTGATCGTAGCATGAGGAATTCTTACTGTCAATTGATATGATGAGCAAAAAAAAGAACCTCGTCGGAAGGCTCCTCTTGTTCTTTTGAATTTATTGGCAATCGATATTGACCCCTGCCTCCCGATATTGTTCAAGGACATCATTCCCTAGCCCGGAGTCCGTCACAATCCGTTCAATCTGATCCAATCCGCAGACCGGTGTGAGCGAAACCGCGTTAAACTTACTGCTGTCTGCAAGCACGATGACCTTGTGTGCCCGGGCCAGCATTTTCTTCTTCAATTGAATCTCGCTTAACCCGTAATCCGTCAAACCTTCGGTCAGGGATATGCCACTCACGCTCATAAAGAAAAGGTCGGCATGAAACTGAGTGACAAAGGATTCGGCAAAATCGCCGACCACGCAATGCTCCGAGTTACGTACCACCCCACCGACGAAGATGATCGTGAAATGAGGTTTCTCCATAAGTATCGATGCGATTTGAAAGGAATTGGTCAGTATCGTCAATCGATCAAAGCGCGTCATCAATGCCTTGGCAAATTCGGTATTGGTGGTGCTTACATCCATGAACAAGGATTGCCCTTCTTCCACGTAGCGGAGGGCAATCTGGGCCAACTCCCGTTTCTCTTGATGCCTCTTCATTTCCCGCACGGTAAAAGGCAGTTCTTTCTGATAGTCCGCTGCCGGCAAGGTTGCCCCGCCATGAACCCTTTTTAAGAAGCCCTCCTGTTCCAGATATTCCAGGTCTCTTCGAATCGTCTCGAAAGAAACTCCGAATTGCGCAATTAAATCCGTTGTCTTGACCGATTGGTTTTCGTGAAGCAGTTTCATGATTTGTTGATGCCGATCATGTGCAAGCATTCGATATTCCTCCAATAAACGACTACCGTGTTTGAACTACTAATACAGAATACCACAAAAACACACAATCTCACATTGTTCTGTGATATTAAGACGGTGATAAGAAACGATTTATACTTGCTGGGGACTGCACATACTAGCTGCAATCTCGAAAAAAAGCCGCCATTACTGGTATTATCCCCTTTTAGTAGACAAGAGAAAAAAGACATCTGTTAAGATGGACTTAATCTTGCCTAATGAAGGGGATTTTTTGCATGGCTAAAAAAGGACAAACTTACCGGCGGTACTCCTTGGAATTAAAATTGGAGGCGGCCCGGCTGGTCAACGAAGAACATATGAGTATACGTGAAGTAGCGAAACGTTTGGGTATTCAAAACAAATCTCAAGTACAAGTGTGGGCGGCGAGAACGAAACGTGGAATGAGCCTAGAACCTGCCACATCCAAACGGGGACGCCCCAGAACGAAGTTTTCCAGTATGGAAGAAGAGATGGCATACTTGCGAGCGGAGATTGAATATTTAAAAAAGCAGTATCCAAATCTACACAAGGAGTGACGAGTAAAGCTGCTAGATTTCAGATCATAGAGGACTTGCGAGTACGCCATCGTCTTAGTTGGCTCTTGAAGTTAGCCGCGGTTTCCCGTTCAGGCTATTACAAGTGGAGAAAAAGCTTGCAAGCGGCAAAAGAACGTAGACAAAAGCAGCATGAATTGGAATCGCATCTGCTTGCCATCCATCGCATGCATCCCTACTTTGGTTATCTTCGAATGACGGTAGCTTTACGGAAGGAAGGCATTTGGGTCAACCACAAAAAGGTGTACCGATTAATGAAACAGTTAGGAATCTGTTCTGTCATTCGAAAGAAGCGTCGATTCTTTGGAAAACAAGCTTCTGTGGTAAATCCGAATCGGCTTCAGCGCCAGTTTAAAGCGGACACACCACGAACGAAACTGGTCACAGATATTACCTATATTCGTGCTGGAGAACAATTTGTGTACCTGTCTGTCATTCAAGATTTATACAATAACGAGATTGTAGCTTGGCATCTTTCGGAACGAAATGACCTCGCTTTGGTTCATGAAACGCTGGATAGACTCCGTCAGCACGTGGATGTGAGTGGGGTAATCCTACACTCGGATCAAGGATTTCAATACACGTCAAAACCATTTAACCGTAAACTGAAACAACTCGGCATGCTAGGCAGTCACTCTAGACGAGGAAATTGCCTGGACAATGCCTGTATCGAGTCGTTCTTCTCTCATTTAAAGACCGAGAAAATATACTTGAATGAGGCAGCAAACAAAGCAGAGGTTGAACAGCAAGTGAATGAATACATTCTGTTCTATAACCAGGACCGATTCCAGAAAAAATTAAACGACCGTTCCCCGGTAGAATACCGGGAAACGGTCGCAGCTTAAATCATGTCTTTTTTGTACTGTCTACTTGACAGGGTTATGACCATTACATGGCGACTTTTTCGTTGAAGTATTCAAAAAATCGTATCCGGCACATAGTAAATTTTCTGTGTGTTTTTCTTGTTTTTGGGATCCGTCACGATCGTAAAGTAAACCTTCCCGTTCTTGGTCTGAACGCCCTCGATTTCATGCTTTCCCACATTCGTAATTTTCACCAGGCTCTTGTAGGCGCCCGAGCTGGTCATCATGGCGATCTGCGGAGTTTGGCCTTCGGCTCCTCCCGAGGTGTAAATTTTGGAGCTCCCCAGCATATCTGCACCCTGAAACGATCCATTCGGTCTAATAATACGATTGCCGGATTGAGTGAAACTCGCTATGCTCGCTTTTACCGCTGCGGCACTGTCCATTCGAACCTGCTTTTTGCTGTCCAGAAGCTTGTTCAGGGCCGCTGTGCTGTATATGGACCAGGTGACGGTCTTTTCCTTGGTCTGTACGCGGAAGAACGTATATTTGCTGTTGCCGCCGCCGTCGACCCTATAGGTTGTGCCTAATCGTTTGCCGGTCTTGTTCGCGTAATTCATATAGACGAATCGGTCCAGCTTCGTATAATCGACCTTTGATCCCGCCTTATATTTTAGTCTTGCCACTTGGAGGGACCAGAATTGCTTAGTGGAAGAATCGGCTTTGGAACTGAAGTAGAAATAATGTTCCCCTTTGTACGTATACATATCAAGCGTTTGACAATGTCCGGTATTGGTGACGGTCATTTCGTCTACGTACTTCGCGTCTTTCCCGCTAATAAGCAGCCTGGAAAGATAGCATGTACCCTTAGACCGCTGTGTAACATAAATATACTTGTCTGCAATATATGCTTTTTGAACGGCTACATTATGCTTAAGCCCTTTAAGATTATAGGCGAGCTTAGCCGAAGCATTCACGGTTTTGGCTGGTGATGCGGCTGCAGCCGGCAGGATCGGCATGATAAGTAAAATAATGACGAGAACGAACGATGTAAAAATCTTTAAGTTCTTACCGCTGAGAGCAAAGCGCTCCTGAAACATTAAGATACCTCCTTTGGCATGATGTCTCACTGGGGTTGATTTGAAGCAGAGATAAATAGCTGACGACAGCTAATCACAATCCTCCTTTCGCTTTGCGCGTAATCAGCACTTTTTACGGCGATATGATGGTAAAATAAAGTGCTGTAACTAATGATTACCCTTTTTTAAAAATAAATCAATATTCATGAAGTTCCGGAACATCAAAAAAGCCGCTGTATTTAGCGACTTTTATTGATCACTTCGCCTCGTAAGAAGCAACATTATAAAGGAAATCATGATCATGGATCCTGTCCAAGCCCATGCCATCGTCGTATTGCCCGCATCAACCGCAACGAATATGGCCGTAGGAATGGTCTGTGTTTTGCCCGGAATATTGCCTGCTATCATTAACGTTGCTCCGAATTCACCAAGTCCACGAGCAAATCCAAGAATATAGGCAGTTACCAACGAGCGATAAGTCAAAGGAAGCGTTATATACCTGAAGACCTGCCACTCGTTAGCTCCATTTGAACGAGCTGCTTCCTCGACATCCCGATGGACAGAAGAAAACCCCACCTTCATCGTTTGGTAGACCAGCGGGAAGGCTACGACGACCGAAGCGATCACGGCAGCCCACCAAGTAAAAATGACGGGCGAGGCAAAGAGCCATTCTATCCATTGTCCAAACCAGCTTTTTCGACCAAGTATGACTAATAGAACAAAACCAACCACGGTTGGGGGAAGAACTAACGGGAGCATAAAGGCGGTCTCAAGAATCGTTTTCCCTTTGAAGGATTTGCGTGACATCCACCAGGCAGCAGCCACTCCTATCAGGACAACCGTTAGGCTGGACAGTACGGAAACCTGCAGTGACAGTTTAATCGGTAACCAGAATTCGTTCCAATTCATATCGACTCCAATCAATTCAGAACGGAGAATCCGTACTTCTCAAAGACGTCCAGCGCTTCTTGCGTCTGCAAATAAGTGTAGAAATCCTCAGCCTCTTTTCGATGTTTTGTTGCCTTTACGATTCCAATCGGATATTCAACAGGCGTGTATGTTGCGGGATCCACAGCAAAAGCAACCTTCACTTTGTCAGAGGTTAATGCGTCCGTTTTATACACAAACCCGACATCTGCATTACCCGTTGCTACATATTGAAGAACTTGACGTACGTCTTTACCTTGTACGATCTTGGATTGGAGCGAATCCCAGGAGTTCGTTTTTGTAAGTGCCTCTTTAGCGTAACTTCCCGCAGGCACACTTTCAGGAATGCCAATGGCAATGTTTTTTATATCAGACTTGGACAAGTCGGCAAAGCTTGCAACCGGTACTTGTCCATCCGCAGACACGACAGCCACCAACTCGTTGCTAAGAACATTTTTTTGTTGATTTGCATCAATCAGTTGTTTATCCACGAGCGCTTTCATGTTCTTGGCTGCGGCTGACAGGAATAAGTCGGCTGGTGCTCCCTGCTCAATCTGCTGCTGCAATGCGCCGGATGCGCCAAAATTAAAATTTAATGTGATATTTGGATGCTTCGTTTTATAATCCTCCTGGATTTCCTTTAGAGCATCTGTCATGCTTGCTGCCGCAGATACGGTCAGTTTAACCGTTTCCGTTGCTGCCGTAGTTTGCGTATTCTTATCCGCAGCTTGAGAATCGGTATGATCTTTTGCTGCCGTGCCGCAACCCGCCATTACTAATATCATGGATAATACAAGAGATAAAACCGCACTAAACTTTGCTGGTTTAATCATGGGTCCCCCTCCAAAAAACTATATTTAGTTATAATCAAGCATAAACATTATACTTTCATGCGCAATTCTTCGCAAACCAAATATATCTATTTATATCTAATTTAATGATATCTATATAATCGGAAAGGGGAGAAATCAGGAGAATCGTTTGAATTCATTCAATTGTGTTATAATTAGCCTCAAATGTTAAACCACTTATACAGTTAACCGGGAGGAACATGATATGTCCAATGACATGTCTTATACAACGGAGGAAATTGCCAAGCTCTTAAAAATATCCAAACTTACCGTGTATGATCTGATCAAAAAAGGGGAGCTGCCCTCTTATCGGGTCGGCAAACAAATGCGGGTGGATGCTGCTGACCTGGAGGCCTACAAACAAAGGACGAGAACGGTTCCGGTATCCAACCAACCTGTTGAGGTACATTCGCCTTCACCTATCCAACCGCCTACATTCACCAGTGGGAATCGCCCGATCGTCATTACCGGACATGACATTAGCCTAGATATTTTGGCCAAACATATGGAACAAACGATCCCCGCCATTCGGCCCTTGCGTTCATTTGTCGGCAGCCTCGACAGCTTAATCTCCATGTACAGAGGCGAGTCGGATATCGTCAGCACGCACCTCTTGGACGGAGATACAGGAGAGTACAATCTTCCGTATATTCGAAAGCTGCTCGTTGGTTCTTCCTATGTGGTCGTCAATCTTCTTTCCAGAAATGCAGGGTTATTTGTCCAGCCGGGGAACCCCTTCGGTCTTAAAGGGTGGTCTGATTTAGACCGTTCCGGGCTGCGATTCGTGAATCGCGAGAAGGGATCAGGCGCCCGCGTATTGCTCGACGAACAGCTCCGCCTTCACGGAATCAATCCGCAGCAGCTTTCCGGTTATGATCATATACAGACCAATCATCTCGGTGTGGCGACGAAAGTTGCTACCGGTGAAGCCGATGTTGGCGTTGGCATAGAGAAAGCTGCCTCAATAATCGGTCAAATTGATTTTATTCCTTTGATTCAGGAGCGTTATGATCTTGTGATACTTAAAACCACGTGGAGTCAGACTTGGATTCCGACCCTTTTGCAAATTCTGCAATCGGACACCTTCCAAAAGGAGCTGCGTTCGATTCCGGGGTTTGATGTATCCCGCACGGGAGAGGTCCTGTTTGAGACTTGAGCATGGCAGTAATTTGCATGCTTATAAATAAAAAGCCGCATCGTTGAAGAGACCCCCAAAAGTTAGACACGGTTATTTCATTAGGCAGCTTTCTCAAAATGAGTTCGGTACTGTACCGGACTCATTTTTAATTTTGCCTTTAACCGTTTGGTATTATAGTATTCAATGTATTTTTTCAGTTCTTTCTTAAAATGCTCCACACTTTCAAACTCTTTGTAGTACAGAAACTCCGACTTGAGGATACCGAAGAAATTCTCTATGACGGCATTGTCGTAACAATTCCCTTTTCGTGACATGCTTTGGAGAATGCCTCTCGACTTAAGCGCATGCTGATACGGCTTCATTTGGTAATGCCACCCTTGATCTGAATGAAGGAGAAG